>NZ_JPWT01000053.1:0-93062 GCF_000773065.1 Burkholderia sp. ABCPW 111 | reverse complement strand
CGATCAAGGTCATCAAGCGCAGGGCCTACGGGTACCGTGACGAGGAGTACTTCTTCCTCAAGATCCGCGCCGCGTTCCCCGGAATTCCGCGATGAACCATAAAAAAGCCGGCATCGCAACACGCGATGCCGGCTTTTTCGTCCGCGGCCGCCGGGAAACGGGCGGCCGCAACCGCCGTCAGGCGAGCGCCTTCTCGACGATCTCCCGCACGTCGCGCGACTGCGCGTTCGCGGCGACACGCTCGAGCGCGTCGCGCATCTTGTCGCGCAGCGCCGGCGTGAAGCGGCGCCAGAGCTCGAGCGCGCGCGCGAGCCGCGCGGCGACCTGCGGATTGAGCGCGTCGAGCGCGAGCACCTGGTCGGCCCAGAACGCGTAGCCCGAACCGTCGGCCGCGTGGAACTGCGCCGGATTCGCCGAACAGAAGCCGAAGATCAGCGAGCGCGCGCGGTTCGGATTCTTCAGGTTGAACGCCGGATGCGCGAGCAGCTTGCGCACGACGTCGAGCGTCGGATGCTCGGGCGTGCCGCGCCGCGTCGCCTGCATCGAGAACCACTTGTCGATCACGAGCGCTTCCTTCTCGAAGCGGCGGTAGAAATCGTCGAGCGCGCGATCGGCGGCGCGCGCGGCGTCGGCCGAGCCGGCGGCCGCCGACAGCAGCGCGACGAGCGCGGCCGAGCGGTCGGTCATGTTGTTCGCGGCGTCGTATTGCGCGTGCGCGAGACGGACCGCGTCGGCCGGCTCGTCGAGCTCGGCGAGGTACGCGAGCGCGAGGTTCTTCAGCGCGCGGCGGCCGGAGTCGTCGGGCGTCGGCGCATACGCGCCCGGCGTCTGGTGGCGCTCGTGCACCGCGAGCCACTCGTCGCGCAGCGCGGTCGCGAGCTGGCGCCGCACGAACTGGCGCGCGCGATGGACGGCGGCCGGATCGGCTTGCGTCATCTGGTCGGCGAGATAGGCCTCCGACGGCAGCGTGAGCGCGAGCTCGCGGAACGCGGGCGACAGCGTGTCGTCCGTCAGCACGCGCTTGAACGCGGCGACGAACGCGTCGTCGAGCGCGAGCGGCTGCTGCGCGGCCGCGCGCGCGGCAAGCGTGAGCAGCGCGCGCGTCGCGAGGCGCTGGCCCGCTTCCCAGCGGTTGAACGGATCGCTATCGTGCGCGAGCAGGAACGCGAGCTCCTCGTCGCGGTAGTCGTATTCGACGATCACGGGCGCCGAGAAATTGCGCAGCAGCGACGGCAGCGGCGCTTCGTCGACGTCGACGAACGTGAACGTCGTTTCCGTGTCGGTCAGTTCGAGCACGCGCGTCGTGCCCGACGCGGCCGTCTCGCCTTCGAGCCGCAGCGGCAGGTCGCGGCCGTCGGCGCCGATCAGGCCGATCGCGAACGGAATCAGCAGCGGCCCGTTCTGCGTGTCGCGCGCGGCGGGCGCGGCTTCGCCGTAGCCTTGCCGCAGCGTCACCGAATAGCGCTTCGCGGCGGCGTCGTACGCGGTGCGGACCGTCACGCGCGGCGTGCCCGCCTGGCTATACCAGCGCTCGAACTGCGCGAGGTCGCGGCCGTTCGCGTCGGCCAGCGCGTGCCGGAAGTCGTCGCAGGTGACCGCCTGGCCGTCGTGGCGCTGGAAGTACAGATCCATTCCCTTGCGAAAACCGTCGCGGCCGAACAGCGTCTGATACATCCGCACGACTTCCGCGCCTTTCTCGTAGACGGTCATCGTGTAGAAGTTGTTGATCTCGACGTAGCTCTCGGGCCGCACCGGGTGCGCCATCGGGCCCGCATCCTCGGCGAACTGGAGCTGGCGCAGCACGCGCACGTCCTCGATCCGCTTGACCGCGCGCGCCGCGGCATGCTCGCCGTCGCCCGCCGACATGTCGGCCGAGAACTCCTGGTCGCGGAACACGGTGAGGCCTTCCTTCAGGCTCAACTGGAACCAGTCGCGGCAGGTCACGCGGTTGCCGGTCCAGTTGTGGAAATACTCGTGGCCGACGACCGATTCGATGTTCGCGAAGTCGACGTCGGTCGCCGTTTCCGGATTCGCGAGCACGTACTTCGTGTTGAAGATGTTGAGCCCCTTGTTCTCCATCGCGCCCATGTTGAAGTCGCCGACGGCGACGATCATGAAACGGTCGAGATCGAGCTCGAGGCCGAAGCGCTTTTCGTCCCAGCGGATCGAATGGATCAGCGAATCCATCGCGTGGCGGGTCTTGTCGAGATCGTGCGGCTCGACCCACACCTGCAGCAGCTTTTCCTTGCCGCTGCCGGAGGTGATCTTTTCCTCGAGCTTGACGAGCTTGCCCGCGACGAGCGCGAACAGATAGCTCGGCTTCTTGAACGGGTCTTCCCATTTCGCGAAGTGGCGGCCGCCCGGCAGCCCGCCGGAATCGACGAGGTTGCCGTTCGACAGCAGCACCGGGTACGCGGCCTCGTCCGCGCGCAGCGTGACCGTGTACGACGCCATCACGTCGGGACGGTCGACGAAGTAGGTGATGCGGCGAAAGCCTTCCGCCTCGCACTGCGTGAAGAAATTGCCGCTCGACACGTACAGGCCGGACAGCGTCGTGTTCGATTCGGGCGCGCACGCGTTCTCGATCGTGAGCTCGAACGCGTCGGGCACGTTCTCGACGGTGAGGCCGTGCTCGTGCGCGCGCACGGCGTCGTACGGCCTGCCGTCGAGCCGCGCGCCGACGAACTCGAGCGCTTCGCCTATCAGCTCGAAGTGCGGCGCGGGCGCGGCGTCCGGGTTGCGACGCACGCGCATCGTGTTCTTGACGATCGTGCGCGCCGGCTCGAGATCGAATTCGAGCGCGACGGCGTCGATCAGGAACGCAGGCGGCGTGTAGTCGCTGCGGCGGATCACGGCGGATGGAGCGGCGGTATCGGACATGTCGATCGTGGGCTTAAGAAAGTAGGGGGCGCGCCGATCGGGCGGCGCGGCGGCAGGAGCCCATTGTACAAAGCCTTTGCGCGCGGTGCGCGGGGCGAACTTTTCGGCGCGCCGAACGGTCTTCGTATTATCGGCGCGGTGCCCGCGCGGGCGGCGTATGATCCGGTCATCGCGACGCCCGGCCGGCCCGCGCGACGCCATCGATCAAGAGGACGAACATGAAACGCAATCCCATCATCCGCGGCGCGGCATGGCTCGCGGGTGCCCTGATCGTGCTGCTGTCCGGCTGCACGTCCTACGTCACGACGCAGGTCACGGCGTTCTCGAACTGGAGCGGCAGCGACGCGACGCGCACCTACGCGTTCGCCCGGACCGCCGAGCAGCAGAATAGCCTCGAGCAGTCGACTTACGAGCAGATCGTCGGCAACGAGCTGTCGGCCTACGCATTCACCCGCGCGCCGGAGAAGGCCGCGCGCTATCTCGTCGGGCTCGCGTACGGCATCAAGAGCGATTGGGTGTCGGTGCCGCAGCCCGTCTACTACGACCCGTGGTTCGGCCCCGGCCCGTACTGGCGCGGCGGCCCGTGGGGGCCGTTCGGTCCGTGGGGACCGTTTCCGGCGGGCTACGTGAATCAGAGCTACCAGATCTTCCAGCGTTCGCTCGAAATCCGGATCACCGAGCGCGCGACGGGCAAGGAGGTCTATAACGTCGCCGCGCGCAACGCGGGCGAAGGCTCGTCGCTGCTGCAGGCGATGCCGTATCTCGCCCGCGCGGCGCTCGCCGATTTCCCGCTCGGCAACGGCACCGTGCGCACGGTGCGGCTGCCCGTCGACAAGAACGGCGCGCCCGCGCCGATGCCGTCGAACGAGCGCGCGGTGCCGGCCGCGCCCGCATCCGGCGCCGCCGCGGC
This sequence comes from Burkholderia sp. ABCPW 111, assembly GCF_000773065.1. Taxonomy (NCBI): domain Bacteria; kingdom Pseudomonadati; phylum Pseudomonadota; class Betaproteobacteria; order Burkholderiales; family Burkholderiaceae; genus Burkholderia; species Burkholderia sp. ABCPW 111. The sequence goes on along the minus strand of NZ_JPWT01000053.1, from coordinate 89,272 downwards.
GCCGGCGCGTTGAGAGGCGGCCTGGCGTCGAGGCAGGTCGGCGGAGCGGGAAGCCGGTGGTCTGGGCGGCCGGTGAAGCGGCCGGGCCGGTCGAAGAAGCGGCATATCGGCGAAGCGGGCGCCGGGCCGGCGGACAACGGGCCGCTGCCTTCGCCGCGAGCCGCGGCCGTGCGCGGTGGGGCTGCGCCCACGAATGGTCCGTCTGCCTGATGCGGTTTTCGCGCCGTCAGGCGCCGCCGCGAACGAACGCGAGCGCGCCGAGCACGACGAACAGCACGGCCGCGATGGCATGGACGAGCTTCGTCGGCAGCCGGTGCGCGAAGCGGTCGCCGAGCAGGATCGCCGGCACGTTCGCGAGCATCATCCCGAACGTCGTGCCGGCGACGACGCCGACGTAATCCTGGAAGCGCGCGGCGAGCGCGACGGTCGCGATCTGCGTCTTGTCGCCCATTTCGGCAAGGAAGAACGCGACGAACGTCGCGCCGAACACGCCGAGACGCGAGCGGTTCGCGTTCGCCTCGGCGGCGTCGAGCTTGTCCGGCACGAGAATCCACAAGCCCATCCCGATGAACGAAATCGCGAGCGCCCAGCGCATCACCGACGGCGTCAGATACACGCCGAGCCACTCGCCGAGCGCGCCGGCGAACGCGTGATTGATCAGGGTCGCGGCGAGGACGCCGGCGATGATCGGCAGCGGCTTGCGGTAGCGGGCGGCGAGGACGAGAGAGAGCAACTGGGTCTTGTCGCCGATTTCGGCGAGGGCGACGGCGCCCGTCGAGATTAGGAAGGCTTGAGTCACGGAATGAATATCCCAGGGCCTGGTTGAACGCGAGCGACGATTCGCCGCGCGCCGGGCCCATCTGCGGCGTGCGGTGAACCATCGGTCTCGCCAGGCCTTGCGGGCTGCGTCCGCCATGGCCGCGACGGCCAAGTCTGTTGACGGACGCCTCCGTCACGAGCGCGCCGGGCGGCGTCGGCTCGAGCGGAGCGGCTACTCCCCAATGAGGAGCGGATTCTAGCACGCCTTTTTTGCACGAAGGGAAGGATTGTTGCGTCGCGTTGCGTCGCGTCGCGTTGCGTCGCGTCGCGTCGCGTCGCGTCGCGTGGAGCGAAGCGATGCGGGCAATCGATGTGGCGGGGATGCCGCCCGCACCGGCGCAGGCGGGCACGGCGGGCGGGGGCGGGCGCTGCGGGTTGCGGAGGACGGGCGGGGAAGCGTCGGGTTTCGGTCGAGTCCAATTTGAATCGGGTCGAATCGGGTCGAATGGGGGAATCGGCGCGCCAGGGCGCGCGAGCGCGGTGCAGGCGCGGGCGCGGCAGCGAGCACGCGCCGCGTGTGTCGGCGATTCGACTCGTGCCGGCGTCTTTGCCGTCGCGACTGCTGCACCGCAGCGTCGCGCGCGGTCGTCGGTCGTGATTCGCACGTCAGTCGATGCGTGTCGCTTCAGCGGGGGGGCGCGGCGTGTTCCGCCGCCGAACGGTCGCCTGCCTGCGTGCTCGGCCGCTCAGCTCGCGTCGGCGCCGTCGCGCCGATGCACGCAGCGCCCTGCCGCGTACGTGCGATAGACGGCGCGATCGTCGCCGAGCAGCGCGAGCGCGAACAGCAGCTCTTCGAGCGATTCCGCGCGCGCGGTGCGGCGCGCGAGCAGCGGCGTCGCGGCCGGATCGAGCACGACGAAGTCGGCCTCCGTGCGCGGCGCGAGCGTGCCGATCGTGTCCGCCAGCTCGAGCGCGTGCGCCGCGCCCGCCGTCGCGAGCCAGAACATGCGCGTCGCGCTCAGGTGATGGCCGGTCATTCGTGCGATCTTGTGCGCCTCGTTCATCGTCTGCAGCATCGAGAACGACGTGCCGCCGCCGACGTCGGTCGCGAGCGTGACGGCCATCCGCTGCGCATTCGCGCGATCGAAATCGAACAGGCCGCTGCCGAGGAACAGGTTCGACGTCGGGCAGTGCGCGGCGATCGCGCCCGTTTCCGCGAAGCGCCGGCGATCGTCGTCGTCGAGATGAATGCAGTGGCCGTAGACCGCGCGGCGGCGCAGCAGGCCGTAGTGATCGTAGACGTCGAGATAGCTGCGCCGCTCGGGGAACAACTCGGCCGCCCAGCGGATTTCGTCGAGGTTCTCGGCGACGTGGCTCTGGATGAACACGTCCGGATAAAGCTTCGCGAGCGCGCCGCACGCTTCGAGCTGCTCGTGCGTCGACGTCGGCGCGAAGCGCGGCGTGAGCGCGTACAGCTGCCGGCCGCGGCCGTGCCAGCGCGCGATCAGCTCGGCGCTGTCGTCGTAGCCCGATTGCGCGGTGTCGCGCAGGAACTCGGGGCAGTGGCGGTCCATCAGCACCTTGCCCGCGACCATCCGCAAACCGCGCGCGTCGCTTGCGTCGAAGAACGCATCGGCCGACTGCTTGTGCACGGTGCAGTAGACGAGCGCCGTCGTCGTGCCGCACGCGAGCAGCGTGTCGAGGAAGAAGTCCGAGACGTCGCGCGCGTGCGCGGGATCGGCGAAACGCCGCTCGGTCGGGAACGTGTAGCGGTCGAGCCATGGCAGCAGGCCCGGCGCCGGCGACGCGATCATTTCGGTCTGCGGATAATGAACGTGCGTGTCGATGAAGCCGGGCACGATCAGCTTGTCGCGCATCTCGACGAGCGTCGCGCCCGGCGCGAGCCGCGGCGCGAGCGCCGCATGCGCGCCGGCCGCGACGACGCGCCCGTCGTCGACGATCACGAGGCCGTCTTCGTCGTACGCGGCCGCATCGTCCGATTGCGCGGGATCGCCGTCGAATCGCAAGAGGCGCGCGCGGAAAGCGGTTTGAGTCATCGTTGGGAATCCGTATCGATTGAAGTCAGAGCTGTGCGACGAGAAGCACCGACAGCGCGGCGACCACCCACATCGCCGGCTTTACTTCGTCGCGGCGGCCCGTGAAGAGCTTCAGCACGACGAACGCGAGGAAGCCGTACGCGATGCCTTCGGTGATCGAGTACGTGAGCGGGATCAGGATCATCGCGAGGAACGCGGGGATCGCCTCGTCGAAGCGATGCCATTCGATCTTCGTGATCGATTCCATCATGAACACGCCGACGAGCACGAGCGCGGGCGCCGTCGCGATCGCGGGCACGAGCGAGAGCAGCGGCGACAGGAACAGGAACGGCACGAAGCACAGGCCCGCGACCACCGCGACGAGCCCCGTGCGGCCGCCCGCCGAGATGCCCGCCGCAGATTCGATGTACGCGTTCGCGGGGCTCGTGCCGAGCGGCGCGGATACGACGGCCGAGAACGCGTCGACGATCATCGACTGGCGAATGTTGCGCGGATTGCCGTCGCGGTCGCGCAGGTTGCCCGCTTCCGAAATCGCCATGAACGTGGACAGCGCGTCGAAGAACGCGGTGAACAACATCACGAAGATGAACGGCCAGTAAGCGAATTTCAGCGAGCCGAGCAGATCGAGCTGGCCGATCGCCGAGAAGTCCGGCGCGGCGACGAAGCCGTTCCAGTTGACGAGCGTCTTCGTCGCGATCGCGGCGGGCCAGTACGCGCTGCCGTCGCCCCACACGCGGCCGATCGGGATCGCGAGCAGCGTGGTCGCGACGATGCCGAGCATGAGCGCGCCCGTCACGCGGCGCACGACGAGCACGGTCGTGATCGCGAGGCCGGCGAGGAACGTGACGATCACCGGATTGAGCGACGTCGCATGGACGATCGTCACCGGATCGCCGACGATGAACTTCGCGTTCACGAGCCCGATCAGGCTGATGAACAGGCCGATTCCGCACGACACCGCGTGCCGCAGGTTGGCCGGAATCGCGTCGACGACGAGCTTGCGCGCGTTGAACGCGGCGAGCGTCGCGAACAGCACGCCCGCCCAGAACACGCAGCCGAGCGCGGTTTGCCACGGCATCTTGCCGCCATGGACCATCACGAACGTGAAAAGCGCGTTCATGCCCATGCCGGGCGCGACGAGCACCGGGTTGCGCGCGTAGAGTCCCATCGCGCAGCTGCCGAGGAAGCTGACGATCACGGTCGCCGTGAGCGCGGCCGAAAACGGCACGCCCGCCTGCGACAGGATGCCGGGATTCACGACGATGATGTACATCGCCGTCAGGAACGTCGTCACGCCGGCGACGATCTCGGTGCGCGGCCGCGAGCCGGACTCGCGAATGCCGAAGTGGCGCTCGAGCGCCGAGCGCTTCGCGGGCGCGGCGGTGCCTTGATAGAGGTCCATCGTTAAGCTCTCCTCAGTGTCTCGTGTCGAGCGCACCGCGTCACGACGCGCGCGCTTTCGCGCGCCTCGCATGCAGCGCGCGCGTCGTTTCGGCCGTCAGGCCGCGTGCCAGTGCGCGTCGAGCTTCGCGATCAGCGCCGCGCGTTCGTCGGCGCTCACGAACGACGCGTCGAAGCCGTTCTTGATCACCGTGTAGACGTCGGCATCGCCAAGCTGCAGCGCGTCGACGGTCGCGAAGTAGTTTGCGTTGACGTAGCCGCCGAAATACGCGGGATCGTCGGAGTTGATCGTCACCGCGACGCCGCGGTCGAGCAGATCCTTCAGCGTGTGCTTCGTCAGGTCGTCGAACACGCAGAGCTTCAGGTTCGACAGCGGGCAGACGGTGAGCGCGATCTTTTCGTTCGCGAGACGTGCGACGAGCGCCGCGTCTTCCGCGCTGCGCACGCCGTGATCGACGCGATCCACCTTCAGCACGTCGAGCGCTTGCGTCACGTAGTCGGGCGGGCCTTCCTCGCCCGCGTGCGCGACGAGCTTCAGGCCCCGCTCACGCGCCTTCTCGAACACGCGCGCGAACTTCGACGGCGGATTGCCGCGCTCGGACGAATCGAGGCCGACGCCCACGAGGCGCTGCGCGTAGCGATCGAAGAGGGGCAGCGCCGCTTCGAATGTCGCGAGCGCGTCCTCCTCGGACAGATGACGCAGGAAACACAGGATCAGCTTGCTCGAGAAGCCGCGCTTTTGCGCATCGGCGAGCGCGCGCTCGATGCCCGCGACGACGGTCTCGATCGGCACGCCGCGCTCGGTGTGCGTCTGCGGATCGAAGAAGATCTCCGCGTGCGCGACGTGATCGGCGAGCGCGCGCTCGACGTACGCGGTCGTCATGTCGTAGAAATCCTGCTCGGTGAGGAGCACGCTCGCGCCCGCGTAGTAGATGTCGAGGAACGACTGCAGATCGCTGAACGCGTAGGCGGCGCGCAGCGCGTCGATCGAGTCGTATGCGAGCTTCACGCCGTTGCGTTGCGCGAGCTTGAAGATCAGCTCGGGCTCGAGCGAGCCTTCGATGTGGATGTGCAGCTCCGCTTTCGGCGCGCGGGCGATCTTGTCTTGGAATGTCGGGGTCATCGTGGTGTCTGTATGCGTAACCTGGTTTGAATGACGGCGGCTCAGCATGCGCGCGCGCCGGGCGGCGAAGGCGATGCGGCCGGATGCTCGTTCGCGCGGCGCGCGTCGACGGTCTGCAGGATCTGCGCGGCGACGGCGATCGCGATCGCCTCGGGCGCCTTGTCGACGATGCCGGGCACGCCGATCGGGCACTGCATCCGCGCGATTTGCAACGGGTCGATGCCGCGCGCGGCGAGCCGGTGCTCGAACTGCATCCGCTTCGTGCGCGAGCCGATCATGCCGAAGTACGCGTAGTCGCCGCGCGCGAGGATGCGGTGCGCGAGCTCGAGATCGCGGGCGTGATTGTGCGTCATCACGACGAAGTACGCACCGGGCTCGGCTTCGTCGATCGCTTCGTCGGGCGCGTCGTTCGCGTCAAGCGACAGGTTGCGGATGCCCGCGAGCGCATCGGGCGGCGGGAACTGCGCGTCGCGCTCGTCGACCCAGCGGACGTGGCAGGGCAGCGTGCCGAGCACGCGCACGAGCGCCGCGCCGACGTGCCCGGCGCCGAACAGCACGACCGAAAACGCGCGCGGCGCGATCGTCTCGGTCAATAGCGGCGCGCCGCTCATTTCCCACAGCAGGCAGTCGGGGCGCGCGGCGCCCGGCTCGGGCTCGCTCAGCATCACCGCGTCGGGGTCGGGGCCGAACGACACGCTGCGCACGGTCGGCGCGCCCGCCGCCGTGCGCTTGGCGAGCGACGTGACCCAGCCGAGATCGGCGATGTCGAGCCGCTCGAATGCGAGCACGACCGCGCCGCCGCAGCATTGGCCGAGGCTCGGGCCGAGCGCGAGCCGTTCGAGCCGTCGCGCATGCGGCGTGTGCGCGCCTTCCTTCAGCAGCTGTCGGGCGATCTCGATCGCCTTCCACTCGAGATGGCCGCCGCCGATCGTGTGGCGTGCGGCTTCGCGCGTGACGAGCATCTTCGTGCCCGCGTCGCGCGGCGCGGAGCCGTCGACGCGCGCCACCGTCACGAGGACGGCCGCGTCGCCGCGGGCGAGCAGGTGCTGCAGGTCGGTGAGCCAGGTTTCCATCCGGCGCTTCTCCTGATCCTGAGTCAGACCGCGACGGCCGGCCGGGCGGCTGCTGCCGTGCGATTCGCGCGGCGCGTGCGGGCGAGAGCGGTCGCGTCGGGATGCGTCGTGCGCGGCGCTCGCCGGGGCGCGGTGGCAGCCGCGGCGCGCGCGCGCTTGGCGTCTCGGCGCGACGAACGCGTGATCGCGGCGCTCGTCCGCGACGTGCTGCACGTGAAGCTCGCGCAGCCGGCTCGATCGCCGTGGCCGGAGGCAATGCGGCCGAAGACGACGAGGGACACGCCGCGGACGCGGCAACGGCGAGCGGCGGCGCGCATCGGCTGCGCGTCGCGACGGCGCGCGGCGGACGGGCGGACTCGCGGCGAACCGGCGCGGCGCGCGCCGTCGTCAGGCCGGGCGCCTCGCGCCTTGATGCGCGGGGCGGCGCGGACAGGGCTGCGGCGGGAAATGCGGATGGTTTGCGTTGTCATGGCGAATCCACGGGACATTGCGGATCAGGCGCGCGTTACGCAGGGTCGAGAGGCTCCCGCCTCGCGCACGTAGATCGCCATCCGGAAACGAAGATAGCACCGCAAAAAAATGGCGGCATGGCCTGGCAATGATGCGGGCTATTCGGCGGCGATCATGATGCACGTAGGATTCGCGCGCCCGTCCGAAGTTGCCGGGCGGCGGGAAACCATTGCCCCGCGCGGGTCGCGGCGGGGCGGGACGCGGATGCGGCGCCGCCGGCGCGCGTCGGCTCCCGGGCCGCCGCGCTCGGGAAAACGAGCAGCGGCCGAGCAGCGGCGGCGCGGAGCGATCTATCGCGATCCCCATGCGCCGCCGCGCCGACGCAGGTCAGCGCAGCCGGCCGCGGTGGCGCAGCAGGCTCACGGCGACGGGCACGACGATCAGCACGAATGCGATCAGCGCCCAGCCGGGCAGCAGGATGCCGAAGATCGGCGGATAGACGGTCTCGCACAGCCCGGCGACCTTGAACACGCCCGGCAGCCAGTGCGCAGGCGGCAGGCTGTCGACGATCGGCTGCAGCGCGTCGAAGCCGCAACTGAAGCCTGGGTTCAGTTGCACGTACAAATGGCGTGCGGCGGTGCCGACGCCCGCGGCGGCCGACAGCACGATGAGCGCCTCGGTCACCACGATGCCCGCGCCGCTCGTCATGCCCGCGCCGATGAACGCGAACAACGCGATCAGCACGAAGAAATAGCGCTGGATGATGCAAAGCGGGCACGGATCTTCGTTTTTCACGTACTGCAGATAAAGCGCGCCGGCCAGAAGCGCGAGGCACACGAGGCCGAGCAGCACGAGCAGGCGCCGTTCGCGGCGCAGCGAGAGCATCAGGTTGTTCATCGAAACGGGATTCCTTCGAGCGGTCAGGAAAATGAATCGTCGGATTTTAACGCGAACGCCGCGCCGTCTTCGGGCGGCGGCGTCAGCGGATCGTCGCGAGCACCGCTTCGACCGCCTGGCCGATCGCGAGCAGCGCGTCGTCGCGATGCGGCGCGGCGGCGAGCATCAGGCCGACGGGCGCCGTGTCGCGCGGATGGCACGGCAGCGACAGCGCGCAGGCGTCGAGAAAGTTGAACGCGCTCGGGTTGCGCAGCACGAGTGCGTTCGTGCGCGCGAACGCGTCGTCATCACGCTCGAGCTCGTCGATGCGCGGCGGCGCGACGGGCACCGTCGGCGCGACGAGCGCGTCGAAACGCTGCCACACGGTGCGCGCCGCTTCGTCGATGAGCGCCGCGCGCGCGGCGACGAGATCGAGATAATCGGTGGCGCTCGCCGGCTCGCCCTTCAGGATGCGCGCGAGCACGCGCGGATCGTACGCGTCGCGGTGGCGGGCGATGAGCGGGCGATGCCACGCGTACGCCTCGATCGACGAAAAGCCGATGCGATTGATGTCGGGCAGCGTGTCGAGCGGCGCGAAGCGCGCTTCCGACACGATCGCGCCCGCGGCTTCCAGGTGCTTGAGCGCCGTGTCGAGCGACGCCGCGACGTGCGCGTCGACGCCGTCCGTCACGTAGTTCGTCAGCACGCCGAGCCGCACGCCTTCGAGCGGCCGCGCGGCGCTCACGTGCGGCTCGAGGCCCGCGAGGACCCGGTCGACGAGCGCGCAGCACGCAACCGACACGCCGATCGGGCCGAACGAATCGAGCGTCGCCGACAGCGGCACGCCGCCTTGCCTCGGAATCCGGCTCGCGGTCGGCTTGAAGCCCGTCAGTCCGCAGAGCGCGGCGGGTATCCGGATCGAGCCGCCCGTGTCAGTCGCGAGCGCGACGGCGGCCATGCCGTCCGCAACCGACGCGGCCGCGCCCGACGACGAGCCGCCCGCGATCCGCTCGTCGCCGGGCACGCCGCGCCGGTACGGCGAGCGCGGCGTGCCGTAGTGCGGATTCAGGCCCAGGCCGGAGAACGCGAACTCGCTCATGTTCGTGCGGCCGACGAGCACGGCGCCCGCGCGCTTCAGGCGGGCGACGGCGATCGCGTCGGCGGTCGCGGGGGGCGCATCGGCGAGCACGCGCGATCCCGCGCGCGTGACCTGCCCCGCGATGTCGAACAGATCCTTCACCGACACCGGAATGCCCGCGAGCGGCGACAGCACGGTGCCCGCGGCGCGCAGGCGATCGTGCGCGTCGGCGGTCGCGCGCGCGCCTTGCGCATCGACCTCGGTGAACGCGACCGCGCCCTGTCCCGCCGGATCGGCGATCCGTTCGAGCGCGGCTTCGACGAGCGCGCGGCTGGTCGTCGTGCCGGCGGCGAGATCGGCGGCGAGCCGGGCGAGCGGCGGGAAGGGGGCGAAAGTGGTCATGGCGGTATCGGGCTCGATCGGGTTGGCGACGCGCCGCGCGAAGCGCGCTCGGCACGACACGTCACGCCACGGCACGTCGCGTCGCGTCGCGAAGCCGCGCGTGCGGCGTGCGACGCTCGGGTTCGCGCATTGTAGAACAGCGTTGCGGCGCGGGGTTGTGTCCGGCGGCTCGCCGCTTCGCGTGCGCGGCTCGCGTCGGCCGACGCGCAGGATGCCGATTCGCCGCGCGGCGGCGAATCGGATCGCAGCGGTGGCGTTCGGGCGTGCGGACATGCGGCCGTTGCGATATCCGAACGACGTTTGCGGTCGACTGCAGGTTCGTGTGAGGTTTATTCGCGTGCGCTGTCAGCCGATGCGAGATTGCATGCGAGCCGCGCATGAAGTCAGGGGGGCGAAGCGCCTGGGCGGCGCATCGCGATGCAGTTTGCCGACGCGCGCTCTATGCGCGCTCGACGCGCACGCGCGCCGTTTCGCACGCCGAATCATGCGCGTCGTCGCGCGATTGCAACGTGCGTCGGCGTGAATTCGACACAACATTGCAACAATATTGACGAAACGCTGTCGGTTTGCCGCCGATCGTGTACTGAAGCATAATGAATTCTCGTTGATTCTCCGCGTGACCGACGCGCCAGACCTTCGTCATGAGCGAAAACACGTCCGCAAGAGCCGAGCAGTCCGGTTCTGCCTCTTCTTCCGTTGCGACGTCTTCCGGCCACGCCGGCGCGGCATCGTCTTCCGTTTCCGACAATCCGTCCGTGGGCGCGACCGTTCACGTCGGCGCGTTCGCCGCGCAGATCGCGGCCGCGCAGGACGTCGGCGACCCCGGCTCGGCGCCGACCGATACGATTGCCGAGCCCGGTGCGCCCGGCGTCGGCCCGGGCGGCCCGGGCGCGCGCCCAGCCGCCGCGTCGGCCGGTTCATCGGCCGGTTCATCCGCCGCCGCGCCGCCGGGCGCGACGGCCGCCGGCGCGGCTTCCGCCGCGAGGGCAGGCTCGCCGCCGCCCGGCTTCGGCGCGCCGCCCGATTTCGAGGCGTCGCGCCCGCCGCCCGCGAGCGCCGCGCCGCCTGCGCCGCCCGCGTACCTGAAACAGAGCGATACGCCGTGGTCGGTGTTCGGCCGGATCATCGCCGCGCGGGCGCGCCGGCTGTTCGACCGCGCCGGCCAGCGGATCACGCAACGCACGCTGCGCATCGGCGTGTCGGCGCGGATCTTCCATCCGGAGCCGGGCGCGCCGGGGCTGCGCGGCAAGACGCTGCAATATCTGGAGGAATCGATCGCGCACTGGGTGATGTCGCGCGACGTGCTCGTGTTTATGATTCCGACCGTCGGCCATCAGGGGATGCTGCACCCGAGCAACATCCGGCTGCGCGACTACGCGAAGCATCTCGACGGGCTGCTGCTGCAAGGCGGCGCCGACGTGTCGCCGCAGACGTACGCGGCTTCCGACGCGTATTCCGAGTGGCCCGGCGACCGCGTGCGCGACATGTACGAGCTCGAGCTGCTGCACGAGTTCATCGAGTCGGGCAAGCCGGTGCTCGGCGTGTGCCGCGGCTGCCAGCTGATCAACGTCGCGTTCGGCGGCTCGCTCTATCAGGACATCGCGACCGACGTGCCGACGGCGGGCGCGCACGTGAGCGAGCACTACGACCAGCACCGGCACGCGATCCGCTTCCCGGACGGCTCGACGCTCGCGAACATGTTCCCCGGCCGCCGCGAGGCGATCGTCAACTCGATCCACCATCAGGCGATTCGCGATATCGGCCGCGATCTGAACATCGAGGCGGTGTCGGCGGAAGACGGGATCATCGAGGGAATTCGTTATCGCCGCGCGCCGTTCGTCGTCGGCGTTCAGTGGCACCCGGAGTTTCATCGCGCGGGCGGCCCGGAGCTGCTCGACTGCACGCCGCTTCTCGACACGTTCCTGCGCGCGGCGCGCGAGACGCGGCTGTAGCCGATCGGCGTGCGACGCCCTCGGCGCGAAACGACATGACGGGCCGCACGCGGGTGCGGCCCGTCGTTCGTTCGGCATCCGGAGCGACGAAGCGTCGGAGAGTCGGAGAGTCGGAGAGCGGCGGTGCGGCCGCGTGATTCTCGCGGCGCGACGCCGCATCGCTCACACGATAAACGCCGGAAATCCCGGCGTATTCGTCAGTTTTCAAAGTCCTTTCGGACGACTCCGCAAGCGACGCATTGACGCATCCCGCCGCCGTTCGCAGTAAGATGGCAGGCGCCGTGCAGCGCATCATCGATCTGCACCGCCCCCGGCGCGCCGGGGCAAGAAACACGATGTGATACGCGCCGCATGCCGCTCGATCGGCCGCGGCGCAGCCTTATCGAGAGAGACATGTCTACAGCGTCCCCCGCAATACAGCAGGAATCCAAGGCCAGGACCGTGTTCCGCGTCGTCAGCGGCAACTTCTTGGAGATGTACGACTTCATGGTCTACGGCTACTACGCGTCAGCGATCGCCAAGACCTACTTCCCGAACGGCAACGCGTTCGCGTCGCTGATGCTGTCGCTGTCGGTGTTCGGCGCGGGCTTTCTGATGCGCCCCGTCGGCGCGATCGTGCTCGGTGCCTACATCGACCATCACGGCCGCCGCAAGGGCCTCATCCTGACGCTCGCGCTGATGGCGCTCGGCACGCTGACCGTCGCGACGATTCCGGGCTACGCGACGATCGGCGTGCTCGCGCCGATTCTCGTGCTGCTCGGGCGGCTGTTGCAGGGCTTTTCGGCGGGCGTCGAGCTGGGCGGCGTGTCGGTGTACCTGTCCGAGATCGCGACGAAGGGCAACAAGGGCTTCTACACGTCGTGGCAGTCCGGTAGCCAGCAGGTGGCCGTCGTGTTCGCCGCGTTCGTCGGCGTGCTGCTGAACCGCGCGCTGCCCGTCGAGCAGATGACGGCGTGGGGCTGGCGCATCCCGTTCCTGATCGGCTGCCTGATCGTGCCGTTCCTGTTCCTGATCCGCCGTTCGCTGAAGGAGACCGACGAGTTCCTCGCGAAGCGCCGCCGCCCGAGCATGGGCGAGATCATGAAGTCGATGCTCGAGAACTGGGGCGTCGTGCTCGCGGGCATGGGGATGGTCATCATGACGACGGTGTCGTTCTACATGATCACCGCGTATACGCCGACGTTCGGCAAGGAAGTGCTGCATCTGTCGGCGATCGACGCGCTCGTCGTGACCGTTTGCGTCGGGCTGTCGAACCTCGTCTGGCTGCCGCTGTCGGGCGCGCTGTCCGACCGGATCGGCCGTCGTCCGGTGCTGATCGCGTTCACCGCGCTCACGATCCTCACCGCGTATCCGGTGATGCAGTGGCTCGTTGGTTCGCCGTCGTTCCTGCGGCTGCTGACGGCCGAACTGTGGCTGTCGTTCCTGTACGGTTCGTACAACGGCGCGATGGTCGTCGCGCTGACCGAAGTGATGCCGGCCGACGTGCGCACCGCGGGCTTCTCGCTCGCGTACAGCCTCGCGACGACGATCGGCGGCTTCACGCCGGCGATCTCGACGCTGCTGATCCACGAAACCGGCAACAAGGCGGCGCCGGGCCTCTGGCTCGGCCTCGCGGCGATCTGCGGGCTGATCGCGACGCTCGTGCTGTACCGGTCGCCGGAAGCGCGCAATCAGTACAAGACGGCTTGAGCGAACGTGCGGCCCGGCGCGAGCGGGCCGCGATGGACGAAGCGGAAAACGGAGCGCCTAGCGCTCCGTTTTTTTGTTTGGGCGAAGCGATTTGCGGCGGCGGAGCGTGGCGGCGGCGAGGATCGTTGTCGCGAGCCGTGGCGGCATGCGGGCGCGGCATCGACAATATTGCGGCACGAAGGCACGAAGGCACGAAGGCACGAAGGCACGAAGGCACGAAGGCACGAAGGCACGAAGGCACGAAGGCACGAAGGCACGAAGGCACGAAGGCTCAAAGGCTCAAAGGCTCAAAGGCTCAAAGGCTCAAAGGCGAGAAGGCGAGAAGGCGAGAAGGCGAGAAGGGCGCGAATTCCACCTATAACGGCGCGGCGCGCCCTGCACGAGCGACGATTCGCGGATACGACGCTCGAACGGCCGAAGGCGGTCCCGCACGAATGCGCGCGAGCCGTCACCCGCGCGCGATCTCGGCCGCGACCGTCGCGACCACATCGTCCCAGCGTCCCGGCTGCGATTGCCGGACGAGCCGCGCATGCGGATACCACGGACTATCGTCGCCCGTGCTCCAGCGCCAGTCGGCGGCGACGGGCAGCATCAGCCACAGCGGCTTGCCGAGCGCGCCCGCCAGGTGCGCGAGCGCGGTGTCGATCGACACGACGCCGTCGAGCCGATCGACGAGTGCAGCCGTCGCCGCGAAATCGGTCAAGCCATCGAGGCGGTGGATGCGCACCGCATGCGGATGCGCGTCGAGCGCCGCGCGCTCGGCGTCCGACAGCGCCGGCTGCAGCACGATCCAGTCGACGCCGGCGAGCGCGAAGAGCGGCGCGAGCGTGTCGAGCGGCACCGCGCGGTTTTCCTGCACCTGAGCGCTGCCGGACCACGCGAGCCCGAGCTTGCGCTTCGCGTGTCCGCCGAGCGAGCCGCGGAAGCGGCGGCGCGCGGCATCCGGCACGTCGAGATACGGCGTGCGGGACGGGATCGCGTCGTATTCGAGGCCGAGCGCGAACGGCAGGCTGAGGAGCGGACAGACGAGATCGGCCACGGGCATGCGCGCCGTATCGGTCGGCACGACGCTCACGCGCCAGCGCGCGGCCATTGTCTCGACGAGCGGCAGCAGCGCCGGCTGGACCTGCAGGATCAGCCGCGCGCAGCGCTCGCGCGCGAGCGGAACGAGCCGCACGAACTGCAGCGTGTCGCCGAAACCCTGTTCGGCGCGCACGAGCAGCGTGCGGCCTTCGATCGGCTCGCCTTGCCAGCGCGGCAGCGGCCCGAGGGGCGCCGCGCCCGGCAGCGCATGCCGCGCTTCATACGCGGGCAGGCCGCGCGCGAAGTCGCGCAGCGTGAGCAGCGTGACCGCGCGATGCATTTGCGCGAGCGCATGCGCGGGATCGAGCCGCAGTGCCTGGTCGAATGCGCGCAGCGCCATCTCGTGCGCGCCGAGCGCGTGGTGCGCGGTGCCGAGATTGAGCCACGCGAGCACGAACGACGGATCGAGTCCGACCGCGCGCTCGTAATGCGGCAGCGCGTCGCGATGGCGGCCGAGCGCCGCGAGCGCGTTCGCGAGCCCGAACAGCGCGAGCGGAAAGCGCGGCTGCAGCGCGAGCGCGGATTCGAACGCGGGCAGCGCCTGCGCATGCCGGCCGATCGCATCGAGCGCGTTGCCGAGATTGAAATGCGCGGCGACGAAGCGCGGCTCGGCGGCGAGCGCCGCGCGAAAATGCGAGATCGCTTCGTCGGTGTTTCCGAGCGCGGCGAGCGCCATCCCGAGGTTGTTGTGCGCGCCCGCGTGGCCGGGACGCAGCTCGAGCGCGCGGCGAAACGCCGCGAGCGCGTCGTCGTGCCGGCCGAGCGCGTTGAGCGCGTTGCCGAGGTTGTTGTGGATCGATGCGTCGCCGGGCGTGAGCGCGAGCGCGCGCTCGAACGCGTCGACCGCGTCGTCGTGACGCTCCTGCGCCGCATACGCGTTGCCGAGGTTGTAGTGCGCGAGCGGGAACGTCGGCGCGAGCGTGAGCGCGTTGCGAAAGCGCTCGATCGCGTCGTCGAGGCGACCGAGCGCCTTGAACGCATTGCCGAGGTTCAGTTGCAGCGCGGCGTCGTCCGGACGCAACTCGACCGCGCGGCCGACGAGATCGGCCGCTTCTTCGTGCCGGCCCTGCTGATGGCGCAGCACGCCGAACAGGTGCAGCGCATCGGCGTCGGCGGGGTTGGCCGCGAGCGCCGCCCGATAGCCGTGTTCGGCGACGTCGAGCCGGCCTGCGCGGTGTGCGGCGAATGCGCGGTCGAAAGCGGATTCCATGACGCGAGACAAACGGGAAACCTCGCATTTTCCCACACCTCGGACGGCGCCCGCCGATTCGGGGGCGCGCCGCGCTATGGATGCGGCGAGGCGGCGGGCGTAGACTGCGAATGTTGCGTATCGACGAGGTCTTTATGGCAGTCGTTCCGCTCGCCACTCCTCCCGTCCTGATCGTCGGCGCCGGGCCGACCGGGCTTGCCGCCGCGCTCTGCCTCGCCCGCGCCCGCGTGCCGGTGCGGATCGTCGACAAGGCGGCGCAGCCCGCGCGCTTTTCACGCGCGATCGGCATCCAGGCCAGAACGCTCGAGCTCCTCGAGCAGCAGCGCGTCGTCGAACGGTTCGTCGAGCTCGGGCATCGCGCGCGTGTCGCGATCCTGTACTCGGGCGGGCAGCGCATCGCCGAGCTCGATTTCGATCCGTTGCAAACGCGCTATCCGTACCTGCTGTTTCTCGACCAGACCGTTACCGAGCGGCTCTTGACCGAGCATCTCGCGACGTTCGGCGTCGAAGTCGAGCGCGGCGTGACGCTCACGCACTGCACCGATCCGGACGGCGCGCTCGATGTCCGCCTGCGCCACGGCGACGGCCGCGAGGAGAGCCTGCAGCCGTCGTACGTCGTGGCCGCCGACGGCGCGCACAGCACCGTTCGGCATCTGCTCGACGTCGAATTCGTCGGGCATGCGTTCGAGCAGACGTTCATGCTCGCCGATCTCGATGTCGACGCCGACTGGCCGGACGACGAGATTCATTTGTTCACGACGGGCGACGGCATCGCCGGATTGTTTCCGATGGGAAACGGGCGCTACCGGCTCGTCGCGGATCGACCGCCGCGCAACGGCGCGCTCGACGACGAGCACGGGCCGTCGCTCGAACTGTGTCGCGAGATCGTGCGCGCGCGCGTGATGCCCGAGCTGAAGATCGGCGATCTCGCGTGGTCGTCGTATTTTCATCTGCACAGCCGGATGGTCGCGCAACTGCGCCGCGGGCGCGTGTTCTTCGCGGGCGACGCGGCGCACGTGCACAGCCCGGCGGGCGCGCAGGGGATGAACACGGGCATCCAGGAGGCGTTCAATCTCGGCTGGAAGCTTGCGCGGGTGCTGGCCGGCAACGCGCCCGAGCGGCTGCTCGACACGTATCACGACGAGCGCCATCCGATCGAGCGCGACGTGCTGCGGCAGACGAGCTTCGCGACGCAGGTCGTCGAGGCGGGGCGCGGGCCGCTCAGGCTGCTGCGCGAGCACGTCGTGCCGATTCTCGCGTCGTTCGGGCCGCTGCGGGATGCGGCGCGCCGCACGGTCAGCGAGCTTGCGATCCAGTACCGGAAGAGCCCGCTCACGCTCGAGCGCGTGCTCGACGGCGGGCCGCGCGCCGGGGAACGCGCGCCGGATGCGCTCGTGCACGTGCTCGACGGGCCGCTCGGCAAGGCGCCCGGCGTCGCGCGCCTCTTCGATCTGCACGATCCCGCGCATTTCACGCTGCTCGTGCTCGAGCCGCGCTCGGCCGTCGACGACACGCTGCCGTCGGACCCGGGCGAGGACGGCCGCACGCTTGCCGGCGCGCTCGAGCGGATCATGCCGGGCGCGGTGCGCTGCTGGCGCCTGACGGACGCGCAAGGCGAGGGCGCGCCGCTGTTGAGCGATGCGTACGGGGGCGCGCGGCCGGCGTTCTATCTGCTGCGGCCGGACGGCTATGTCGCCGCGCGCGGCCGCCCGGCGACCGATGCGAGCGCGTTGCTGCACCATTGCGAGACGTGGTTTTCGGGGATGCGGCTCGAGACTTGAGGGCGACGGCGCGCTCGACGCAAGCGCCAGGCGCGCGGCCGCGCGACGAGCGGCGCCGCCGTCTCGCCGTCTTGCCTTGCGGTTGTCGTGTCTTTGAAGCGGGCGAGCGTTGCGTCGTCGCGATGCGGCGTCAACGCGAACGCGGCGATGGGGGCGGCGTGCGCGAAGCGTCAGCGCCGATCCGCGCGATGCGGCGTCTGTCCGCACGCGATGCTGCGAGCAGCGAGCGCGCGTCGTTCGCGCGACACGGCGGCGTCGCGCGCGTCGCGGCGTGCGCCTGCGGCCGCCTATGCGGCGCGCGGCGTTTCAGGCGCGGGCGCCGGTTCGAGCGATGCGCGGTGCCTGTCGATCGCCTCGCGAACGATCGGCGCGACGCTTGTCGCGGCCTCGTCGTTCGGATCGTCGAGCGCCGCGAGGAGCGCGCGCCGCATCCGCGGCTCCCAGAAGCGCCGGATGTGATCGGCGACGCCCGCGACCGCCTCGTCGTGATCGGGCATCGACGCGAAGAACGCGCCGATCTGGTTGGCCATGTCGATCAGGTGTCGGCTTTCCATGTCGACCTCACTTGCCCGTTGCCGTCGCCGTTGCGCTCGACGTCGCCGGCGCGCTCGCCGTCGTGCGCCGCTCGAGCAGCGCGAGCTGCTCCGCGCGAAAGCGCGTGTACGCGCGCTGCCACTCGGACGGCTGCGCGACGGGCGCGACCTGCACCGCCGTCACCTTGTATTCCGGGCAGTTGGTCGCCCAGTCCGAGCTATCGGTGGTGATCACGTTCGCGCCGGATTCGGGGAAGTGGAACGTCGTGTAGACGACGCCCGGCTGCATCCGCTCGGTCACGAGCGCGCGCAGCACCGTCTGCCCCGCGCGCGATTCGACGCCGACCCAGTCGCCCGACCTGATTCCGCGATCGTTCGCATCGTGCGGATGGATCTCGAGCCGGTCCTCGTCGTGCCAGCGCACGTTCTCCGTGCGGCGCGTCTGCGCGCCGACGTTGTACTGCGACAGAATCCGGCCCGTCGTCAGGATGAGCGGGTAGCGCGGCGTGACCTTCTCCGGCGACGCGATGTACTGCGTGATCATGAACTTGCCCTTGCCGCGCACGAAGTGATCGACGTGCATCGTCGGCGTGCCTTCGGGCGCCGCGTCGTTGCAGGGCCACTGCACGCTGCCGAGCTCGTCGAGCAGCGCGTACGACACGCCTGCGAACGTCGGCGTGAGGCGCGCGATCTCGTCCATGATCTCGGACGGATGCGCGTAGCGCATCTCGTAGCCGAGCGCGCGCGACAGCATCAGCGTCACCTCCCAGTCCGCATAGCCGGAAAGCGGCTTCATCGCGCGGCGCACGCGCGAGATCCGGCGCTCGGCGTTCGTGAACGTGCCGTCCTTCTCGAGGAAGGTCGCGCCCGGCAGGAACACGTGCGCGTACTTCGCGGTTTCGTTCAGGAAGATGTCCTGCACGACGAGGCATTCGAGCGACGACAGCGCGGCCGCGACGTGCTGCGTGTTCGGGTCCGACTGGACGATGTCCTCGCCCTGGCAGTAGAGGCCCTTGAAGCTGCCGTCGAGCGCCGCGTCGAACATGTTCGGGATGCGCAGGCCGGGTTCCGGCTGCAGCGTCGTCGACCAGGCCTCGTCGAAGAGCGCACGCACCGCGGCGTCGCCGATGTGCCGGTAGCCGGGCAGTTCGTGCGGGAACGAGCCCATGTCGCACGAGCCCTGCACGTTGTTCTGTCCGCGCAGCGGGTTCACGCCCGCGCCCTCGATGCCGAGGTTGCCCGTCGCCATCGCGAGATTCGCGATGCCCATCACCATCGTCGAGCCCTGCGCATGCTCGGTCACGCCGAGCCCATAGAAGATCGCGGCGCGCCCGCCCGTCGCATACAGGCGCGCGGCGGCGCGCACGGCGTCGGCCGGCACGCCCGTGATGCAGGCCGTCGCCTCGGGCGAATGCTCGGGCCGCGCGGCGAACGCGCGCCACACGTCGAACGCGTGCGGCTCGCAGCGTTCGGCGACAAACGCCTCGTCGACGAGCCCTTCGGTGACGATCACGTGCGCGAGCGCGTTGACGAGTGCGACGTTCGTGCCGGGGCGCAGTTGCAGATGATGGACGGCCTTCACGTGCGGGCCGTCGACGAGATCGATCCTGCGCGGATCGATGACGATCAGCTTCGCGCCCTCGCGCACGCGGCGCTTGAGCCGCGAGCCGAACACCGGATGGCCGTCGGTCGGATTCGCGCCGATCACGACGATCACGTCGGCCGAGCCGACTGACGCGAACGTCTGCGTGCCCGCCGATTCGCCGAGCGTGACTTTGAGCCCGTAGCCCGTCGGCGAGTGGCACACACGCGCGCAGGTGTCGACGTTGTTGTTGCCGAACGCCGCGCGCACGAGCTTCTGCACGAGATAGGTTTCTTCGTTCGTGCAGCGCGACGACGTGATGCCGCCGATCGAATCGCGGCCGTGCTTGTCCTGGATGCGGCGGAACTGCGCGGCCGCATGGCCGATCGCTTCGTCCCAGCTCACTTCGCGCCACGCATCGGTGATTTTCTCGCGGATCATCGGTTTCGTGATGCGGTCCTTGTGCGTCGCGTAGCCCCATGCGAAGCGGCCTTTCACGCACGCATGGCCTTCGTTCGCCTGGCCGTTCTTGTGCGGCGTCATCCGCACGACCTGGTCGCCCTTCATCTCCGCCTTCAGCGAGCAGCCGACGCCGCAATACGCGCAGGTCGTGACGACCGCGTGCTCGGGCTGACCGAGCAGCGCGACGCTCTTCTCGACGAGCGTCGCGGTGGGGCACGCGGCGACGCACGCGCCGCACGATACGCACTCCGAATCCATGAACGCGTCGCCCGCGCTCGCCGCGACGCGCGATTCGAAGCCGCGCGCGGCGATCGTCAGCGCGAACGTGCCTTGCGTCTCCTCGCATGCGCGCACGCAGCGGTTGCAGACGATGCACTTCGACGGGTCGTAGCTGAAGTACGGATTCGACTCGTCCTTCGCGTCGCGCAGATGGTTCTTGCCGTCGAAGCCGTAGCGCACTTCGCGCAGCCCGACTGCGCCCGCCATGTCCTGCAGCTCGCAGTCGCCGTTCGCCGCGCACGTCAGGCAGTCGAGCGGGTGATCGGAGATGTAGAGCTCCATCACGTTGCGGCGCAGGTCCTGCAGGCGATCGCTTTGCGTGCGCACCTTCATGCCGGCTTCGACGGGCGTCGTGCACGACGCCGGATAGCCGCGCCGGCCCTCGATCTCGACGAGGCACAGGCGGCACGAGCCGAACGGCTCGAGCGAATCGGTCGCGCAGAGCTTCGGCACGTTGATGCCGGCCTCGATCGCCGCGCGCATCACCGACGTGCCGGCCGGCACCGTCACCGTGCGGCCGTCGATGTCGAGCGTGACGTCGGTATCGGCGCGGCGCGCCGGCGTGCCGTAGTCGGTGTCGTCGAACGGATCGGCGCGGCGCGCCTGCGCCGCGCTCTTGCACGCGCACTGACCGGAGCCGCAGCCTTGCCGGGGCGAATCGAAAGCGGAAGAGGTCATTGGGACTCCTGCTGTCAGGCCGCGGCCGGCGCAGCGTTTTTCGCGCGCGCGGCGAGGCCGAAATCTTCGGGGAAGTGATCGAGCGCGGACAGCACCGGGTACGGCGTCATGCCGCCCATCGCGCAGAGCGAGCCCGCCGTCATCGTGTCGCAGAGCTCGCGCAGCAGGCGCACCTGCTTTTCCGACGTGTCGCCCGCGCGGATCTTCGCGATCGTCTCGACGCCGCGCGTCGAGCCGATCCGGCACGGCGTGCACTTGCCGCACGATTCGAGCGCGCAGAAGTGCATCGCGTATTCGGCGAGCGCGGCGAGGTTCGACGTGTCGTCGTGCAGCACGATGCCGCCATGTCCGACGACGGCGCCGACGGCCGCATACGCCTCGTAGTCGAGCGGGATGTCCCATTGACTGTCGGGCAGGTAGGTGCCGAGCGGGCCGCCGACCTGCGCGGCGCGCGCCGGGCGCCCGCTCGCGGTGCCGCCGCCGAAGTCGAACAGCAGCTCGCGCAGCGTGACGCCGAACGCGAGCTCGACGAGCCCGCCGCGCTTCACGTTGCCCGCGAGCTGGAACGGCAGCGTGCCGCGCGAGCGGCCCATCCCGTAGTCGCGGTAGAACGCCGCGCCGCGCGCGAAGATGATCGGCGCGGTCGCGAGCGTGATCACGTTGTTGATGACGGTCGGTTGTCCGAAGAGCCCCGCGAGCGCGGGCAGCGGCGGCTTCGCGCGCACGACGCCGCGCTTGCCTTCGAGCGATTCGAGGAGCGCCGTTTCCTCGCCGCACACGTACGCGCCCGCGCCTTTCGCGACGTGCAGCTCGAACGCGTGCGCGGTGCCGAGCACGCTCGCGCCGAGCCAGCCGGCGGTACGCGCGCGGGCGATCGCTTCGCCCAACGCCGCGATCGCGTGCGGATATTCGCTGCGCACGTAGATGTAGCCGATCGTCGCGCCCGTCGCGACGCCCGCGATGATCATCCCTTCGATCAGGCAGTACGGATCGCTTTCCATGATGAGGCGATCGGAGAACGTGCCGGAGTCGCCTTCGTCCGCGTTGCAGACGACGTATTTCTGCGCGGCCGCGGCTTCGCGCACGGTCCGCCATTTGACGCCCGCCGGAAATGCGGCGCCGCCGCGTCCGCGCAGGCCCGATTCGACGAGCGTCTCGCAGGCGGCGGCGCCGTCGAGCGCGAGCGCATTCTTCAGGCCTTCGAGCCCGCCGTGCGCGACGTAGTCGTCGATCGACAACGGATCGGTGATGCCGATTCGCGCGAACGTGAGCCGCTGCTGGCGCTTCAGGTACGGCATTTCGTCGACGATGCCGACGCGCGCCGGGTGTTCGCCGCCGTCGAGCCAGCCGGCGTCGAAGAGCGCGGGGACGTCGGCCGCCGTGAGGTTCGCGTAGCCGACGCGGCCCGCGGCCGTGCCGATCTCGACGAGCGGCTCGAGCCACAGGAGCCCGCGCGAGCCGTTGCGCACGAGCTCGATCGCGGTGCCGCGCGCGGCCGCCTCGGCCTCGATCGCGCGCGCGAGCGCGTCTGCGCCGACCGCGAGCGCCGCGGAATCGCGCGGCACGTAGATGCGCGTGCTCATGCGGGCTCCTTCGCGCGGACGGCCGCGTCGAAGAGCGCGTCGAAGCGCGCGGGCGACATCTTCGCGTGGAGCGTGTCGTTGATCGTGAGCGACGGCGACTGCGCGCAAAGGCCGAGGCAGTAGACCGATTCGAGCGCGACTTCGCCGCCGTGCTCGCCGTCGATGCGGCAGCCGGCGCGCGCCTGCGCGTGCGCGACGAGCGCCTCGCCGCCCATGCTGCGGCACGCTTCCGCGCGGCAGAGCCGGATCGTCACGCGCGCGGGCGGCGCGGTGCGGAAGTGGTGATAGTAGGTCAGCACGCCGTGCACTTCGGCGCGCGACAGATTGAGCGCCTTCGCGAGCGGCTCGACACATGCGGGCGGCACGTAGCCCGCGTCGTCCTGGATCGCATGCAGGATCGCGACGAGTGATTTGCCGGGTTGCGCGTGTGCGCGCACGAGCGCGTCGGGCGCGACGGAATGGGGGGACATCCGGTTGCCTCCTCCGAAGTCATATATGCGCTTTGGGTTCATATGGAGCGCAAACAGACTTTGAGATATTGATATGAGTCAACGATAAATCGATAGAATGACGGCTGCAATAGGAAAAGGGATTGCATAAATGATTCGAGTCGAATGCGACGCGCATTTGATCGTGCGCGACAACGGCGGCCGCACCGCGAGCCTGACTGATGTGGCACCGCTTCTCGAACTCGTCGCGGCGACGGGCAGCATCGCGCAGGCGGCCGAGGCGAAAGGGCTGTCGTACCGGCACGCGTGGGGGCTTCTGCGCGCGCTCGAGGCGTGCGTCGGCGGCGCGCTGATCGAGACCGTGCGCGGCAAGGGCTCGTCGCTGTCCGAACTCGGGCAGGCGGTCGTCGCTGCGCAGCGCCTCGCGGGTGAGCGCCTCGACGGCAACCTGCGCGCGCTCGCCGCCGAGGTCGCGAGCGGGCTGAACCGGCGGCTCGTGCGGCACGCGGGCGCGCTGCGGATTCATGCGTCGCACGGCTACGCGGTCGCGGCGCTCGTGTCAGCGCTCGTCGAAGCCGGCTCGCCCGTCGACATCAAGTACCGCGAGAGCGTCGAGGCGATGCGCGCGCTCGCGGGCGGCGAATGCGATCTGGCGGGGTTTCACCTGCCGCGCGGCGTGTTTCGCGCGCACTGCGCGCAGATCTACCGGCCGTGGCTCGACGATGCCGATCACGTGCTGATTCATCTGACGCGCCGCAAGCAGGGCCTGTTCGTGTCGCGCGGCAACCCGAAGCGGATCGAGGGCCTCGCCGACCTCGCGCGCGGCGACATCCGCTTCGTCAACCGGCAGCCGGGCTCCGGCACGCGGATGCTGCTCGATCTCGCGCTGCGCGACATCGGCATCGATCCGGAGCGGATCGACGGCTACGCATCGGCGGAGCTGACGCATTCGGCGATCGCCGCGTTCGTCGCGAGCGGGATGGCGGATCTCGGCTTCGGCGTCGAGCCTGCCGCGCGCCATTTCGGCCTCGATTTCATACCGATCGTCGACGAGGACTATTACTTCGCGTGCGAGCGCTCGCGGCTCGGCGATGCGCCGCTCGCGGGCGCGCTTTCGCTGCTGCGAGACGACGGCTACCACGCCGCCGTCGCGCGGCTCGACGGCTATGATCCGGGCGCGTGCGGCACGCTCGTCGACGTGGCGGCGGGCCTCGCGGGCACCGCCGACGGCGCGCGCGCGAGCAGTCACGGACGGTAACGAAGCGGGTATGCGAGCGGCGCTGCAAGGCGCGCGCATTTGCGTTACGCTTGCCGCTTACTTTCGTATGAGCCAAAGCGCCGACCGGCGCCCGACACACCGATGAAGCTCCTGACCCATCTCGCCGTCGCGTCCGCCGCCGCGGGCGCGCTCGCCGTGGCCGCGACGGTCGCGTTCGCGCAGAACTCGCCCGGCGTGCCGGGCGGCATCCTGAATGACCAGTTCCGGCTGAACGAGCATCCGCAGATGCAGTTCGCCGCGTCGGCGCCGTCGAAAAAATATCAGAGCGGCAAGAAATCGGATCTGCGCAGGAAGGGCGACATAGGCGATCCGAACGGCTGCAACCTGAAGTGCCCGATGAATTGACGGCGCTCTTGCGCGGCGCCGACCGAGGTGGCCGCGCGAGATGCACGCCGGCCGCGCAGCGCATCCGGCGGGCATGCGTGGCACGACGCATGAGATCGCCCGCTGACGAACGAAGCGAGGACAGGCGAACGCGAACGCCGTAAGCGACGGCGCCGGCTCGCCGCCGGCATGACGTCAAGCGGCCGTCGAGGGCGGCCGCGCGCCCGGCCACGCATGGCCGATCGGCGACGGGGAACCCCAGAAGTCCGCACAGCGCTGCAACCGGTAGACGGCCGCGGGCGGCACGTTCGCCCATGCGATGCCGATGCGCTCCGCGCGAATGCCGATCGCCGCGAGCCGGCTTGCGGGAATCGGGCAGCGAGGCAGATAGGTGAACTGATAGAACGCGCCGCCCGGGCCGAGGTGCATCGCGAATGCGCCATGCACGATCGCAACCGCCTGCTCGACGGGCATCGCGACGAGCGGCAGGCCGCTGACGACGGCGCTCGCACGCGCGTCGCCGAACAGGCCGCGCGTGATGCCGAGTTCGGCCGCATCCATGTTCATGACCCGCAGGTCGGGAAAGCGGCGACGCAGCGTCGCGGCGAACGCCGGATCGGCTTCGACGAGCACGAGCCGCTCGGCGGCGACGCCGCGCGACAGCAACTCACGCGTGAAGACGCCCGTGCCCGCGCCGAGTTCGATCACGCGCGCGCTGTCGCCGGGAATCTGGGCGGTCATCAGCATGGCGAGCGCGGGACCGGACGGCGCGAGCGCGCCGACCTGACGGGGATTGCGCAGCCATGCACGCAGGAAGAGCGCGAGTTCGGGAATCCGCATGGTTGGTTCCAGGGGAATTGAGCGGCAAGCTGTCACGGCGCCGTTCCGATGAAATCGGCTTCGGCTTTGCGACCGGCAAGCTAGCCTGCCACGATCAAAAACACAGGCCATTGTGTATTACCCGCTGTGTTGCGCTGGCGCATGCCGCGCATTCGAGCGCGAAAACCTGCGGTCGAACACCGCAGGTGTTCGTGACAATTGTCGATAGTCTGGAGTCGCGCGCCTACAAGAGCACAACGGGGATCAAAGTGAGACTACCGTTACGCTCCGTGGGAGTGCATAGAGTTCCCCGGGGCGGTCGGGCCTGAATATGTAGCCGATCGCAGCGCGTTTTAAGCGGGCAGCAGTTGCAGATCGAGCGCCAGGAAGTGCGTATCGACTACTGCGGGGACTGTCACAAACGCAACTTCTAGTAGGGGCGTTACGTCGGTGCCGTTTAGCTTGAAATCGTCGGTAGGGTGGGCGAGGCGCTGGCCGGCAAAGTCTATGGTGGTCGCCCAAGCGCGCGCTACACTTGCAGGATCAGCGAACGTTTGGACAACTGCTGGCGACAGCCTTTGCAGCGGTGTGGCGTCCTTCAAGCGGAAGTCTTCGATTCCAAGATCGCCACGGTGACTGCGCGGCCCATCTTTGATGGCTGAAAGCACAGACGGATGGCCGCTGGATTTCAGTCCGAGAAATTCGAGCAAGTACCGGCAGTGAATCGCACCCATGCTCGTCACCGGCTGGGTGTAGTTCATGAGCACACCCTCGTGTACCGGGTGCTCAATCTGCTCAACGCGTATCTCAATCTCCGCGAGCGGTCCGTGCTGTGCTTGAAGTCTTAGTGCGCTGTACGCTAAACGAACTTCGGCCACGAACTGAGGAATGACGCCGACCCGCAACCTGAGCAGGTCCAACGGGTTGATTTCGCGCGGCACGGTTACGGCCAACTGAGTGGGGGATTACGTGGGGGTTCGAGGGCAGCAATCACCGTAAGTCCCATGTAAATCAAGGACTTACGGCAAAATTTGGTGGAGGCGGCGGGAATCGAACCCGCGTCCAGAAGCGGTCCACGACCAGTTCTACATGTTTAGTTCTGTCTTTTGATTTAACCGTGACGTCGCGGACGAACACGCTCCGTTGCGGCGATTCACTAAGTTTTCGACCCGGCCGTCGTGACGCCGGCAAGGCTTAACTGACGTATATGACCTCTGTCGGTATTGCTACCGGTCTTGCGACACTAGCCCGTCAGTGAACTAGGCAGAGGACGGCGGCCCTTAGGCTGCCAGTGCGAACGTATCGTCGTTTGCAGTTACGTTTTTCCCATTGATTAACGAGGTGACGGGTCCTCGACATGCCCTAGCCGCTTCACAACCCCTGTCGAAACCAGGTCGCCCCCAGCGGATTACACATTATAGCGCAACGCGCGCAGCAATCGCTCCAGTTCGTCCGTTGTCTCGACGAGATGCTGCGCTTGCCACTCGGCGGGCACGGTGCCGTCGCCGCAATAGCCGTACGCGGCCGCCACCGTTGGCATCCCGGCCGCGCTGCCTGCCTGGATGTCGCGCAGGTCGTCGCCGACGTACACGATCCGCGCGGGCGCGAGCGACAGCCGCTGCGCCGCGTACAGCAGCGGCGCCGGATGCGGCTTCGGGTGCGACGCCGTGTCGCCGCTGACGACGCACGCCGCGCGCCCGGCGAGGCCGAGCAGTTCGACGAGCGGATCGGTGAACCGCGCGGCCTTGTTCGTCACGATGCCCCAGCGCACGCCGCGCGCGTCGAGCGCGTCGAGGAGCGCGCCGATGCCCGGAAAGAGCGTCGTCTGCACGCACAGGTCGGTCGCGTAGTTCGCGAGGAATTCGTCGCGCAGCGCATCGTATTCCACGTCCGCCGGCGCGATGCCGAACGCGCCGCCGATCAGGCCGCGGGCGCCCGCCGATGCGAGCGGACGCAGCGCGTCGAGCGGCGTTTGTGCGACGCCGCGCGAGCGCTGCATCTTGTTGACTGCGGCGGCGAGGTCGGGCGCGGTGTCGGCGAGCGTGCCGTCGAGATCGAACAGCACGGCTTCGCATGCATCGAGGCGCGGCTCGTCGGTCGGCGACGCGGCGAAGGAGGGCGAGGATGAGCTCATGGACGAGATCGAAACGGGTGGCGGGTCAGGCGCTGCGGCGGCATGCGAGGAGATAGTTGACGTCGGTGTCGTTCGACAGCGTGAAACGCTTCGCGAGCGGGTGATACGTGATGCCCTTGATCTCGACGGTCTGCAGATCGGCTGCGCGCACGAAGCGTGCGAGCTCGGATGGCCGGATGAAGCGCGCGTAGTCGTGCGTGCCCTTCGGCAGCATCTGCGCGATGTACTCGGCGCCGATCACGGCGAGCAGGTACGACTTCAGGTTGCGGTTCAGCGTCGAGAAGAACACCCAGCCGCCCGGCTTCACGAGCGTCGCGCATGCGGCGACGATGTTCGCGGGCGACGGCACGTGCTCGAGCATCTCCATGCACGTGACGACGTCGTACGTGCCCGGTTCGCGCGCGGCGAGCGCTTCGGCCGCGATCGCCTCGTAATCGACGGTCACGCCGCTCTCGAGGCTGTGCAGATCGGCGACGCCGAGCGCTTCCGTCGAGAGATCGATGCCCTTGACCTGCGCGCCGAGCGACGCCATCGATTCGGACAGGATGCCGCCGCCGCAGCCGATGTCGACGATGCGCTTGCCCGGCAGATGCGCATGCGCGTCGATCCAGTTCAGACGCACCGGATTGAGGTCGTGCAGCGGCTTGAATTCGGCGTTCGGGTCCCACCATTTGTGGGCGAGGTCGCTGAATTTCTGGAGTTCGTGCGGATCGGCGTTCGTCATGTCGGCAAGCGGATGCGGGAAAGAGGGCGGCGGCGCGCCCGTCAAGCCACGAGTATATAAGCTAAGCGGGCGAGGTCGCCAGGAACGCGGCCGAGCGATGTCCGGGCCGCGTCAATGAAAAAGCCCCGCCGAAGCGGGGCTTTTGAAGCAGATGCGATCGATCCGCGGCTTACTGCGCCGGAACGGTCGTCTTCTGCACTTCCTGCGTACCAACCACTTCGACTTCCACGCGGCGGTCCGGTGCGAGGCAGGCGATGAGCTGCTTGCGGTTCTTCTGCTTGCAGGTGTTGCCCGTGACCGGGTTGCGCTTGCCCTTGCCTTCCGTGTAAACCTTGTTCGCCGGAACGCCCTTGCTGACAAGGTACGACTTGACGGCTTGCGCACGGCGCAGCGACAGACGGTCGTTGTACTTGTCCGAACCGATGCGGTCGGTGTAGCCCGTGGCGACGACCACTTCCACGTTCATGCCTTGGATCTTCGAGGCCAGTTCGTCAAGCTTCTGCTTGCCGGCCGGCTTCAGGATGGCCTTGTCGAAGTCGAACAGCGTATCGGCTTGGTACGTAATCTTCTGGCTCGTGATGACCGGAGCAGCCGGTGCAACCGGGGCCGGTGCCGGTGCCTGGGCGACCAGTGCGCCATCGCACTTCGCGTTGGCGGTGGCCGGCGTCCAGAACGCATCGCGCCAGCAGAGCTCGTTCGTGCCGTTCATCCACACCCATTCGCCCGTGCCATTCACCCAGTTGTCATTCACGGCTTGACGCGACGCCGGCACCGACTGTGCCGAAGCGGATGCAGCCATAACTGCGGTAGCTGCAATGAACGCGAGCTTTGAAAGTTTATTCATATTTCTCCTCTCGAAATTGAGATTACCGCAGGTTTACTGCGAGCCTGTTGACGATGACAAGTCATACATTGCTCGAAGTATAACATTGGTGCGGCACAAAAAACGCGGCACCGCTCTGTGTAGACTTCGAGCAGCGTCTAACTTTCAGTGCGTTGGCATTTTGCCATATCGTTCCCTTCCCACGAAAAAAAATCCTCCCCACCCTAAGATCGGTCTATCGATTGTGGCGCGAGTGCAACACCGCTTGCCGCATGTTTTGGAAATTGTCAAGTCTGTTGGCGGGGAATTGCAGATTTTTTGAAATGCGAACCTTTCGTTGATCGTTTTGTGTTTTTTTGTGCGTGCGGCGGGGCGGGGTGGCGGCGAAGCGGCCGCGCGAGTTTCGCCATTCTTATATAGAGGGGCCGCGTTGGGGCGGGTTGGGGCGCATGTTAGAATCGCACGTTGCGTCGCGCGAGCGGCGCCCACGCGAAAGGCGGCCCCGTCTTCGCTCCGAAAAGATACGGATACATGGATCAATTCGCCAAAGAGACCCTGCCCACCTCCCTCGAGGAGGAAATGCGCAAGTCGTATCTCGATTACGCCATGAGCGTGATCGTCGGACGTGCCCTTCCGGATGTCCGCGATGGCTTGAAGCCCGTGCACCGGCGCGTGCTGTTCGCAATGCACGAACTGAACAACGACTGGAACCGGCCTTACAAGAAGTCCGCGCGTATCGTCGGCGACGTGATCGGTAAGTACCACCCGCACGGCGACACCGCGGTCTACGACACGATCGTCCGGATGGCCCAGGACTTCTCGCTGCGCTACATGCTCGTCGACGGCCAGGGCAACTTCGGCTCCGTCGACGGCGACAACGCGGCCGCGATGCGCTACACCGAAATCCGGATGGCCAAGATCGGCCACGAGCTGCTCGCGGACATCGACAAGGAAACCGTCGACTTCGGCCCGAACTACGACGGCAGCGAGACGCAGCCGCTCATCCTGCCGTCGCGGATTCCGAACCTCCTCATCAACGGTTCGTCGGGGATCGCGGTCGGCATGGCCACCAACATTCCGCCGCACAACCTGAACGAGGTCGTCGACGCGTGCCTGTATCTGCTGAACAATCCGCAGGCGAGCGTCGACGAGCTGATCGAGATCATCCCCGCGCCGGATTTCCCGACGGCCGGCATCATCTACGGCGTCGCGGGCGTGCGCGACGGCTATCGCACGGGGCGCGGCCGCGTCGTGATGCGCGCGACGACGCACTTCGAGGAGATCGACCGCGGCCAGCGGATGGCGATCATCGTCGACGAGCTGCCGTACCAGGTCAACAAGCGCTCGCTGCTCGAGCGCATCGCCGAGCTCGTCAACGAGAAGAAGCTCGAGGGCATCTCCGACATCCGCGACGAGTCCGACAAGAGCGGCATGCGCGTCGTGATCGAGCTCAAGCGCGGCGAAGTGCCCGAGGTCGTGCTGAACAACCTCTACAAGGCGACGCAGCTGCAAGACACGTTCGGCATGAACATGGTCGCGCTCGTCGACAACCAGCCGAAGCTCCTCAATCTGAAGGAAATCCTGCAGTGCTTCCTGTCGCATCGACGCGAAGTGCTGACGCGGCGCACGGTCTACGAGCTGCGCAAGGCGCGCGAACGCGGCCACGTGCTCGAGGGCCTCGCCGTCGCGCTCGCGAACATCGACGAGTTCATCGCGATCATCAAGGCCGCGCCGACGCCGCCGATCGCGAAGCAGGAACTGATGGCGAAGTCGTGGGATTCGTCGCTCGTGCGCGAGATGCTGACGCGCGCCGAGACGGAGAACGCGGCGGCGGGCGGGCGCGACGCGTACCGCCCGGAAGGCTTGAGCCCGGCGTTCGGCATGCAGGGCGACGGCCTCTACAGGCTGTCCGATACGCAGGCGCAGGAAATCCTCCAGATGCGCCTGCAGCGTCTGACGGGCCTCGAGCAGGACAAGATCATCGGCGAATACCGCGACGTGATGGCGCAGATCGCCGATCTGCTCGACATTCTCGCGCGGCCCGAGCGGATCACCGTGATGATCAGCGAGGAGCTGAACGCGGTGAAGGCCGAGTTCGGCGACGCGCGCCGCTCGAAGATCGAGCTGAACGCGACCGAGCTGAATACGGAAGACTTGATCACGCCGCAGGACATGGTGGTGACGATGTCGCACGCGGGCTACGTGAAGTCGCAGCCGCTGTCGGAATATCGCGCGCAGAAGCGCGGTGGCCGCGGCAAGCAGGCGACGCAGATGAAGGAAGACGACTGGATCGAGACGCTCTTCATCGCGAACACGCACGACTACATCCTGTGCTTCTCGAACCGCGGCCGCGTGTACTGGGTCAAGGTCTACGAGGTGCCGCAGGGCTCGCGCAACTCGCGCGGCCGTCCGATCGTCAACATGTTCCCGCTGCAGGACGGCGAGAAGATCAACGTCGTGCTGCCCGTCAAGGAATTCTCAGCCGACAAGTACGTGTTCATGACGACGGCCTTGGGCACCGTCAAGAAGACGCCGCTCGAAGCGTTCAGCCGGCCGATGAAGAAGGGCATCATCGCGGTCGGCCTCGACGAGGGCGACTACCTGATCGGCGCGGCGATCACCGACGGCGCGCACGACGTGATGCTGTTCTCCGACGCCGGCAAGGCGGTGCGCTTCGACGAGAACGACGTGCGTCCGATGGGCCGCGAGGCGCGCGGCGTGCGCGGGATGCAGCTCGACGAAGGTCAGCAGGTGATCGCGATGCTCGTCGCGGGCAGCGAGGAGCAATCGGTGCTGACCGCGACCGAGAACGGTTTCGGCAAGCGCACGCCGATCACCGAGTACACGCGCCACGGCCGCGGCACGAAGGGGATGATCGCGATCCAGACGTCCGAGCGCAATGGTCGCGTGGTGGCCGCTACGCTCGTCGACGCCGAGGATCAGATCATGCTGATCACCACGGCGGGCGTGCTGATCCGCACGCGCGTGTCGGAGATCCGCGAGATGGGACGGGCGACGCAAGGTGTTACACTCATCAGTCTCGATGAAGGCACCAAGCTTTCGGGTCTGCAGCAGATCGCCGAGGCGGATGCCGATCCCGACGACGACGACGCGTCGGAGGGCGGCGACGCCTGAGCCGGTTGTGACCGTCGAGCCGCCGCCCGGCGCGCACGCAAAGATGCGGCGTGACGGGCGCGGCGTATAAACTGTGCATATTTCCATGAGGGAGTGATGATGCAAAAACGATTCAAGCAACTGGTCCTGCTGGCAGCGATGGTTCCGGCGTTCGCGATGGCTCAGTCGCTGTCGAACCAGACTTCGGCTCCGGCGGCCGCTGCTCCGATCGACGCAGACAAGAAGGCGGCGATCAAGGATCTGCTCGACGCGATCGACGCGCCGAAGCTCGTCGCGGCCATCGCGAACAGCGCCGAGATGCAGTCGAAGCAGCTCGTGCCGGCGATCCTGTCGGACGCGCTGTCGGAGAACAAGACGCTGAACGACAAGCAAAAGCAAGCCGCCGTGCCGACGCTGCAAAAGAATGCGGTGCCGAAGCTCGTCGACGGCGCGGGCAAGGTGTTCGGCACGCAGCAGTTCACGAACGACGCGATGCAGGCTCAGTACGACGCGTACGCGAAGTACTACAGCACGTCGGAGATCAAGGATCTGACGACGTTCTACAAGAGCCCGACGGGCCGCAAGTTCATCCAGGTTCAGGATCAGGTCGGCCGCGACGTCGTGAACGGCCTGATGCAGAAGTACATGCCGCAGGCGATCAAGGCGACGCGCGACCAAGCCGACAAGGAAGTCGCGACGGTCAAGCCGGGCAAGTAAGCCGCGCCGGCTGAGGCCCGCCGGTCGGGGCGTTCGCCGCCCGGGTTTGGCGGGTTCGTCAGGACAGTGCGATAATGGCCGTTTGCGCGACAGCGCAAGCGGCCATTTCCTTTTCCCGCACGGCTTTCGGCGGATCGAGGCGGCCGCGTCCCTTCCGAGGTTCTCACGATGCGCGTCTTTAATTTCTCCGCCGGTCCCGCGGCGATGCCCGAGGAAGTGCTGCGCCAGGCGGCCGCCGAAATGCTCGACTGGAACGGCAGCGGCATGAGCGTGATGGAAATGAGCCATCGCGGCAAGGAATTCATGTCGATCCACGAGGCGGCGCTTGCCGATCTGCGCGAGCTGCTCGACGTGCCCGCGAATTACCGGATACTGTTCCTGCAGGGCGGAGGGATCGCCGAGAACGCGATCGTGCCGATGAACCTACTCGGTTCGCGGACGACGGCCGACTTCATCGTCACGGGCTCGTGGTCGCAGAAGTCGTTCAACGAGGCGAAGAAATACTGCGCGCCGCATCTCGCCGCGACGGGCAAGACGGAAGCGGGCTTCACGCGCGTGCCGGCGTTCTCCGAATGGCAAATGTCCGACGATCCGGCGTACGTGCACCTGTGCACGAACGAGACGATCGACGGCGTCGAGACGTTCGACATCCCCGATCTCGGCAACGTGCCGCTCGTCGCCGACGTGTCGTCGCACATCCTGTCGCGTCCGATCGAGATCGAGAAGTACGGCGCGATCTTCGGCGGCGCGCAGAAGAACATCGGGATGGCGGGCGTGACGCTCGTGATCGTCCGCGAGGATCTGCTCGACCGCGCGCTGTCGATCTGCCCGTCGGCGTTCGAGTGGAAGACGGTCGCGCTCAACAATTCGCTGTACAACACGCCGCCCACCTACGCGATCTACATCGCGGGCCTCGTGTTCAAGTGGCTGAAGGCGCAAGGCGGCCTTGCCGAGATCGAGAAGCGCAACATCGAAAAATCGAAGCTGCTGTACGACGCGATCGACGCGGGCAGCTTCTATCTGAACAAGGTCGAGAAGTCGGCGCGTTCGCGGATGAACGTGCCGTTCTTTCTTGCCGACGAATCGCGCAACGAAGACTTCCTTGCCGGCGCAAAAGAGCGCGGGCTGCTGCAGTTGAAGGGCCACAAGTCCGTCGGCGGCATGCGGGCGTCGATCTATAACGCGGTGCCGCTCGCGGGCGTGCAGGCGCTCGTCGAGTACATGAGAGATTTCGAGCGGCGATGCGCGTGACGCGCGCCGCTCCCTAAGCACGCTTGTCAATTCATGGACGACGAACTCAATACCCGCCTGAAGCCTTTGCGCGAGCGCATCGACGCGATCGATGCGCAGCTGATCGCGCTGCTGAACCAGCGCGCGGCGGTCGCGCTCGAGGTCGGCGAGGTCAAGAAGCACTTCAACGCGCCCGTGTTCCGGCCGGAGCGCGAGCAGCAGGTGATCACGCGCTTGCAGGACATGAGCGGCGGGCCGCTCGCGAGCGAGCACATCAGCGCGATCTGGCGCGAGATCATGGCGGCGAGCCGTGCGCTCGAGCAGACGATTCACGTCGCGTTCCTGGGGCCTGTCGGCACGTACAGCGAACAGGCGATGTTCGACTACTTCGGGCATTCGATCGAGGGGCTGCCTTGCCCGTCGATCGACGAAGTGTTCCGCTCGGTCGAGGCGGGCGCCGTGGCATTCGGCGTCGTGCCGGTCGAGAACTCGTCGGAAGGCGCGGTGTCGCGCACGCTCGATCTGCTGCTGCACACGCAGTTGCTGATCGGCGGCGAGCTGTCGCTGCCGATTCATCACAACCTGCTCACGCAGACGGGCACGCTCGACGGCGTGAAGCGTGTCTGCGCGCATGCGCAGGCGCTCGCTCAGTGCCAGCACTGGCTCGCCGCGAACGCGCCGCATCTCGAGCGGCAGGCCGTCTCGAGCAACGCGGAAGCCGCGCGCCTCGCGGCCGACGACGCGACGGTCGCCGCGATCGCGGGCGACCGCGCGGCGACGCACTACCGGCTGCAGATCGCGTATGCGCTGATCCAGGACGATCCGCACAACCGCACGCGCTTCGCCGTGATCGGCAAGGAGCCGGCGGGGCAGAGCGGGCACGACCAGACGTCGCTCATCGTGTCGGTGAAGAACGAGCCGGGCGCGGTGTTCAAGCTGCTCGAGCCGCTCGCGCGGCACGGCGTCTCGATGACGCGCTTCGAATCGCGCCCGGCGCGGGTCGGCACGTGGGAGTATTACTTCTACATCGACATCGAAGGGCATCGCGACGACGACGCCGTCAAGGCCGCGCTCGCGGAGCTCGGCAAGAAGGCGGCATTCCTGAAGATTCTCGGTTCGTATCCGCGCGCGCGGTGAAGCGCATCGCGTTGCGTTGCGCGGGCCGGCGCGGCCTGCTTCGGCCGCATCGGCCGAAGCGGCGCGCGGCGGCAGGTTCACGGCTGAACGGCTTGCCGCAGCGAGGCGGCGCATGGCTCTTCGCGCTTGCGAATGTGCGGCGCGCCGGGCCGGCGGCCGTTCGATATTGACCCTCGCGCGCCCGGGCCTGGCCCGGACGCGCGTTACTTGGCTCTCGTCGTGTCAGGCTTTTCTTTCGACAAACTGGTGATTTTCGGCGTCGGGCTGATCGGCGGCTCGCTCGCGCTCGCGTTGCGCGAAGGCGCGTCGGGCGGCAGGCGCGAGGTGGTCGGCGTCGGCCGCTCGACGGCGTCGATCGAGCGCGCGCTCGCATTGCGCGTGATCGACCGCGCGGCGGCGCTCGACGACGACGCGCAACTGCGCGACGCGCTCGCGGGCGCGGATCTCGTGCTGCTCGCCGCGCCCGTCGCGCAGACGGGCGCGCTTCTTGCGCGGATCGCGCGGTTTCTCGACGCGT
The DNA here is from genome assembly GCF_000773065.1 of Burkholderia sp. ABCPW 111. Taxonomy (NCBI): domain Bacteria; kingdom Pseudomonadati; phylum Pseudomonadota; class Betaproteobacteria; order Burkholderiales; family Burkholderiaceae; genus Burkholderia; species Burkholderia sp. ABCPW 111. The sequence continues at coordinate 53,954 of NZ_JPWT01000053.1, read as the reverse complement.
CGACGATCGTCACCGACGCGGGCAGCACGAAGTCGGACGTCGTCGCGGCCGCGCGCGCGGCGCTCGGCGCGCGGATCGGCCAGTTCGTGCCGGGCCACCCGATCGCGGGGCGCGAATCGAGCGGCGTCGACGCGGCGCTCGCCGATCTGTACGTCGGCCGCAACGTCGTGCTGTGCGCATTGCCGGAGAACGCGCCGGACGCGCTCGCGCGGGTCGAAGCGATGTGGCGCGCGGCGCGCGCCGACGTGCGCGCGATGAGCGCCGAGCAGCACGACCGCGTGTTCGCGGCGGTGAGCCATCTGCCGCACGTGCTGTCGTTCGCGCTCGTCGAGCAGATTCTCGGCGAATCCGATGCCGAGCTGAAATTCTCGTACGCGGCGGGCGGCTTCCGCGACTTCACGCGCATCGCCGCGTCGAGCCCGGAAATGTGGCGCGACGTGTGTCTCGCGAACCGCGCGGCGCTCCTCGACGAGCTCGACGCCTACACGCGCGTGCTCGCACGGCTGCGCGCGGCGATCGACGCGGGCGACGGCGCCGCGCTCGAAACCGTGTTCGCGCGCTCGCGCGCGGCGCGCTCGGCGTGGCGCGAGCGCGGCGCGAAACCCGCATCCGCTGTCCGTTCAGCTATCCCTGCAACAGGATTTCACATGGAACATCTCGATCTCGGCCCGTTCTCCCATGCGCAAGGCACGGTGCGCCTGCCCGGCTCGAAGAGCATCTCGAATCGCGTGCTGCTGCTCGCGGCGCTCGCGGAGGGCGAGACGACCGTCACGAACCTGCTCGATTCCGACGATACGCGCGTGATGCTCGACGCGTTGACGAAGCTCGGCGTGAAGCTGTCGCGCGACGGCGACACCTGCGTCGTCGGCGGCACGCGCGGCGCGTTCACCGCGAGAACCGCGGATCTCTTCCTCGGCAACGCGGGCACGGCGGTGCGGCCGCTGACGGCGGCGCTCGCGGTGAACGGCGGCGACTACCGGATTCACGGCGTGCCGCGGATGCACGAGCGTCCGATCGGCGATCTCGTCGACGGGCTGCGCCAGATCGGCGCGCGGATCGACTATGAAGGCAGCGAGGGCTTTCCGCCGCTCAGGATTCGGCCCGCGACGATCTCGGTCGACGCGCCGATCCGCGTGCGCGGCGACGTGTCGAGCCAGTTCCTGACCGCGCTCCTGATGACGCTGCCGCTCGTGAAGGCGAAGGACGGCGCAAGCATCGTCGAGATCGAGGGTGAGCTGATCTCGAAGCCGTACGTCGAGATCACGATCAAGCTGATGGCGCGCTTCGGCGTGACGGTCGAGCGCGACGGCTGGCAGCGCTTCACGGTGCCGTCGGGCGTGCGCTACCGGTCGCCCGGCGCGATCATGGTCGAGGGCGACGCATCGTCGGCGTCGTACTTCCTCGCGGCGGGCGCGCTGGGCGGCGGGCCGTTGCGCGTCGAGGGCGTCGGCCGCGCGAGCATCCAGGGCGACGTCGGCTTCGCGAACGCGCTGATGCAGATGGGCGCGAACGTGACGATGGGCGACGACTGGATCGAAGTGCGCGGCATCGGCCACGACCACGGCAGGCTCGCGCCGATCGACATGGATTTCAACCTGATTCCGGACGCCGCGATGACGATCGCGGTCGCCGCGCTCTTCGCCGACGGCGCGAGCACATTGCGCAACATCGGCAGCTGGCGCGTGAAGGAAACCGACCGGATCGCCGCGATGGCGACCGAGCTGCGCAAGGTCGGCGCGACGGTCGAGGAGGGCGCCGACTATCTCGTCGTGACGCCGCCCGCGCAGCTCACGCCGAACGCGGCGATCGACACCTACGACGACCACCGGATGGCGATGTGCTTCTCGCTCGTGAGCCTGGGCGGGGTGCCCGTGCGCATCAACGATCCGAAGTGCGTCGGCAAGACGTTCCCCGACTATTTCGACCGTTTCCTGGCGCTCGCGAAGGCGTGACGCCCGTATTGACCCGATGAAATCGACTCGACCTTTTCACCCGACCCCAGTTATCACGATCGACGGCCCGACGGCATCCGGCAAGGGCACCGTCGCGGCGCTCGTCGCCGCGCACCTCGGTTTTCACCTGCTCGACAGCGGCGCGCTGTACCGGCTCGCGGCGCTCGCGAGCATCCGCTATCAGGTCGAGCCCGACGACGTCGACGCGCTTGCAAAGCTGGTCGACGGCCTCCACATCACGTTCCGCGAGGGTTGCGCGCAGCTCGACGGCGTCGACGTGTCCGACGCGATCCGCGCGGAGGCGGTCGGCAACCGGGCGTCGGCGATCGCCGTCCACGCGCCCGTGCGCGCGGCGCTCGTCGCGCGGCAGCGCGCGTTTCGCAAGACCCCCGGGCTCGTCGCGGACGGCCGAGACATGGGGACCGTGATCTTCCCGGACGCGGTGCTGAAGGTGTTCCTGACGGCAAGCGTCGAGGCGCGCGCCGCGCGCCGGCATAAGCAATTGATGCAAAAAGGTTTTTCTGCTAATATGGATAACTTGCTCCAGGATTTGCGCGAACGCGACGCGCGCGACAGCAATCGCGCCGCCGCGCCGCTCAAGCCTGCGGCAGACGCCAAGCCCCTCGACACGTCGGCCTTGACGATCGAGCAATCGGTCGCACAGGTGCTCGCGTGGTATCGGGAGCTCGGCCAGCCCGCCTGATCGGGGGCGAAAGCGCAGTAGGTGCTTCGCGCGTCGCGCGAAGCGTGTGTTAAACCCTTACCCCGTGTGGATTCGCGGGCGCGTCGCCAGCCGTTGCGGCCGGCGCGGGCGGTAGAGCGAAACCACGCACAAACCGATTTTTATGTCCGACCTGCAAACCTCCAACCCGAATACCGAATCCTTCGCGGCTCTGTTCGAAGAGTCGCTGACCCGCCAAGACATGCGCGCCGGCGAAGTGATCTCCGCCGAAGTCGTGCGTGTCGACCACAACTTCGTGGTCGTCAATGCCGGTCTCAAGTCCGAGGCCTACATTCCGATCGAGGAATTCCTGAACGATCAGGGCGAGGTTGAGGTTCAGGCGGGCGATTTCGTTTCCGTCGCGATCGACGCGCTGGAAAACGGCTACGGCGACACGATCCTGTCGCGCGACAAGGCGAAGCGTCTCGCTTCGTGGCTGTCGCTGGAAAAGGCTCTCGACAACAACGAACTCGTGACCGGCACGATCACGGGCAAGGTCAAGGGCGGCATGACCGTGATGGTCAACGGCATCCGCGCGTTCCTGCCGGGTTCGCTCGTCGACACGCGTCCCGTCAAGGACACGACCCCGTACGAAGGCAAGACGCTCGAGTTCCGCGTGATCAAGCTCGACCGCAAGCGTAACAACGTCGTGCTGTCGCGCCGCGCGGTGATCGAAGCCACGCAAGGCGAAGAGCGCGCGAAGCTGCTCGAGACGCTGAAGGAAGGCGCGATCGTCAACGGCGTGGTCAAGAACATCACCGACTACGGCGCGTTCGTGGACCTCGGCGGCATCGACGGCCTGCTGCACATCACCGACATCGCATGGCGCCGCGTGCGTCACCCGAGCGAAGTCCTGTCGGTTGGCCAGGAAGTCACCGCGAAGATCCTCAAGTTCGACCAAGAGAAGAACCGCGTCTCGCTCGGCATCAAGCAGCTCGGCGACGATCCGTGGGAAGGCATCTCGCGCCGCTACCCGTCGGGCACGCGCCTGTTCGGCAAGGTCACGAACATCACCGACTACGGCGCGTTCGTCGAAGTGGAATCGGGCATCGAAGGCCTCGTCCACGTGTCGGAAATGGACTGGACGAACAAGAACGTCGCTCCGTCGAAGGTCGTTCAGCTCGGCGACGAAGTCGAAGTCATGGTCCTCGAGATCGACGAAGACCGTCGTCGTATCAGCCTCGGCATGAAGCAGTGCAAGCCGAATCCGTGGGATGACTTCAGCCGCAACTTCAAGAAGGGCGACAAGATCACGGGCGCAATCAAGTCGATCACCGACTTCGGCGTGTTCATCGGTCTGCCGGGCGGCATCGACGGCCTCGTCCACCTGTCGGACCTGTCGTGGAGCGAAGCTGGCGAAGAAGCGGTTCGCAAGTACAAGAAGGGCGACGAAGTCGAGGCGATCGTGCTCGGCATCGACGTCGAGAAGGAGCGCATCTCGCTCGGCATCAAGCAGCTCGAAGGCGATCCGTTCAGCAACTACGTCGCGATGAACGACAAGGGCTCGATCGTCGACGGCGTCGTGAAGTCGGTCGATGCGAAGGGCGCGGTCATCACGCTCACGCCGGACGTCGAAGGCTACCTGCGTGCGTCGGAAATCTCGCAGGATCGCGTCGAAGACGCACGCAACGTGCTGAAGGAAGGCGACAAGGTCAACGCGATGGTGATCAACATCGATCGCAAGTCGCGCGGCATCAACCTGTCGATCAAGGCGAAGGATTCGGCCGAGCAGCAGGAAGCGATGCGCGGCCTGCAAGCCGATTCGAGCGCCGCTGCGACGGGCACGACCAACCTCGGCGCGCTGCTGAAGGCGAAGCTCGACGGCCAGAACCAGTAAGCCTCGCGAGGTCTGCTGAAGTATGACCAAATCCGAGTTGGTCGCCCAGCTGGCATCGCGATTTCCGCAGCTCGTGTTGAAGGATGCGGATTTCGCGGTGAAAACGATGCTCGATGCGATGTCCGACGCCTTGTCGAAAGGGCATCGCATCGAAATTCGCGGCTTCGGCAGCTTCGGTCTGAACCGCCGTCCGGCGCGCGTCGGACGCAATCCGAAGTCGGGCGAGAAAGTGCAGGTGCCTGAGAAGTACGTGCCGCACTTCAAGCCCGGCAAGGAATTGCGCGAGCGCGTCGACGGCCGTGCCGGCGAGCCGTTGAAGAACGACGAGCCGGAAAGCGGCGAGTGACGGTTCCGCCGCGGTCGATGCCGAACCAGCATGGCTGAAAGAAAGCGCCCCTCGCGGGCGCTTTTTCTTTGGCGCGCCGCGCGCGTTTCGCGAAGCGTGTCAAGCGTCGGCACAAGCGATTCACGAAGCGCGAAACGCTTCCTTTACAATACGGGGCGCCTGAAGCGCTGCGAAGGGGAGTCGCACGCGCTGCCGAACAATCTCAGTCAAAGAGAGGGAGTCATGAAGTTCATCGTCTGGTTGATCCGTGTGCTGGTGTTCGTGCTGCTGCTGGTGCTTGCGCTGGCCAATACGCAAAGCGCCACGCTGAATTTTCTAGCCGGGTACAACTGGCAGGCTCCGCTGATCCTGATCGGCCTCGCGTTCTTCGGCGTCGGGCTGATCGCGGGTTTGTTGTCTGCGCTGCCCGCGATTTTCCGGATGCGGATGGAGAACGGCCGCCTGAAGCGCGACTTGCGCGCTGTGCGCGAGAACCCGGCCGTCGTCGACCAGCCGCCGATGCCGCCCGTCATTTAACGATGCCGACGCCGCGCACGATGCGCGGCCCAGGTTTTTTTCGACACGTCGCATGGATCTCGATTTCTGGTGGCTGCTCGCCATTCCCGTTGCGTTCGCGCTCGGCTGGATGGCGTCGCGCTACGACCTCAACAAGCTGCTGTCCGAGAGCGCGAATCTGCCGCGCTCGTATTTCCGCGGCCTGAACTTCCTGCTGAACGAACAGCCGGATAAAGCCATCGACGCGTTTATCGAAGTCGCGAAGCTCGATCCCGAAACGGTCGAGCTGCACTTCGCGCTCGGCAACCTGTTTCGCCGTCGAGGCGAGACGGACCGCGCGATTCGCGTCCATCAGAACCTGCTGAGCCGCAACGATCTGCCCGTGAACGAGCGCGATCACGCGCTCTTCGAACTCGGGCAGGATTTCCTGAAGGCGGGCCTGCTCGACCGCGCGGAAGAGGCGTTCCACAAGCTCTCCGAAGGCGACTACGCGCTCGACGCGCAGCGCGCGCTCCTCACGATCTATGAGATCGAAAAGGACTGGAACAAGTCGATCGACACCGCGACGCGAATCGAATCGATGGGCGCGCCGCGCCTTGCGACGGAGATCTCGCAATTCCATTGCGAGCTCGCGCAGGACGCGCTGCTGCGCAAGAACGCCGAACTCGCGGCCGGGCATCTGCGCGACGCGCTCGCGGTGAATCCGCAGAACGCGCGTGCGACAATCCTGTCGGGCGACGCTGCCGCCGCAGCGGGCGACCATCTCGCGGCGATCGAGCACTGGCGCCGGATCGAGACGCAGAATCCCGCGTACCTGCCGCTCGTCGCCGACAAGCTGATGAAATCCTACGTGGCGCTCGATCGGGCGGCCGACGGCGCCGATCTGCTGACGGACTACGCGCGGCGCTATCCGTCGAACGATCTGCTCGACGTCGTCTATCAGTACGTCGCGCAGATGCGCGGCAACGGCGCCGCGCACGCGCTCGCGCGCTCGCAGATGGAAAAGGCGCCGAATCTGTCCGGCATGCTGCACTTGCTCGATGCGCAGATCGCCGCGGCCGACGAGCCCCGCCGCGCCGAGCTCGAAATGATGCGCACGCTCGTCAAGCAGCGCACCAAAAATTTGCCACGATATACATGCCAGAATTGCGGTTTCCGGGCGCGCCTCTTCTATTGGCAGTGCCCCGGATGCAGCGGATGGGAAACCTATGCGCCGCGGCGCGTCGAGCCCGCCGTTGCGTAGCGGGGCAGTAATGGGGCAGGCCGCGCCAGCCGGCGTGACATCGCCGGCGCGGGCCTGAACCGGGCGGACGCCGTCCGCTCGAGCGAATCATCGGAATACTTATGAAGATCACCATCATCGGCACGGGCTATGTGGGCCTCGTCACCGGCGCGTGTCTCGCCGAGATCGGCCACGACGTGTTCTGTCTCGACGTCGATCCCCGCAAGATCGACATCCTGAACAACGGCGGCATGCCGATTCACGAGCCCGGGCTGCAGGAAATCATCGCGCGCACGCGCACCGCGGGCCGCATCACGTTTTCGACGGACGTCGAGGCGAGCGTCGCGCACGGCGAGATCCAGTTCATCGCGGTCGGCACGCCGCCCGACGAGGACGGCTCCGCCGATCTTCAATACGTGCTCGAGGCGGCGCGCAACATCGGCCGTCACATGGCGGGCTACAAGGTGATCGTCGACAAATCGACGGTGCCCGTCGGCACCGCGCAGCGCGTGCGCGCCGTGATCGACGAGGCGCTCGCCGCGCGCGGTCTTGCCGGCAGCGCCGGGCATCGCTTCTCGGTCGTGTCGAACCCCGAGTTCCTGAAGGAGGGCGCGGCCGTCGACGATTTCATGCGGCCCGACCGGATCATCATCGGCGTCGACGACGACGAAGCGGGCGCGATCGCCCGCGAGAAGATGAAAAAGCTCTACGCGCCGTTCAACCGCAATCACGAGCGGACGATTTACATGGACGTGCGCTCGGCCGAATTCGCGAAGTACGCGGCGAATGCGATGCTCGCGACGCGCATCTCGTTCATGAACGAGATGTCGAATCTAGCGGATCGCGTCGGCGCCGACATCGAGGCGGTGCGGCGCGGGATCGGCTCCGATCCGCGGATCGGCTATCACTTCCTGTACGCGGGCGTCGGCTACGGCGGCTCGTGCTTCCCGAAGGACGTGCAGGCGCTCATCCGCACCGCGAGCGAAAACGGCCAGCCGCTCAAGATCCTCGAGGCGGTGGAGGAAGTGAACCACGCGCAGAAGAACGTGCTGCTCGGCAAGATCGAGCAGCGTTACGGCGCCGATCTGACGGGCCGCACGTTCGCCGTCTGGGGGCTCGCGTTCAAGCCGAACACCGACGACATGCGCGAAGCGCCGAGCCGGCGCCTGATCGCGTCGCTGCTCGCGCGCGGCGCGACGGTGCGCGCGTACGATCCGGTCGCGATCGACGAGGCGCGGCGCGTGTTCGCGCTCGACCTGCACGATGCGCCCGACGCGCTCGCGCGGATCGCGTTCGTCGACTCGGCCGACGATGCGCTCGCAGGCGCGGACGCGCTCGTCATCGTCACCGAATGGAAGGAATTCAAGAGCCCGGATTTCTCGCATCTGAAGGCGGTGCTGAAGGCGCCCGCGATCTTCGACGGCCGCAACCTGTACGAACCCGATGCGATGGCCGAACTCGGCATCGATTACCACGCGATTGGACGCCCCTATGTCGAGCCCGTCTCTTCCTCCGCGCGCGGATAAGCGCGCGCCGCTCGCCGCCTCGGCGAGCGGCGTGCCGCGCGAGCAGATTGCGAAATCGCGCGTGCTCGTGGTCGGCGACGTGATGCTCGACCGCTACTGGTTCGGCAACGTCAACCGGATCTCGCCCGAGGCGCCCGTGCCCGTCGTGCACGTGCAGCGGCAGGAGGAGCGGTTGGGCGGCGCGGCGAACGTGGCGCGCAACGCGGTGACGCTCGGCGGCCAGGCAGGCCTTCTGTGCGTCGTCGGCGGCGACGAGCCGGGCGAGCGGATCGTCGAGCTGCTCGGCGAAAGCGGCGTGACGCCGTACCTCGAGCGCGATCCGTCGCTGCCGACGACGATCAAGCTGCGCGTGCTCGCGCAGCAGCAGCAATTGCTGCGCGTCGACTTCGAGGCGGCGCCGACGCACGAAGTGCTGCTCGCGGGGCTCGCGCGCTTCGACGCGCTGCTGCCTTCGTACGACGTCGTGCTGATGTCGGACTACGCGAAGGGCGGGCTCACGCACGTGACGACGATGATCGCGAAGGCGCGCGCGGCGGGCAAGCCCGTGCTCGTCGATCCGAAGGGCGCCGACTGGGCGCGCTATCGCGGCGCGTCGCTGATCACGCCGAACCGCGCAGAGCTGCGCGAAGTTGTCGGGCAGTGGACGTCCGAGGACGACCTGCACGCGCGCGTGACGAAGCTGCGCGCCGAGCTCGCGCTCGACGCGCTGCTGCTCACGCGCTCGGAGGAGGGGATGACGCTCTTCTCGAACGACGGCGAGCTGCACGTGAGCGCGCTTGCGCGCGAGGTGTACGATGTGTCGGGCGCGGGCGACACGGTGATCGCGACCGTCGCGACGATGCTCGGCGCGGGGCTGCCGCTCGTCGAGGCGGTCGTGCTCGCGAATCGCGCGGCGGGCATCGTGGTCGGCAAGCTCGGCACCGCGACCGTCGAGTACGACGAACTGTTTCATTGAACGGCGCATGGCGCGCGCTGCCGCGCGCCGTGTGCCCATTTTCATCGGTAGGACGATCATGACCCTCATCGTTACCGGCGCGGCCGGCTTCATCGGCGCGAACATCGTCAAGGCGCTGAACGAGCGCGGCGAGACGCGCATCATCGCGGTCGACAATCTGACGCGCGCGGACAAGTTCAAGAACCTCGTCGATTGCGAGATCGACGATTATCTCGACAAGACCGAATTCGTCGAGCGCTTCGCGCGCGGCGAATTCGGCAAGGTGCGTGCGGTGTTCCACGAAGGCGCGTGTTCGGACACGATGGAACACGACGGCCGCTACATGATGGACAACAATTTCCGCTACAGCCGCGCGGTGCTCGACGCGTGCCTCGCGCAGGGCGCGCAGTTCCTGTACGCGTCGTCGGCGGCGATCTACGGCGGCTCGACGCGCTTCGTCGAGGAGCGCGAGGTCGAGGCGCCGCTGAATGTCTACGGCTATTCGAAGTTCCTGTTCGACCAGGTGATTCGCCGCGTCTTGCCGAGCGCGAAGAGCCAAATCGCGGGCTTTCGCTATTTCAACGTGTACGGGCCGCGCGAGTCGCACAAGGGCCGGATGGCGTCGGTCGCGTTCCACAACTTCAACCAGTTCCGCGCCGAGGGCAAGGTCAAGCTGTTCGGCGAATACAACGGTTACGGCCCGGGCGAGCAGACGCGCGATTTCGTGTCGGTGGAGGACGTCGCGAGGGTGAACCTGTATTTCTTCGACCATCCGGAGAAATCGGGCATCTTCAATCTCGGCACCGGCCGCGCGCAGCCGTTCAACGACATCGCGACGACGGTGGTCAACACGTTGCGCGCGCTCGAAGGCAAGCCCGCGCTCACGCTTGGCGAGCAGGTGGACGCGGGCCTCGTCGAATACGTGCCGTTCCCGGACGCGCTGCGCGGCAAGTACCAGTGCTTCACGCAGGCCGACCAGACGAAGCTGCGCGCGGCGGGCTACGATGCGCCGTTCCTGACGGTGCAAGAGGGCGTCGACCGTTACGTGCGTTGGCTGTTCGGCCAGCTTTGAGCGGTGCGCCCGCATCCTTAGACTGGATCTCACGGTCGGCAGCCGCCGGCCGTTTTTCTACGGAGATCCAGATGCTGAAGAAACTTCTCGCGACGGTCGCGCTGTGCGCCGCGGCCGCGCACGGATGGGCTGCCGTCGACGTCAACGCCGCGAACGACGATGCGCTTCGCGGCATCAGGGGCATCGGCCCGGCGAAGGCCAAGGCGATCATCGACGAGCGGAGCGCACACGGCCCGTACAAGGATGCGGCCGATCTCTCGCGCAGGGTGAAGGGCATGGGCGGCAAGACGGTCGAGCGCTTGCAGGCCGAAGGCCTCGCGATCGGCGCGGCGCGTGCGCCCGCCGCATCCGCGGCGCCGCAGAAAGCGGCGGCCGCCGGCAAGAAATAATCCGGGCTGCTGACGATTCCGGCGCCGACGATCCCGCGGTCGAGCGATCGCACGGTCGGCGGCAACGGCGATGTCTCCTTCAGGCGCTGCTTCGGCGGCGAATTCCCGCGGCGCACGCCGCGGGCTTTTTGCGTGGCCGCAGCGCATTGCTCGAGAGAGCCACCGAATGTCCGCGGCGGCGGTCAGGGCTTGACGGCCGTCGTGCGCGTACGTTTCTCCGCTGGTTTACAATCGATCCACTCATCGGCATCGGATAAACGTGACGTTCATGGCTTACAAAACTATCGAAGACACGATCGGCAATACGCCGCTCGTGCAGCTCGTCCGCTTGCCGGACGACGAGATTCGCGCTCGTAACAACGTGATTCTCGCGAAGCTGGAAGGCAACAATCCGGCGGGGTCGGTGAAGGACCGCCCCGCGCTGTCGATGATCCGCAAGGCGGAAGAGCGCGGCACGATCAAGCCGGGCGACACGCTGATCGAGGCGACGAGCGGCAACACCGGGATCGCGCTCGCGATGGCGGCGGCGATCCGCGGCTACAAGATGGTGCTGATCATGCCGGAGGATCTGTCCGTCGAGCGCCGCCAGAGCATGGCCGCGTACGGCGCTGAAATCGTGCTGACGCCGGTGAAGGGCGGCATGGAGTTCGCGCGCGATCTCGCCGACCAGATGCAGCGCGAAGGCAAGGGCGTGATCCTCGATCAGTTCGCGAATCCCGACAATCCGATCGCGCACTATGAAGGCACCGGCCCTGAGATCTGGCGCGAGACCGAGGGCCGCATCACGCACTTCGTGTCCGCGATGGGGACGACGGGCACGATCATGGGCACGTCGCAGTATCTGAAGGAGAGGAATCCGAACATCGAGATCGTCGGTGCGCAGCCGGAAGAGGGCTCGCGCATTCCGGGCATCCGCAAATGGCCGGAAGCGTATCTGCCGAAGATTTTCGATCGCAGCCGCGTCGATCGCGTCGAGAACGTGAGCCAGGCCGCGTCCGAGGCGATGGCGCGCAAGCTCGCGGCCGTCGAGGGCATCTTCTGCGGAATTTCGTCGGGCGGCGCGTGCGAAGTCGCGCTGCGCGTCGCGCGGCAGGTCGAGAACGCGACGATCGTGTTCGTCGTCTGCGACCGCGGCGACCGTTATTTGTCGACGGGCGTGTTCCCCGCGTGACGCGCGGTCCGGCTGCGCGGGGCCGTCGATGAAAAAAGCGCCGCTAGCGGCGCTTTTTCATTGGCGCGACGGCGCAGGCCGCACGCAATGTCATTCCGACGACGGTTGCGCGGCGGGCGCGGCATTGTCCGGCGGCGCCGTCAGCGCGCCGCTCGCTTCCATCTGCGCCTTCACGCGCTCGCCCAGCTGATACACGGCGAGCGCATAGAAGAAGCTGCGGTTGTAGCGGGTCAGCACGTAGAAATTTTGCAGTCCGAGCTTGTATTCGGTTGCGCGGCCGGGCGTCGGCAGATCGATCACGGTGACGGGCGTGCTCGCCTCCGATGCGATGTTGACGGACGGCTCGTCGAGCACGAGGCCCGCGCGCAGCAACTGCGACAGCGCCCAGTGCGGCTCGGGGCGGCCGTCGGCCGCCGCTTGCGCGACGCCCAGGCTGCCCGTGTCGGGCGCGATGTTCCATACCACCGGGCGGCTGGTCTCCCAGCCGTGCTGCTTCAGATAATTCGCGACGCTGCCGATCGCGTCGGCCTGGCTCGCGCGCAGATCGATGTGCCCGTTGCCGTCGTAGTCGACCGCGTATTCGCGGATGCTGCTCGGCAGGAACTGCGGGATGCCGACGGCGCCCGTGTACGAACCGAGCACGCTCGTCGGATCGAGCTGGCTGTCGCGCGTCCACACGAGGAAGTCTTCGAGGTTCTTGCGGAACGTCTCCTGGCGCGAGTCGCGATTCGGCGTGTTCGGATAGTCGAATGCGAGCGTGGTCAGCGCGTCGAGCGTGCGGAAGTTGCCCATGTAGCGGCCGTAGATCGTCTCGACGCCGATGATGCCGACGATCACCTCCGGCGGCACGCCGAATTCCGCCGCTGCGCGCTGCAGCGTTCCCTGATTCGCGCGCCAGAACTTCACGCCGGCGTTCACGCGCACGGCGTCGAGAAAGCGCGACTGGTAGACGCGCCAGTTCTTGACGGCGGGCGACGGCGCGGGCATCACGAGTTTCGCCGCGGTCGCCGAATAGCTGACGCGCGCGAAGAGCGTGTGCAGCGCGTTCACGTCGAAATCGTGGCGCGCGGCCATGTCGGCGATGAACGCGTCGATCTTCGGGTTGTTCGCGTAGCGCTGCGGAACGATTTCTTCTTCGAACGTCTGCCCTTGCTGCACGCTCGGCTGCGGTTGCGGTTGCGGTTGCGGCTGCGGTTGCTGTTGCTGTTGCGTTTGCGTTTGCGGCTGCGCTTGCGCGTCGACGGCCGCGGCGGGCTGCGTTTGCGCGACGGCGGCGGACGCGAGAAGCGTTGCGGCGAGCGACAGCGCGGCGAGCGGGAAGCGAAGGCGGAAGGCGAGCGAGGCGGGGGCGGCAGGCTGGTTGAAAGTCATGTCGAAGCGAGGCGGACGAGGCGGATGATTTCGGGCCAGTATAACCGACGCGCCCGCCGCGCCGGCCCGGCGCGGGGCGCGTTGTGGTAAGTTAGCGGCGAACTTCGCACCAGACGATATCGCGGACATCCTTGACGGAGACCTGCGGCGCGCACCGGCCGCGTCGCGGAACGAGCTTATGCCAACGGCCTTTTACACGCACCCCGACTGCATGCTGCACGAGATGGGGGAGTGGCATCCCGAGTCGCCGGCGCGGCTGTCGGCTATCCAGGATCAACTGATCGCGAGCCGCATCGACGATCTGATCGTCCACGAGACGGCGCCGTTCGCGAGCGAGACGGCGCTTGCCCGCGTGCACACGCAGGCGCACATCGACTACATCCGCAGCCGGATTCCGAAGGAAGGCTACGTCGAGATCGATCCCGACACGTCGCTGAACCGCTACACGTGGCGCGCGGCGCTGCGCGCCGCGGGCGCGGCCGTCGAGGCGACGGACGCCGTGCTCGAGGGCCGCTACGACAACGCGTTCTGCAGCGTGCGCCCGCCTGGCCATCACGCGGAGCCCGCGCGCGCGATGGGCTTTTGCTTCTTCAACAACGTCGCGATCGCCGCGCGCCATGCGCTCGAGATCCATGGCCTCGAGCGCGTCGCGATCATCGATTTCGACGTTCATCACGGCAACGGCACCGAGGCTGCGTTCGCGAACGACGAGCGCGTGCTGATGTGCGGCTTCTTCCAGCATCCGCTGTATCCGTTCTCGGGCGTCGACCATCAGGCGCCGAACATGGTCAATCTGCCGATGCCCGCGCGCACGAACGGAATGGCGGTGCGCGAGGCGGTCGACCTGACGTGGCTGCCGCGGCTCGACGCGTTCAAGCCGCAGATGCTGTTCGTATCGGCGGGGTTCGACGCGCATCGCGAGGACGACATCGGCGGAATGGGGCTCGTCGAGGCCGACTACGAGTGGCTCACGACGCAGATCTGCGAAGTCGCGCGGCGGCATGCGCAAGGCCGCATCGTGAGCTGCCTCGAAGGCGGCTACAACCTGTCCGCGCTCGGGCGCAGCGTGGTCGCGCATCTGCGTGTGCTCGCCGGGGTGTGAGCTCGCGAGACGGCGAGCGACGGGCGAGCGATGACGTGCGCGATGGCGCGCGACGCCGGCTGTCGAGCGCCGGCGCGCATCGGCAAGCGCCGGCAACGCGCGGCGGAGATCGTATCCCGTTCGCGGCGGCGCGCCCGATCGACCAGGCGAGCGCTCAGGCAGCGGTGGCGCGATGGCGCGGTGGCGCGGCCGCCGCGCCGGTTGCGAATCCGCGCGGCGCTGGCGGCGCGCCGCTCTTCACCTCGCGTCGCTCCCGTCTTCGCGCAACGTGTTCCGGTGTCCTTGCGCTCCGCTTGGTCCCGGCATTACCCGTGCGCCGGCGCACGCGCAAGAATCCAGTCGATCAATGCGCCGATCACGCGCTCACGTTCCAGATCGTTCATCGTCTCGTGATAGTTGCCTTCGTATAGCGTGAGCGTGCGGTCGGGCGAGCCGACGTGCAGGCCGAAGTCGCGGCTGCCGTCGGGCTCCGTCAGTTTGTCGGCGGTGCCGTGATAGACGAGCACGGGCACGCGCAGCGCCGCGCGCCCGCCCTCGATGCGCCGCATCGCGTCGAGAATTTCGGCGCCGGTGCGCGCCGGCACCGACCCGTGATGGACGAGCGGATCGGCGCGATTCGCGGCGACGACGGCCGGATCGCGTGACAGCAGCGCGGCGTCGATCTTGATCGCCGGAAAGCGGGGCCATACGCGGCTGATGAAGCGGCTCATCGCGAGCATCCACTTCGGCACGTCGCGGCCCGGCGCGAGCGCGGGACTCGACAAGATCAGGCCCGCGAAGCCCGCGCGGCGCGCGGGCGCGCGCTCGACCGCGTAGAGCGCGGCAATCGCCCCGCCCATGCTGTGCCCCATCAGGAAGAGCGGGGTGCCGTCGCGCGCCGCGCTCGCGACGAGCGCATCCGCATCCTGCAGATATTGATCGAAGCGCTCGATCCATGCGCGTTCGCCGGGCGAATGCCCGTGCCCGCGCAGATCGATCGCGACGACTTCGATGCCCGCCGCGCTCAGCCGCTCGGCGAGCGCCTGGTAGCGTCCCGCG
This sequence comes from Burkholderia sp. ABCPW 111, assembly GCF_000773065.1. Classification (NCBI taxonomy): domain Bacteria; kingdom Pseudomonadati; phylum Pseudomonadota; class Betaproteobacteria; order Burkholderiales; family Burkholderiaceae; genus Burkholderia; species Burkholderia sp. ABCPW 111. Next base: position 38,778 of record NZ_JPWT01000053.1, on the reverse strand, counting down.
TGCTCGGCGAGCCCGTGCACGAGCGCGACGCTCGCGCGCGGCGCCGCGAACCCCGGCGCAGCCGGCCACCGGTACGACGCGAGCGCGAGCCCGTCGGCCGTGCGCAGGTTGCCGCGCTGCGGGGCCGCGCCGGCGGCAGCGGCGGAGCGGAGCGAAGTCGAAGCGGCAGCGTCCATGGCGTGAGTCTCCGGAGCGAGTAGTTATGAAGGATGCGCTCGATCATAGACGCCGTCCGTGACGGCCCGTGCGGGCGCAGCCCTCTAATCGCGTTTGGTTATGAAAAGGTGGAAATCGATTATTAAGTGAAATGTGGCGGATGCGGTAAACTCGCGGGTTATTCCCTAGACCTAGATGCGGCGGCGGTCGACAGCGAAGCCCGGCACATCCGGCTGCGCGGTTCCGCCGCTTTGTTTACATGATCGAAATTCGCAACCTTTCGCAGCGATTCGAGGGGCCTCGCGGCTGGATCGAGGCGCTGCACAACGTTAATCTGACGATTCCGCAGGGCGAGGTCTTCGGCATCATCGGCCGCAGCGGCGCCGGCAAGAGCACGCTCGTGCGCACGATCAACCTGCTCACGCGGCCGTCGGAAGGCAGCGTGTCCGTCGGCGGGCGCGACCTGACGCAGTTGTCCGCCGGCGAGCTGCGCGGCGCGCGGCGCGATATCGGGATGATCTTCCAGCACTTCAACCTGCTGTCGTCGCGCACGGTGTTCGACAACGTCGCGCTGCCGCTCGAGCTCGCGGGCGTGAAGCGCGGGGAGATCGAGGCGACGGTGCTGCCGCTTCTCGATCTCGTCGGCCTCGCCGCGCAGAAAGACCGCTATCCGGCGCAGATCAGCGGCGGCCAGAAGCAGCGCGTCGGCATCGCGCGCGCGCTCGCGAGCAGGCCGAAGGTGCTCTTGTCCGACGAGGCGACGTCCGCGCTCGATCCGGAGACCACGCGCGCGATCCTCGACCTGCTTCGACGCATCAACCGCGAGCTCGGCCTCACGATCGTCCTCATCACGCACCAGATGGAAGTGATCAAGGACGTGTGCGATCGCGTCGCGGTGCTCGACGCGGGGCGCGTCGTCGAGGAAGGCAACGTGATCGACGTGTTCATGCGTCCGCACCACGAAGTCACGCGCGCGCTGATCGGCGACGTGATCGCGCAGGAACTGCCGCCCGCGATGAAGGCGCGCGTCGCCGAGCGCCTGAAGACGGGCTCGGGGCACCTGTTGCGCCTCGCGTTCACGGGCTCGGGCGTCGATCAGCCGATCCTGTCGGAGACGATCCGCCGCTACGAGCTGGACTTCAACATCCTGCACGGCCAGATCGACGAAATCCAGGGCCGCGCGTTCGGGTCGCTCGCGGTGCTCGCCACCGGCGAGCCGGGCAAGGTGGGGCAGGCGTTCGCGTATCTGCGCGAGCAGGGCGTGGTCGTCGAGGAGCTTTCGTATGTTGAGTGAAATGTTCGATATGTTCGTGCAGTCGTTCTGGGAGACGCTGATCATGGTCGGCATCTCCGGGGCGGTCGGCGCGCTCGTCGGTCTGCCGCTCGGCGTGCTGCTGTACCTGACCGACCGCCAGGGCGTGCTGCGGAACCTCGCGGTGAACCGCGTGCTGGGCGGCATCGTCAACGCGGTGCGCTCGACGCCGTTCATCATCCTGCTCGTCGCGGTCATTCCGTTTACGCGTCTTGCCGTCGGCTCGTCGATCGGCACGGCGGCCGCTGTCGTGCCGCTCACGATCGCGGCCGCGCCGTTCATCGCGCGGCTCGTCGAAACCGCTCTGCGCGAAGTCGATCGCGGCCTCATCGAAGCCGCGCAGGCGATGGGCGCGACGACGGGCCAGATCGTGTTCAAGGTGCTGCTGCCCGAATCGCTGCCGGGCATCGTCGCGGGGCTCACGATCACGTTCGTGTCGCTCGTCGGCTATTCGGCGATGGCGGGCGCGATCGGCGGCGGCGGCCTCGGCGATCTCGGCATCCGCTACGGCTATCAGCGCTATCTGCCCGAAGTGATGTGGACGGTCGTCGCGATCCTGATCGTGTTCGTGCAGATCGCGCAGTCGTTCGGCGACTGGCTCGTGCGGCGCCTGAGCCACAAGTAGCGCAATCGAAGACGAACGAGCGCCGCGCGCCGCGATACGCGATACGCGGCGGCGACGGCGCCGCAACCGGTGAGGAGATCCGGAGATGCAACGAAGAACGATGCTGAAGCTCGCCGCCGCGTTGGGCGCGGCCGCGTGCGTCGCAAGCGCGCATGCGCAGGCGCAGACGATCAAGGTCGGCGTGACGGGCGGCCCGCACGCGCAGGTGATGGAGGAAGTCAAGAAGGTCGCCGCGAAGAGCGGGCTCGACATCAAGATCGTCGAGTTCTCCGACTACGTGCAGCCGAACGCGGCGCTCGCGGCGGGCGACCTCGACGCGAACAGCTATCAGCACTATCCGTATCTCGAAGCGCAGGTGAAGGATCGCGGCTACAAGATCGTCAAGGTCGCGGACACGGTCACGTTCCCGATGGGCATCTACTCGAAGCGCGTGAAATCGCTCGCGGAATTGCGTCCGGGCGCGCGGATCGCGGTCCCGAACGATCCGACGAACGGCGGCCGCGCGTTGCTGCTGCTGCAGAAGCAGGGGCTGCTCAAGCTGCGCGACGGCGCGGGCCTGAAGGCGACGCGCTTCGACATCGTCGATAACCCGAAGCAGCTGAAGATCGTCGAGCTTGACGCGGCGCAGATTCCGCGCTCGCTCGCCGATGTCGACGCCGCCGCGATCAACACGAACTACGCGATGGAAGCGGGCCTGAAGCCGAAACAGGACGCGATCGCGATCGAGGGTCCGAACGGCCCTTACGCGAACATTCTCGCGGTGCGCTCGGAAGACAAGGACAAGCCGTGGGTCGCGAAGCTCGTCGCCGCGTACCGGTCGCCCGACGTGAAGCGCTTCATCGAGCGTCAATTCGGCGGCGCGGTGATCGCCGCGTGGTGAGCGAAACGAGGGGCGCCGCCGATTAGAGGCGGAAATCGAAAACCCGGGCTTGGCGTCCGGGTTTTTTCTCTTTTAAAATAGAACGACCGTTCGCTATTGTCGGCATGCCGCAAGGGGACGCTATCCTCGGTAGCCGCAAATTGAATGACCGGCGTCGCCGCCGCGCGGCCGAGCCTCGCTATAAAATGGCCGCTGGTCGTGTTCGTAACTTTGGAGCGTGTGCATGAAAATCCTGGTGCCAGTGAAGAGAGTGGTCGATTACAACGTGAAGGTCCGGGTGAAGTCGGACGGCACGGGCGTCGATATCGCGAACGTGAAGATGTCGATGAATCCGTTCGACGAGATCGCGGTCGAGGAGGCGGTGCGCCTGAAGGAAGCGGGCGTGGCGACCGAGGTGATCGCGGTGTCGGTGGGCGTCGCGCAGGCTCAGGAAACGCTTCGCACGGCGCTCGCGATCGGCGCGGACCGTGCGATTCTCGTCGAATCGAATGACGAGGTGCAGCCGCTCGGCGTGGCGAAGATCTTGAAGGCGCTGGTCGACAAGGAGCAGCCGCAGCTCGTGATCCTCGGCAAGCAGGCGATCGACGACGATTCGAACCAGACGGGCCAGATGCTGGCCGCGCTCGCGAATCTGCCGCAGGCGACGTTCGCGTCGAAGGTGACGGTGGCGGACGGCCGTGCGATCGTCGCGCGTGAAGTGGACGGCGGCGCGGAGACGCTGTCGCTCACGCTGCCGGCCGTGGTGACGACCGACCTGCGCCTGAACGAGCCGCGCTACGTGACGCTGCCGAACATCATGAAGGCGAAGAAGAAGCCGCTCGAGACGGTGAAGCCGGAAGACCTCGGCGTGGACGTCGCGCCGCGCCTGAAGACGCTGAAGGTGGCGGAGCCGCCCAAGCGTGCGGCGGGCGTGAAGGTGCCGGACGTGAAGACGCTGGTCGAAAAGCTGAAGACCGAAGCCAAGGTGCTGTAAGGGGAGCGCAAAGAAATGACGATTCTGGTAATTGCCGAACACGACAACGCATCGATCAAGGCATCGACGCTGAACACGGTGGCCGCCGCGGTGAAGATCGGCGGCGACATTCACGTGCTGGTCGCGGGCCGCGATGCGCAGGGCGCGGCGGACGCGGCGGCGAAGATCGCGGGCGTGTCGAAGGTGCTGCTGGCCGACGCGCCGCAACTCGCGGACGGTCTCGCGGAAAACGTCGAGGCGACCGCGCTGAACGTCGCGAAGGACTACTCGCACATCCTCGCGCCGGCGACCGCATACGGCAAGAACATCGCGCCGCGGATTGCCGCGAAGCTGGACGTCGCGCAGATCTCGGACATCACGGCGGTCGATTCGGCCGATACGTTCGAGCGCCCGATCTACGCGGGCAACGCGATCGCGACGGTGCAGTCGAGCGATCCGATCAAGGTGATCACGGTGCGCGCGACGGGCTTCGATCCGGTTGCGGCCGAAGGCGGCAGCGCGCCGGTCGAGAAGATCGACGCGGCGGCGGACGCGGGCGTGTCGCAGTTCGTGAGCCGCGAGGTGACGAAGCTCGATCGTCCGGAACTGACGTCGGCGTCGATCATCGTGTCGGGCGGCCGCGGCCTCGGCAGCGGCGAGAACTACACGAAGGTGCTGGAGCCGCTCGCCGACAAGCTGCAGGCGGCGCTCGGCGCGTCGCGCGCGGCGGTGGACGCGGGCTACGTGCCGAACGACTATCAGGTGGGCCAGACGGGCAAGATCGTCGCGCCGCAGCTGTACATCGCGGTGGGCATCTCGGGCGCGATCCAGCACCTGGCCGGCATGAAGGATTCGAAGGTGATCGTCGCGATCAACAAGGACCCCGAAGCGCCGATCTTCAGCGTGGCCGACTACGGCCTCGTCGGCGATCTGTTCACGCTCGTGCCGGAACTCGTGAACGAGCTCGGCTGACGCGCGCCGCGCGCGTTGCGTTCAACGCGCGAGCAGGTCGAACATGAACAAAGGGGCGCGGCGAGCGCCCCTTTTCACACCATAAGCAGACTAGGAGAGGAGCAACATGAGCTATACCGCACCCGTCAAGGACATGCTGTTCGTGATGAAGGAGCTGGCCGGCATCGATGAGGTCGCGAAGCTGCCCGGCTACGAGGACGCCGGCTTCGATACGGCGCACGCCGTGCTCGACGAATCGGCGAAGTTCTGCGGCGAGGTGCTCGCGCCGCTCAACGTCGAAGGCGACAAGAATCCGAGCAGCTGGAAGGACGGCGCCGTCACGGCGACGCCCGGCTTCAAGGAGGCGTTCCGCCAGTTCGTCGAAGGCGGCTGGCAGGGGCTCCAGCATCCGACCGAATACGACGGCCAGGGCCTGCCGAAGCTGATCGCGACGCCTTGCATCGAAATGCTGAACGCGTCGAACCTGTCGTTCGCGCTGTGCCCGCTTCTGACCGACGGCGCGATCGAGGCGCTCCTCACGGCCGGCACCGACGAACAGAAATCCCGCTACGTGCCGAAGCTCATTTCCGGCGAATGGACGGGCACGATGAACCTGACCGAGCCGCAGGCGGGCTCCGATCTCGCGCTCGTGCGCTCGCGCGCGGAGCCGCAGGGCGACGGTTCGTACAAGGTGTTCGGCACGAAAATCTTCATCACGTGGGGCGAACACGACATGGCCGACAACATCGTCCACCTCGTGCTCGCGCGCACGCCGAACGCGCCCGAAGGCGTGAAGGGCATCTCGCTGTTCATCGTGCCGAAGTTCCTCGTCAACGACGACGGCAGCCTCGGCGCGCGCAACGACGTGCACTGCGTGTCGATCGAACACAAGCTCGGCATCAAGGCGAGCCCGACCGCGGTGCTGCAGTACGGCGACCACGGCGGCGCGATCGGCTATCTCGTCGGCGAAGAGAACCGCGGCCTCGAGTACATGTTCATCATGATGAACGCGGCGCGCTTCGGCGTCGGGATGCAGGGGATCGGCGTCGCCGAGCGTGCGTACCAGAAGGCCGCCGAGTTCGCGAAGGAGCGCGTGCAGAGCCGTCCCGTCGACGGTTCCGCGAAGCAGTCGGTGACGATCATTCATCACCCGGACGTGCGCCGGATGCTCGCGACGATGCGCGCGCTCACGGAAGGCGCGCGGGCGCTGTCCTACGTCGCCGCCGCGCATTGCGATCACGCGCACCGCGCCGCCGACGAAGGCGTGCGCGCGCGGCATCAGGCGATCTACGAGTATCTGGTGCCGGTCGTGAAGGGCTGGAGCACCGAGATGGTCAACGAGGTCGCGAGCCTCGGGATTCAGGTGCACGGCGGAATGGGCTTCATCGAGGAAACGGGCGCCGCGCAGTACTACCGCGACGCGCGCATTCTCGCGATCTACGAAGGCACGACCGCGATCCAGGCGAACGACCTCGTCGGCCGGAAGACGGCGCGCGACGGCGGCGCAGTCGCGAAGGCGATCGTCGGCGAGATCCGGCAGACGGCCGACGCGCTCGGCGCGCACGATGGCCCGGCATTCGCCGCGATGAAGGCGCAACTGGAAGACGGCGCGCGCGCGTTGTCGGCCGTCGTCGACTTCGTCGTCGCGAACGTGAAGGGCGATCCGAACGCGGTGTTTGCCGGCAGCGTGCCGTATCTGAAGCTCGCGGGCGTCGTGCTGTGCGGCTGGCAAATGGCGCGCGCGCTGCTCGCCGCGCAGCAAAAACGCGCCGACGATCCGAAGTTCTACGACGCGAAGATCGCGATCGCGCAGTTCTACGCAGAGCACATTCTCGCGCAGGCGAGCGGGCTCGAAGCGTCGATCGTCGGCGCGAAGGGCGGGCAGGGCGTGTTCGCGCTGACGGAAGACCAGTTCTGATCGTCCGGCTCGGCGGCTAGACGCCGAAACGAAACGCTGAAACGAAAAACGGCGCCCTCGGGCGCCGTTCCTTTTGAACGCGGCCGCGCATGCGGGCCGCCCGATTCGCGCGTCAGTGCGTCATGCGTAGGCGGGACGATGCTCGCCGTCCGTTTCGCTCAGATAGCGATGCACGGACAGGTCGTCCGCGCGGATCGCCGGCTTCTTGCCCGACATCAGGTCGGCGAGCAGTTGGCCGGAGCCGCACGACATCGTCCAGCCGAGCGTGCCGTGGCCCGTGTTGAGGAACAGGTTCGGCACCGGCGTGCGGCCGACGATCGGCGTGCCGTCCGGCGTCATCGGACGCAGGCCGGTCCAGAACGACGCGCTTGCGGTGTCGCCGCCGCCCGGGAACAGGTCGTTCACGCACATTTCGAGCGTTTCGCGGCGCGCCTGGCGCAGCCGCTTGTCGAAGCCGACGATTTCCGCCATCCCGCCCACGCGGATGCGATCGTCGAAGCGGGTGATCGCGATCTTGTAGGTTTCGTCGAGCACGGTCGACACCGGCGCCTTCGCCGCGTCGACGATCGGCGCGGTGATCGAATAGCCCTTCAGCGGATACACCGGAATCTTCACGAGATTCGCGACGAAGTCCGTCGAGTACGAGCCTAGCGCGACCACGTACGCGTCGGCGCGCACCATCTCGCCGCCGCAATGAACGCCCGCGATCTTGCCGCCCGCGATGGCGAGCGCGTCGATGCTCGTGTTGAAGCGGAACTTCACGCCGAGCTGCTCGGCGAGCGCGGCGAGGCGCGTCGTGAAGAGCTGGCAGTCGCCCGTCTCGTCGCCCGGCAGCCGCAGGCCGCCCGTCAGCTTTTCCGAGACCGCGGCGAGCGCCGGTTCGGCCTTCTTCAGCTCGTCGCTCGACAGCAGCTCGAACGGCACGTTCGCCTCGCGTAGCACCGCGATGTCCTTCGCGGCGCCGTCGAGCTGCTGCTGCGTGCGGAAAACCTGGAGCGTGCCGCCCGTGCGTCCTTCGTACTGGATGCCCGTGTCGGCGCGCAGCGCCTGCAGGCAGTCGCGGCTGTATTCGGCGAGGCGCACCATCCGGCCCTTGTTCAGCGCGTAGCGCTCGGTCGTGCAGTTGCGCAGCATCTGCCACATCCATTGCAGCTGGAAGCGCGTGCCGTCGAGGCGGATCGCGAGCGGCGCATGCTTTTCGAACATCCACTTGACGGCCTTCAGCGGCACGCCGGGCGCGGCCCACGGCGCCGCGTAGCCGGGCGAGATCTGGCCCGCGTTCGCAAAGCTCGTGTCGAGGGCGGGACCGGCCTCGCGGTCGATCACCGTGACTTCATGGCCCGCGCGAGCCAGATAATAGGCGCTCGCCACGCCGACCACGCCACTGCCCAAGATAACCACTCGCATAGCTGCTCCGGATAGAGAAGACGCCGGGCGGCGCGCGGCACACCCGGTGCGCTCTGCGATTTCCACCCAACCTAGTTTTTTGCGCTATGGTATTGTTGAGACTATAGGTTTTGTTATTGTATTTTTTCAATTTTCAGTAAAAAAACGATGAGAACCCAACGCCAGCCGGTACGCGCGCTCGACAAGCTCGACCGGCGCATTCTGAAGCTGCTGCAAGAGGACGGCCGCATGGCGATGAAGGACCTCGCCGAGCGCGTCGGCCTGACGGTCACGCCTTGCATCGAGCGGGTGCGGCGGATGGAGCGCGACGGCGTGATCACGGGCTATCACGCGCGCGTCGACCCGGCGCAGCTCGGCGCGGCGCTGCTCGTATTCGTCGAGATCACGCTCGATCACAAGAGCGGCAACATGTTCGAGCAGTTTCGGCGCGAGGTGATGAAGATCGACGAGGTGCTCGAATGCCATCTGGTGTCGGGCGACTTCGACTATCTGATCAAGGCGCGGATCGGCGAGATGGCCGACTACCGCAAGCTGCTCGGCGACATCCTGCTGCAACTGCCGGGCGCCGTGCAGTCGAAGAGTTATGTCGTGATGGAAGAGATCAAGGAGACGCTGGCGATCGCGGTCGACGAGTGAGGCGAGCGCGCGTGCGCGCGGGCGCGAATTCTCGGCGCTTGGCACAAACCGCCAATTACTGTATGTTTATACAGTAATTGGCGGTTTTGTCATTCGCGGCTCGGGCCGCGTAGCAGAGGCACGATGAACGATCGATCCGACGTCGAATATCCGGTAGCGCCGCCCGCGCCCCGCAAGGGGCGCGGCGCGGTGGGCAACCTGCAGGGGCGCTACGAGATCGTCGAGCGCGAGGCGGTCGACGACGGCTGGACGCGCGACGACGACGGCGAGCCGCCCGCCGCGTTGCGCACGCAGGTGTTCGAGGAGCGCGCGAGGACGATCCTCACGCGCAACGCGTCGCCAGACATCCCGTTCAACGTGTCGCTGAACCCGTATCGCGGCTGCGAGCACGGCTGCATCTACTGCTTCGCGCGGCCGACGCACAGCTATCTCGGGCTGTCGCCGGGGCTCGATTTCGAGAGCCGGATCTACGCAAAGGTGAACGCGGCGGAGTTGCTCGCGCGCGAGTTCGCGAAGCCCCGTTACGTGCCCGAGCCGATCGCGCTCGGCGTGAACACCGACGCGTATCAGCCGGTCGAGCGCGAGCTGGCGATCACGCGGCAGGTGATCCAGGTGATGCACGATCACGGGCAGCCGTTTGCCGCGATCACGAAGTCGTCGCTGATCGAGCGCGATCTCGATCTGCTCGCGCCGATGGCCGAGCGCCGGCAGGTGATGGCGGCCGTCACGATCACGACGCTCGATCCCGAGCTCGCGCGGGCGCTCGAGCCTCGCGCCGCGACGCCTTCGCGCCGGCTGCGGACGATCCGCGCGCTGCGCGACGCGGGCGTGCCCGTCGGCGTGAGCGTCGCGCCGATGATTCCGTTCGTCACCGAGCCCGATCTCGAGCGCGTGCTCGAGGCGTGCGCGGACGCTGGCGCGACGCATGCGAGCTATATCGTGCTGCGGCTGCCGTGGGAGGTCGCGCCGCTCTTCACCGAATGGCTCGCCGCGCATTTCCCGGATCGCGCGGAGCGCGTGATGGCGCGCGTGCGGGACATGCGCGGCGGCAAGGACTACGACTCGGATTTCAGCCGGCGAATGAAGGGGGACGGCATGTGGGCGGATCTGCTCAGGCAGCGCTTCCGGATGGCGGTCAAGCGCTGCGGGCTGAACGAACGCTCGCGCGGCATTCTCGATTTCTCGCGGTTCGGTGCGCAGCGGCAGTCGAAGCCGCGGACGCCGCTCGCGCGGCCGGGCAAGGCGGCGCAAGCGAAAGACGCGTCGCAGCTCAGCCTGTTCTAGAGCGCGTGATGCGCGCGGGGTATTCGTGCGGGGTATTCGTGCGGGGTATGTGTGTCGCGTCGGCCGCGCCTGCGCACGCATCACTGCGAAATTTGCTTGGCCGCCTCGACCTGCGATTCGAAGTACGTCTGGAACGCGAGCGCGAGCCCTGTCATCAGCAGGAACGCGCCGATCAGCAGCGAGAAGATGACGACGAACACGACGCCCCAGCCGGAGCGGCTGCGGCGGTCCGTTGCGGCGTTGAATTGCGCGTCCCATTTGTCGTCGGCGCGCAGCCCGTAGACGAGCGCGGCGAGGAAGGCGGCGAGCAGTGAAATCGCGCCGGGCATGACGAGCCACCAGCCGAGCGCGGCGCTGCGCCCCGAGGCCGCGAGCAGCAGGAACCCGGGAACGCCGACGATCGTCGCGAACACGTGCGCCCAGCCCGCGAGGTCTTTCCAGCCGTATAGATAGAAACGGTGCGCGCCGAGTGAGCCGAACAGGAAGGCGAGCAGTGCGGTGAGCGTCTTTGAGCGAAAGCGGGGCGGCGTGGTCGTGCTGCTGGACATGTCGGGCAGGCAGAGAGGTCTTCTTCGTGGACGCCCCGGCGAGGCGGGGCGCGGCGGTCGGCTCGCATTCTACGATGTGGGGCGAGGCACGGTCACGCGATGGTTGCGTCAATGCGTCGCATCGTAGGTGATCCGGTAGATCGCGCCTGCGTAGTCGTCGCTGACGAGGAGCGAGCCGTCCGGCAGCGGCAGCACATCGGCGGGGCGTCCCCAGACGCTTTCGTCGGGCCGGAGCCACCCTTGGACGAAGGCCTCCTGGCGCGCCGACCGGCCGTCGGGCGAGGCGATCACTCGCATGACCCGGTAGCCGACCTTGCGGCTGCGGTTCCACGAACCGTGCTCGGCAATGAAGATACTGCCCCGGTAGTCGGGCGGGAACATGTCGCCCGTATAGAAGCGCATGCCGAGCGAGGCGACATGCGCGCCCAGCTTGAGCACGGGCGGCACGTAGCTCGCGCACGTGTGGCCGCCGCCGAACTGCGGATCGAGCACGTCGCCGCCGTGGCAGAACGGATAGCCGAAGTCGAGGCCCGCGCGCGGCGCACGGCTCAGCTTGTCGTCGGGGCGGTCGTCGCCCATCAGATCCCGGCCGTTGTCGGTGAACCAGAGCTCGCGCGTCGCCGGATGCCATGCGAAGCCGACCGTGTTGCGCACGCCGCGCGCATAGACCTCGTAGCCGCTGCCGTCGGGATTCATCCGGCCGATCATCGCGTAGCGGTCGCGGTCGGCGACGCAGATGTTGCACGGCGCGCCCGTCGGCACGTAGAGCTTGCCGTCGGGCCCGAATGCGATGAATTTCCAGCCGTGATGGCGCTCGGTCGGCAGCGCGTTCGTGACCACGACGGGCTTCGGCGGCGCGGCGAGCCGCTCGTCGATCCGGTCGAGGCGTAAAATTCGCGATACGGCCGACACGTAGAGCGCGCCGTCGCGGTACGCGACGCCGACCGGCATCTCGAGCCCGGATGCGATCACGTGATGCTCGCGCACATGGCCGTCGCGCACGACGAGCGCGTGCACGCGCCCCTCCATGCTGCCGACGTACAGGATGCCCCGCGGCGACCACGCCATTTCGCGCGCGGCGGGCACGTCGTCGGCGAGCACCTGGACGCGGAAGCCGGGCGGCACGCGCAGTTCGTCGATCGGCAGCGCGGCCGACGCATCGGCGGCCGCGATTGTGGCCGCGATTGTGGCGAGAACGAGACAGGCGGCGGCCGCCGCGCGCAGCAAAGCCGGCAGGTCTGACGAAACGATGCGCGACAGGGCGGTGGAAGGACGCATGACGGACGAAGGCGGGCGAGCGCGAAGCGCGCGACGGGGCAATTGTAAGTCTCCGGAGGCGGCAGCCGGGTTTTTTTGCCGGGTAAGTGTTTGTTGTGCCATCGATTTCGGGCTATAATCGCATGTTTCAGTAGTTTTCGAACCCGGTTTCCCCGAAGGAATTCATATGGTCATCATCCGTCTGGCTCGCGGCGGCTCGAAGAAGCGCCCGTTCTACAACATCGTCGCCACCGATTCGCGCAACCGTCGTGACGGCCGTTTCATCGAGCGCGTCGGCTTCTACAACCCGGTCGCGACGAAGGGCGAAGCGCTGCGCATCGCTCAAGACCGCCTGACGTACTGGCAAGGCGTTGGCGCGCAACTGTCGCCGACCGTCGAGCGTCTCGTGAAGCAAGCGCAAAAGGCGCAGCCGGCTGCCTAACATGGCGCGGCGTGCCGGAAGTGCCGGCTGCGAGGTTCGTTGATGGCTGGTCACGACTCCGGTAGCGCAAAGCGCGGACAAGCGCCGTCGTTCGGCGTATTCGTCCGCAAGCCGGTCGAGCGCGCGCCCGTGAAAGCGGCGAGCGGCGGCGCGGCTGATTCGGAAGCAATTCGCATCGACGCGGCGCAGTCGTGGCCGGACGATGCGGTCGAGGTCGGCGCGGTGGTCGACGCGTACGGCCTCAAGGGCTGGGTCAAGCTCGCGGCCCATGCCGGTGCGGGGCGAGGCGGCGACGCGCTCCTCAACGCGCGCGACTGGTGGCTGCAAAAAGGCGCGGAGCGGAAATCCGCGCGCGTCACGCAGGCGAAGCTGCATGGCGACGCGATCGTCGCGCATCCGGCCGGCTCCGCCGATCGGGATGCGGCGCTCGCGCTGCGCGGTTTTCGCGTGTTCGTGCGTCGCGGCGATTTCCCGGCGCTCGCCGCCGACGAGTTCTACTGGGTCGATCTGATCGGCCTCGACGTCGTCAACGAGGCGGGCGTCGCGCTCGGCAAGGTCGCCGACATGATCGACAACGGCGTGCATTCGATCATGCGCGTCGAATATCCGGCAACCGGCAAGGATGGCGGGCCGAAAACCGGCGAGCGGCTGATTCCGTTCGTCGGCGCGTACGTGAAGGCGGTCGAGCAGGCGGCGGGGCGCATCGTCGTCGACTGGGAAGCCGATTACTGAAATGGACGAAGCCACGCAGAGCGCGATCCAGTTCGACGTCGTCACGCTCTTTCCGGAGATGTTTCGCGCGTTGACCGACTGGGGCATCACGAGCCGCGCGGTGAAGCAGGGGCGGTTCGGCCTGCGCACGTGGAATCCGCGCGATTTCACGACCGACAATTACCGTACCGTCGACGATCGCCCGTATGGCGGCGGCCCCGGCATGGTGATGCTCGCGAAGCCGCTGGAAGCGGCGATCGGCGCGGCTAAGGCCGAGCAGGCGGCGCAGGGCGTCGCGACGTCGCGTGTCGTGATGATGTCGCCGCAGGGCGCGCCGCTCACGCACGAGCGCGTCGCGCGGATGGCTGCGGAGCCGGGCGTCGTGCTGCTGTGCGGCCGTTACGAGGCGATCGACCAGCGCCTGATCGATCGTTGCGTCGACGAGGAACTGAGCCTCGGCGACTTCGTGCTGTCGGGCGGCGAGTTGCCTGCGATGGCGCTGATGGACGCCGTCGTGCGCCTGCTGCCGGGCGTGCTGAACGATGCGCAATCGGCGGTGCAGGACAGTTTCGCCGACGGGCTGCTCGATTGCCCGCATTACACGCGCCCCGAGGATTACGAGGGCGTGCGCGTGCCGGACGTGCTGCTCGGCGGACATCATGCCGAGATCGAACGCTGGCGTAGGCAGGAAGCGTTGAGAAACACCCTTGCGAAGCGTCCCGATCTGATCGCGCGGGCGCGTCGCGAAAAGTTGCTGAGCCGGGCCGACGAGGCGTGGCTTGCAAGTCTCGCGAAAGAAGCGAAGCAGGCCTCCTGAGGCGGCGGCGCTTTCGCTCGCGAATATGGCGGTGCCGTGCATGCGTGCGCGGCGCCAGATGTGAATCCATCCTCTATCGGGGCCGAGCCTGGGTGCAGGCGGGCGCAAACGCCGACAAGATGGCTTTAGGAGTCAGTGATGAATCTGATCGCAAAACTTGAGCAGGAAGAGATCGAGCGCGCGCTCGCAGGCAAGACGATCCCCGCATTCGCCCCGGGCGACACGGTGATCGTGAACGTGAACGTGGTGGAAGGTAACCGCAAGCGCGTTCAGGCTTACGAAGGCGTCGTGATCGCGAAGCGCAACCGTGGCCTCAACTCGTCGTTCATCGTCCGCAAGATCTCGTCGGGCGAAGGCGTCGAGCGTACGTTCCAGACGTACTCGCCGCTGCTGGCGAGCATCGTCGTGAAGCGTCGCGGCGACGTGCGTCGCGCGAAGCTGTACTACCTGCGCGAGCGTTCGGGCAAGTCGGCTCGAATCAAGGAAAAGCTGGTGTCGAAGGATCGCGCCGCTGCTGCGCAACAGTAAGCGCGCTCGGGAACGTGCGCCGGATGTCGATCGGCGCGCGTTTCGTCAGGTGCGGAAAAGCGCCGTGCGGGAAGCTCCCGCACGGCGCTTTTTTTTCGCAGCGTGTCGAGAGCCGCGGCGCTGCCGCGGCTTTTTGCATTCGACCGCGGTCGCGCGATTGCGCATTCGGGTGAAACCGATCGGCGGCTCGACGCACTGCCTTGAAACGGCGAGCATCGGCCTGCACGCGTGCTGCTCGTGCCAGCGGAGCGCCGGCAAGGCCGGCGCGCGGTGGCTCGCTCACAGGAACTGGCCGAGGGGCAGGTCGAGATCGATCGTCGCACGGCTCAGTTCCGCTTCGGCGGCCCGCGCCTTCGCGGAAAAGAGCCGCATCAGCACGACCTTGTTCAGCGTGTCGCTGCGCAGCGCGCCCTGCGCGCGGCTGCCGATCAGCGTCACGCGCGCGGCGACCGGCCAGCGCCCGGCGCGCGCATAGAAGCGCGCGAGCGGCGGATCGCACGTGAACACGCCGATGTCGATGCCGCTCGCTTGCAGCCACTGCGTCGCCGCCGCGACCGTGCGCGTGCCGAGGCCCGCGCGCCGGTGCGCGGGATCGGTCGCCACCCAGCTGAGCCCGCCGATCGAGAAGCGCTCGCCCGCGTGCGAGATCGTCTTGCGCACGACGGCCGAGTAGCCGACGACTTCATGGTTCGCCGGCGTCGATACGTAGAACGACATCGCGTCGAGGCGAGGATCGTGGATCACCGGAGTCGTTTCGCCGGGGGCAAACGCATCGTCGGGGTCGACGCGTTGGTGGAGCAGGGCGAACTGGCGTCGAAGCGCGTCGGGCGCGTCGTTGTAGCGAATCGAGTGGAGTGCGTAGGCGTTCGTCATGTCGCGGGGGCATCGTGATATGGGCGGGTGGGGCGTGACAGCGAGGCGCGCCGGGGTTCATGCTGGTTCGTCGGCGCTCGGTTTGCCGATGGTCGGGCTTGCTGTCGGGCTTGTTGCCGGGCGGGCGAAGCGGCTGTCGGGCCGGTTTTCCGCTCGTCCGGGTTCGCCCGGCGCGGGGCCGAATCGCCCCGGCTCTCGAAGGCCCGGGTGCGACGACGGTTGCCCGAGCGGTCCGAATCCCGGGCCGCGCGGATGGCGCTCGCATGCAAGTTGCCGGTTCCGCGGGACGCACAAACGGCGGCGCCGGTTCGTGCCGGATATTCGTTCGATCGCGGGCGCGTCAGGCGGTTCGTGGATGTAGCGCGAATCGGGCCAACTTGCATGCCGTCGATCGGTGCGCCGCGGACGGCATCGCTGCGGCACCATATAATGAGCCACGCATCGGCGCACGCGCCGGCCGGACGCGCCGCCGATTTGCCGGTTGCCGACGGCAGTGCCGCCCGACGATCCGCCGCGATGGGCGTTTTTTTCTTTCCGGCGCGACAATATGGTCATATCCATTCCGAGAAGAGCGTCCCCTTGATCCGTCGCCCCATCATCGACCCCGAAGTGCTGCCGATCGAGACGACCGGCGCCGGTCTGCCGGCCGTCCCGCCGCCGTTGCTCACGCCGGCCGGCTTGCGCAGCCGTTTCGAGCAGCCGCCCGAATGGACGCAGGAGCCCGTCGAGGTGCAGCTCGCCGACGGCGTCGATCCGCGCAGCGCGGCGGTGCTCGTGCCGCTCGTCGTGCGTGAGCGTGGCCTGACCGTGCTGCTCACGCAGCGCGCGGACCACCTGAACGACCACGCCGGCCAGATCAGTTTCCCGGGCGGGCGCCGCGAGCCCGACGACCGCGACGCGAACGCCACCGCGCTGCGCGAGGCGCGCGAGGAAATCGCGCTCGCGCGCGAGCGCGTCGAATTGCTGGGCGCGCTGCCCGACTATCTGACGGGCACGGGTTTTTGCGTGACGCCTGTCGTCGCGCTCGTGCATCCGCCGTTCACGGTGCAGGCGGACACGCTCGAAGTTGCCGAGATTTTCGAGGTGCCGCTCGATTTCCTGATGGACCCCGCGCACCACCAGGTGAGGGTGTTCCGCTGGGAGGGCGGCGAGCGGCGCTTCTTCGCGATGCCGTATCCGCGCGGGCCGGTCGGCGGCCAGTATTTCATCTGGGGCGCGACGGCCGGCATGCTGCGCAACCTGTACCGCTTCCTCGCGGCCTAGCGGCCGGCGCCACAGTCGACGCACGCCGCAGCCATCCGGCGCGCCCGCTGTGCTATCTTTACGCGAAAAATCAATCACCCAGAACGGCACGGCCCTTCGCATGACTTTCTTCTCGGTTCTCCTTGCCCTCATCATCGAACAGGTCCGCGCGCTGTCGCCGAGCAATCCGGTCTTCGCGCTGTTTCAGTCTCATGCGGAATCGGCTGCGCACGGCTTCGACGCCGGCAAAAGGAAGCATGGCGTGCTCGCCTGGCTCGTCGTCGTGCTGCCCTGGGTGCTTGCCGTCGGGCTCGTCTATTTCCTGCTGTACAAGGTGAGCTTCGTGCTCGCGTTCCTCTGGAACGTCGTCGTCGTGTACTTCACGCTCGGCTTCCGGCAGTTCAGCCATTACTTCACCGACATCCACCTCGCGCTCAACAACGACGACGTGCCGCGTGCGCGCGACATCCTGCGCGAGTGGACGGGCATCGACACGGTCGACATGCCGGTCAGCGAGATCGTCCGCCATACGCTGATCCACGCGGTCGTCGCGTCGCATCGGCACGTGTTCGGCGTGTTCTTCTGGTTCGTGCTGCCGGTCGGCCCGGCGGGCGCGGTGCTGTACCGGATCGCCGAATATCTGTCGCGCAGCTGGTCGGCGCCGGCGGACGACCGCACCGCGGCGTTCTCGACGTTCGCGCAGCGCGCGTTCTTCGTGATCGACTGGGTGCCGGCGCGCCTGACGGCGCTCGGCTTCGCGATCGTCGGCAACTTCGAGGATGCGATCTACGCATGGCGCAATCACACGCGCCAGTGGCCCGACTCGAACGACGGCGTGCTGCTCGCGGCCGGCAGCGGCGCGCTCGGCGCGCGGCTCGCGGGCCCGCTCGCCGAGCAGTCGAGCATCGATGCGCTCGCGGCGGGGGACAACGGGCCGGTGACGGTCGGCGACGACTGCACGCCGCGCACGCTGCAGTCGGCCGTCGGCCTCGTGTGGCGCGCGGTGATCCTGTGGATGCTGCTTCTGTTGATGCTGACGATCGCCGTCTGGGTGTCGTGATGCGGCGGGGGCGTTGCGCGTGCTTCGCCCCGACCGCGACAGCCAACGAAAAAGCCGGCTTCGAGCCGGCTTTTTTGCGCCTCGTGCCGTGTCGAGCGGGGCGCGCACGTTATTGGTGCGGCGTCGGGCCTGCGGGGCGAGCCGGCACGCGGTGCGGTCAGCCGTCGCGCGGGTCGCGGCCCGCGCCGCAATGCCAGCACGCGGTGAACTGTGCGTCGAGCGTCTCGCCGCAGCGCGCGCAGCGCCACGGCGCCGCGCCGGCGGGCGGCCCGGCCGATGCCGCCTCGATCAGCCGCCGCGCGAGCGCCTCGTCGCGTTCGTCGTCGAGCCAGATTTCCGGCAGGCACGCGTCCATCGGCAGGCCGCCGAGCGCGCCGCTGGCGTAACAGTTGTGCAGCTCGCAGCCGACGCCTGCGACGTCGAGCACGTTCGCCCAGTGCTGGGCGGTGGCGAGGTCGGGGGCCTTGAAGCGCATCGGCGTCTCCTCCGTGCGTGACGAACGGGCGGCGGCGGCGCGGGGCCGCCGGGCCGCCCGGCTAGCGGACGATCTGGCTCGCCTCGTGCACGAGCTGCGCGTACAGCGCGTGGCGCGAGGCCGCGATCCTGCCGCCGGCGACGGCTTCCAGGATCGCGCAGCCCGGCTCGTGCAGATGATGACAATTATAGAAACGGCAATGCGGCAACAGCGGCCGGAACTCCGGGAACGCGCGCTCGAGGCGGCCTTCCGTCAGATGATAGAGGCCGAACTCCTGGAAGCCGGGAGAATCGATCAGCGCGCCGCCTTCCGGCAGCGGATAGAGGCGCGTGAACGTCGTCGTGTGGCGGCCGCTGTTGAGCGCCGCGGAGATTTCGCGCGTCGCCGCCTCGGCGTCGGGCACGAGCAGGTTCACGAGCGTCGATTTGCCCATCCCCGACTGGCCGAGCAGGATCGTCGAATGGCCGGCGAGACGCGGCGCGAGCTGCGCGCGCGCGTCGTCGGGCGCGCCCTTGATCGACAGCTCGAGCACGTCGTAGCCGAGCGCGCGGTATGACGCGAGACGCTCGCGCGCGGCCGGCAGCGCGGCCTCGACGTCGATCTTGTTCAGCACCACGACGGGCTTCAGCGCGTTCGCCTCGGCGGCGATCAGCGCGCGGCCGAGCAGATCTTCGCTGAAATACGGCTCGGTCGCGAGCACGATCAGCAACTGATCGAGATTCGCCGCGAAGAGCTTGGACTTGAACTGGTCGGAGCGGTAGAGCAGGTTGCGCCGCTCGCCGATCTCGACGATCACGCCCTGATCGGCCGACGTCCGTTCGTAGACGACGCGGTCGCCGACCGCGACGTCGCTTTTCTTGCCGCGCGGAAAGCACTGCAGCATCGGGCCGCCGTCGGCGGGCGCGACGATGTAGTGGCGGCCGTGCGCGGCGATCACGCGCCCTTCGACGCGCTCGCCGCCGCGCGCGGCGGCCTTGGCCGGCTGCTTGGTCGGCGCGTGCTTCATGAGTGCTGGAGCAGCCGGTCGATCCGTTGCGACGCGGGCGGGTGCGAGTAATAGAACGCGGTGTAGACGGGGTCGGGCGTGAGCGTCGACGCGTTGTCTTCGTAGAGCTTCACGAGCGCGTTGACGAGGTCGCGCGCGTCGGTCTGGCTCGCGGCGAACGCGTCGGCTTCGAACTCGTGCTTGCGCGAGCTCAGGCTGCCGAGCGGCGTGACGAAGAACAGGAACACCGGCATCGACAGGAAGAACAGCACGAGCGCGACGCCCGCGTTGCTGCCGGCGAGCGACGGCATCACGCCGAGGCCCGTGTAGAACCACGCGCGCTGCGCGAGCCAGCCGAGCAGCGCGAGGAGCGCGAGGCTGAGCGCGAACGTCCAGAGCATGCGCTTCATCACGTGGCGGCGTTTGAAATGGCCGAGCTCGTGCGCGAGCACCGCTTCGATCTCGTTGCCCGTCAGGCGGGCGAGCAAAGTATCGAAGAACACGATCCGCTTCGACGCGCCGAAACCCGTGAAGTACGCGTTGCCGTGCGCGGAGCGGCGGCTGCCGTCCATCACGAAGAGGCCCTTCGCCGCGAAGCCGCAGCGCTTCATCAGCCCTTCGATGCGCGTGCGCAGCGCGTCGTCGGACAGCGGCTCGAACTTGTTGAAGAGCGGCGCGATGAAGCTCGGGTAGAGCACGAGGACGAGCATCTGGAAGCCGACCCACACCGCCCACGTCCACAGCCACCAGAGCGCGCCCGCCTGGTTCATCAGCCACAGCACGACGAAGAGGAGCGGCAGCCCGAGCGCCGCGCCGAGAAGCGCGTTCTTCGCGAGATCGGCGAAGAACAGGCGCTTGGTCATCCGGTTGAAGCCGAAGCGCTCTTCGATGCCGAACTGGCGGTAGTACTCGAACGGCAGGTCGACCGCGCCCGAGATCACGAGCACCGCGGCGACGAGCGCGACCTGCTGGCCGTAGCCGCGCCCGAGCCAGCCGGAGAGCAGCGAATCGAGCGCGCCGACGCCGCCGAGGAGCGTGAGGCCGACGAGTACGGCCGAGCCCACGACGATCTCGAACATCGTGAGCCGGGTGCGCTCGATCGTGTAGTCGGCGGCGCGCTGATGCGCGGAAAGCGGGATCGTTTCGCGGAATTGCGCGGGCACGCGGGCGCGATGCGAGGCGACGAAGCGGATCTGCCGCGACGCGAGCCACAGCTTGGTGCCCGTCATCGCGACGACCGCGACGGCGAAGAGCAGGGTGAAGGTATAGGCGGACATCGAAGGCGCTGGTGGTATCTATGCGAGAATTATATGTTCTTGCGGACCCGGCCCGCTCGTCGTTTGCCGGCCCGCCCGGCGGCGCGCGCGCCGTCCGCCCATTTCCCAGGATTGCACATGACCGATATCTCCGCCGCGGCCGGCCAGCCCGCGCTCGTTCGCAACGAATTGAACCTCGTGTGGCTCGACATGGAAATGACGGGCCTGAACCCGGACACCGACCGCATCATCGAGATCGCCGTCGTCGTCACCAATTCGACCCTCGACGTCGCGCTCGAAGGGCCGGTGCTCGCGATCCATCAGAGCGACGAGACGCTCGCGAAGATGGACGACTGGAACAAGAACACACACGGCCGCTCCGGCCTCATCGACCGCGTGCGGGCGTCGCGTGTCACGGAGGCGGACGCCGCCGCGCAGATCGAGGCGTTCCTCGGCCAGCACGTGCCGCCCGGCAAGTCGCCGATGTGCGGCAACTCGATCTGCCAGGACCGCCGTTTCATGGCGCGCTGGATGCCGGAGCTCGAGCGTTTCTTTCATTACCGCAATCTCGACGTCAGCACGCTCAAGGAGCTGTGCCGGCGCTGGCAGCCCGCGATCTACAAGGGCTTCCAGAAGCGCGCGATGCATACCGCGCTCGCCGACATCCACGAGTCGATCGACGAGCTCAAGTACTATCGCGAGCACTTCCTGATCCCGGCCGCGCCGGCGGGCGAGACCGCTTAAGCGGAGCGGGGCGGCGCGCGCGATCCGGCGCGGTGCCCGTGCGCGGCGCGTGCCGGCGCGCTCGCGCGCCGCGCCGAGCGGCCCGCAGCCGGCGTACGACGCGGCGCCCGCGCCGCATGTCGCCGCGTTGCGCCGCGCCGCGTGCTCCACGAAGGCCGCCGTGTGCGCGGC
Organism: Burkholderia sp. ABCPW 111; assembly: GCF_000773065.1. Taxonomy (NCBI): domain Bacteria; kingdom Pseudomonadati; phylum Pseudomonadota; class Betaproteobacteria; order Burkholderiales; family Burkholderiaceae; genus Burkholderia; species Burkholderia sp. ABCPW 111. Next base: position 17,548 of record NZ_JPWT01000053.1, on the reverse strand, counting down.
CGGCACGTCGGACGGGCCTCGCGGCCCGCGTGCGTCGAATGTGCCTCGACCGCCCGCGGCGGGGGCGTCTTCCGGAAGGCTGATTGCCGCGGAGGCGCCTATCACGGAATCGGCTGCCTTGGCGAGCTGCGCGGCCACGCCGCCAACGGCCGCCGTCACTTCGGCGCGCGCACCGCGCTCTTCGGCCGGAACGCCGCGCATACGGCCGGATTCGTCTGCGCGTAAGGGCCGCCGATCAGGTCGATGCAATACGGCACCGCAGCGAAAATACCCGGCACCGCGACCTTGCCGTCGTCGCCGCGCAGCCCTTCGAGCGTTTCCTTGATCGACTTCGGCTGGCCGGGCAGGTTCACGATCAGCGCCGCGTGGTCCGCGGTCTCGCGGATCACCGCGACCTGCCGCGACAGGATCGCGGTCGGCACGAAATTCAGGCTGATCTGCCGCATCTGCTCGCCGAAGCCCGGCATCTCCTTCGTCGCGACCGCGAGCGTCGCCTCGGGCGTCACGTCGCGGCGCGCCGGGCCCGTGCCGCCCGTCGTCAGCACGAGGTCGCAGCCGAGCGTGTCGACGAGCTCGATGAGCGTCGCCGAGATCGTCGGCGCGTCGTCCTGGATGAGCCGCGTTTCGGCGCGCCACGGCGACGCGAGCGCGGCCGCGAGCCACTCGGCGAGCGCCGGGATGCCCTTGTCCTCGTAGACGCCGCTGCTCGCGCGGTCGCTGATCGACACGAGGCCGATCACGAGTTCGTCGGGATGGTTACGCTTGGTCGTCGTCGTCTTCATCGTCGGAAGGGGAGGAGTGCTCGGGCGAGTCGTGCGCGTCGCCCGCCGAGCCGCTCGCCGTCTTGATCCACTGGAACAGCTCGCGGAAGTAGCGCGGCGGCCTGCCTTGCTGCACTTCCTTGCGCGCGTTGCGGATCAGCGTGCGGCCTTCCTGCACGTCGGCGGCCGGATGCTCGCGGATGAACGCGGTCAGCGCGTCGTCGCTCGCGAGCAGTTGCTCGCGGGTGCGTTCGATCCAGTGCAGGCGCGCCGTCTCGGCCTTGTTCACGCCGCGCTGCGTGTCGAGCGCCGTGCGCAGCGCGGCCGTCTCGTCGGCGGTGAGCGAGCGCATCACGCGCCCGACGTACTGAACCTGGCGGCGCTTGCCCTCGTGATCGGTGATGCGGCGCGCCTCGCGCACGGCGTCGGCGAGATCTTCCGGCATCGGCATGCGCTTTAGCGCGTCCTTCGGCAGCTCGACGAGGGCGGAGCCCAGTTCCTGCAGCGCGTGCATGTCGCGCTTCAGTTGGGATTTGCTCGGGCGATCGTAGCCGTGGTCGGCGTCCTCGCCGGCGTGCTCGATCGGTTGGATGCGGGTTTTGCGTGTCATGGGCGGCATTGTATCGCGGCGCGCACCGCACGCCGCGCATCGCCGCAGCGCGCTGCGTTCGCCGACTCGCGTCGCCGGCGCCGGACCTTGCTATGATCGCGGGATACGCACATTTCGAAACACGCGGGCGACCCGCCCGCCACCGGATATCACGACGATGGCTGCAAACCTCGACGCCCAGGCGCACTATTTCCCGCACACGCAGGACGAACTGAAAGAAATCGCGACGGACATCCTCCGGCACGCGAAGGCGCTCGGCGCGACCGACGCCGCGACCGAGATCTCCGAAGGCGACGGCCTGTCGGTGTCGGTGCGGCGCGGCGAAGTCGAGACGATCGAGCACAACCGCGACAAGACGGTCGGCGTGACCGTCTTCATCGGCAAGAAGCGCGGCAACGCGAGCACGTCCGATTTCTCGCCCGCGGCGCTGAAGGACACGGTCGCGGCCGCGTACAACATCGCGCGCTTCACGGCCGAGGACGACGCGGCCGGGCTCGCCGAAGCCGAGCTGCTCGAAACCGATCCGCGCGATCTCGACCTCTACCATCCGTGGTGCATCTCGGCCGACGAAGCGGTCGACATCGCGCGCCGCGCGGAGGACGCCGCTTTCGCGGTCAGCCCGCAGATCCGCAATTCGGAAGGCGCGAGCGTGTCCGCGCAGCACTCGCAGTTCGTGCTCGCGACGACGCGCGGCTTCCTCGCCGGCTATCCGTACTCGCGCCACTACGTCGCGTGCGCGCCGATCGCGGGCAGCGGCCGCCACATGCAGCGCGACGACTGGTACACGTCGAAGCGCCGCGCGGACGAGCTCGCGTCGCCCGAGTCGGTCGGCCGCTATGCGGCCGAGCGTGCGCTCGCGCGGATGGGCGCGCGCCGGCTCGACACGCGCAAGGTGCCCGTGCTGTTCGAGGCGCCGCTCGCGGCGGGCCTGCTCGGTGCGTTCGTGCAGGCGGTGAGCGGCGGCGCGCTGTATCGGAAGACGTCGTTCCTCGTCGACAGCCTCGGCAAGGAAGTGTTCGCGCGGCACGTGCAGATCGTCGAGGACCCGCACGTGCCGCGCGCGATGGGCAGCGCGCCGTTCGACGAGGAAGGCGTGCGCACGCGCGCGCGCGGCGTCGTGAAGGACGGCGTGGTCGAGGGCTATTTCCTGTCGACGTATTCGGCGCGCAAGCTCGGCACGCAGACGACGGGCAACGCGGGCGGCTCGCACAACATCGCGCTGAGGAGCGCGCAGACGAAGCCGGCCGACGATTTCGACGCGATGCTCAAGAAGCTCGGCACGGGCCTGCTGCTGACCGAACTGATGGGGCAGGGCGTCAACTATGTGACGGGCGACTATTCGCGCGGCGCGGCGGGCTTCTGGGTCGAGAACGGCGTGATCCAGTATCCGGTCGAGGAAATCACGGTTGCGAGCACGCTGCAGGAGATGTTCCGCCACATCGTCGCGATCGGCGCGGATTCGATCGTGCGCGGCACGAAGGAAACGGGCTCGGTGCTGATCGAACAGATGACGATCGCCGGGCAGTGAGCGCCGCGATCGGTTCGATCGCGCGCAAAAGCAAGAAGCGCCGCGGGAAGCGGCGCTTTTTTTGTCGTCGGGCGTTATGCCGTCGGGCAGGCGGGCGCGGGATCACGCGCCGTCCGGCGTTCGTCAGCCGGCGCGCCTGCGACGGTAGACGACGAACGCGTACGCGAATTCGTTCGGCTGCGCCGCGCGATGCGCATCGCGCGACACCTCTTCCCAATGCGCGGGATCGGGCGCGGGGAACGACGCGTCGCCTTCGAAGTCCTCGTCGATCTCGGTGACGATCAGCTTGTCCGCGTGGCGCAGGCCCTCCGCGTAAAGCTGCGCGCCGCCGATCAGGAACGCCTCGGCCGCGCCGTCGCGCTCGGCGAGCGCGAGCGCGTCGCCGAGCGACGTGACCGTGTCGCAGCCGTCGAAGCGACGCGCGGCGTCGCGCGTGACGACGATGTTGCGGCGGCCGGGCAGCGGCCGGCCGATCGACTCGTGCGTCTTGCGGCCCATGACGATCGGCGCGCCCATCGTCGTGCGCTTGAAGAACGCGAGATCCTCGGGGAGTTTCCACGGAAGTTGGTTGTCGCGGCCGATCACGCCGTTGCGGGCGCGTGCGACGATCAGGGTCAGCGTCGTCATGACGGGAACAGTAGAGATGCCGGGGGCACGATTCTACCGGATCGCGCGTCGGCCGCCGCGCGGCGCTTCGGCTTCGTTCGGCGCCGCCGCACGGGCGGCGTTCGCGCGTCGCGCCGGCTCGAAAGGCGACGGGTGCGTGATTCGCGTCGCGGCGTGCCCGGCGGCGGACGCTTCGCGTTCCGCGTTCCGCGCGCCGCATGCCGCGCGCGCGTCACGCGTGGTCGGCCTCGTCGTCCGGGGCGCTCGCGCCCGGTCGATGCGTTCCCCACGACAAGTCGCGCAGGCCGTGCGACACCATCAGCCGATACAGCGTCGCGCGCGACACGCCGAGCTCCGCCGCCGCCTCGGTCAGGCGGTTGCGATGCCGCAGCAGCGACGCCTCGATCGTGCGGCGCTCGGCGCGCTCGCGCGCCTCGGCGAGCGTCGTCGCCTGGCGCGTCGCGAACGGCGCGAGATCGAGATCGGCGGCCGACAACTGGCGGCTATCGGACATCACGATCGCGCGCCGGATTCGGTTGATCAACTCGCGCACGTTGCCGGGCCACTGGTAGTTGTACATCGCCTCGACCGCGCACGACGTAAAGCCGTGAATCCTGCGCGCGCCGTCGCTTCTGAAGCGATGCAGGATGTGATGCGCGAGGATCTCGATGTCCTTGCCGCGCGCGCGCAACGGCGGCTCTTCGAGCTTCAGCACGCATAGCCGGTGATACAGGTCCTCGCGAAAGCGGCCGTTGCGCATCGCCGCCTCGAGATCGACGTGCGTCGCCGAGATGATCCGCACGTCGACGGGAATCGAATCGTGCCCGCCGAGGCGCTCGATCCTGCCTTCCTGAAGGAAGCGCAGCATGCTCGCCTGGCTTTCGAGCGGCATGTCGCCGATCTCGTCGAGGAACAGCGTGCCGCCGTCGGCCGCCTCGACGCGGCCGATCTTGCGCTGGCTCGCGCCCGTGAACGCACCGCGCTCGTAGCCGAACAGTTCCGACTGCAGCAGGTGATTCGGAATCGCGCCGCAGTTGATCGCGACGAACGGCGCCTTGCGGTGTTCCGAGCGCTCGTGGATCGCGAGCGCGGTCAGCTCCTTGCCGGTGCCGGATTCGCCGGAGATGAACACGGTCGCGTCGGTGGCGGCGACCTTGCGGATCATCCGGAACAGCTGTTGCATCGCGTCGCACGCGCCGACCATCTCGTCGCCCGTCGCCTGCGCGGCGCCCGCCGCGATATCGAGGTCGCACAGCGCGACCATGCCGTATGCATGGCCGACGAGGTAATCGATCGTCTCGTGCGGCGGCGGGCCTTGCATGTAGTCGAAGCAGTATTGGCGAATCAGCCGGCGCACGTCGGGATCGTTGAGGCGGGTGTCGCCCGCGAGCGCGATCCAGCCGACTTGCTGTTGTCGCAGCACCGATTCGAGCGTCGGCAGCTCGCGCGGCGCGAAGCCGTCGAGATCGGCGATTCCCGCCTGCGGCTCGTCCGGCTTCACGCGCCGCGCCGCTTCGTTCGCCGAGCGTGCGACGTGCACGTTCCAGTGTCGCGCGCGCAGATGCTCGACGAGCACCGTGTCGGGCGTGCGCGACAGGTAGACGAGCTGGCGCGCGGCCGTGTCGGCCGGCGGGACGCACGGATGCGCGGCGTGACCGGGCGGCGTGCAACCGGAGGAGGAGCGGGAGTCTTGCACGATGCACCTCTGCATGGATGTTGTTCAGAACGTGTCGCGGATGTGCGCGCCGAGAGCGGCGCGCGATGTCCGGTGCGGGCGTCGCGTTCGCCGCATGCGTCGCGGCGAGCGCGCCGGCGCCGCGATCGAGGCGGGCGAGCGGCGAAGGGGGCGACGCCGTTTGGCCGGCGCTCGGCTCGGCTCGGGCGCGGCGCATGCGTATTCGTCGAGCATTCGTTCAGGTCGGAAGCGCGGCGATGCGCGCGACGCGCGTCGCGCGATGCACGGACGGCGCGCGCGTGCCGGGTGCGTGAAGTCGGACGACGCGGCCGCGCGGCGCCGCCGCCGACCGTGTCCGGCCGAGCGGCGACGCCGCGATCGAGGACGCGCGCGCACGGCGCGCGGCGCGCGAATGCGGCGGCTGGCCGAACGAGCGTCGGCGCGGTTTCCCCGGCCATGTCGGTCCCCCCGTTGCGCGACGCGCCGCATGTTCGGCGGCGCGACGCACGCTCCCCGGTAAGAGCCGTCGACGGCTGCGCGTCAGCGCGGCGACGACGAATGGTTGTCTTGCCTGTCGCCGGCATTGCCGGCGGTCTTCGATTCGATGATGCCGATCGCACGCGCCGCGCCGCGACGTGTGCTCGACGCGGCGAGCCGGTTCGCTCGCCGCGCCGGAAAAACGTGTGCGCCGGCGCGACGCGCCGCCGCGTCGCCGGCGTCGTCAGTGTCGCCGGCGTTGCCGGCGTCGTGCGTCCGGCGCGACCGCCGCGGCATGCATGTCGCGGCCGGTGCGCGCACAAGCGCCGATGCGCACGCGGCCCGATGCGAATCGCGTCGGCGGCGCGCGTCGCGGGCCACGCTCGATGTCATTGCGATCCGCTGATCGCGGCCGCTTGTCGCGGCGGCGTCGGCGCGATCGACGCGCGCGCATCCGCGCGGCACGGCGTTGCGCGGCGCGACGCCGCGTGCGTTGTCTGAAGTCGGGCGAAGCGCCGAGGCGGGCGCGAAACCGGCGGCCGTTGCAGGCTTCGCCGCTGCAAAGCGTGGGCGCGTCGTCATCCTGCGCTCCGACGTCTAGGAATTCCGTTGTCAAAAAGAGTGCCCGCCGGGGGACGGAGCACCAAAACGTTTGCCGTTGCATGAACGGCTTCGGCTATCTGGACGACCTGGACGATTCCGATGAGATGTGCGAGCGCGTCGCCGTGGCGCAATGCACGCTGCATGTCATGCCCCCCCGACGGCTGTCCCAGATTTCCGTGTTTCGAGGCCGCCTCGGATAGCGCGCTATCCGGGGCGGTCTCCACTTCCGCGCTCAGCGTGAGGATCGTGACGCTGCGGCGCTGAAGGCCTGCGGCGCCCGCGCGACGAAGCGCGGGCGGCGAACCTGACGGGTTCGACAATGCGATGCATCCGGCGCTCGTCGGCGCATGCGATGCGCGAAGCCGAGCGAGCCGGATGGAAATGTGCGAATGCTTCGAATCGGAGAGAGGCCAAACGCGCGTGCGGCGCGCGGCGGCCGCGTTCGCGCGCCGCATGCAGGCATGCACGGCCGGCGCGCCGAGACGGTCGCGATCGTCGCGAATGCGCGACGCGCGTCGGCGATTCGCCGCGCGCGATTCGACCGCGTGCTCGCGCGCCGCGCCGCGCGGAACCGCGCCCATCGGCTCGGCGCGCACGTTCGCGTCGCTGAAACCGATCCGCACGGCGGACAGCGTGCGGCGCGACGACGGGTGCGAAGCGTCGGGCATTGCGGTCATCTCGTCTCCTGTTCGCGTTGCGTTGTTTTGTCGCGGCGGGCTCGCCCTTTGCATTCGAATGCGTCATTGCCTCGTATCGCGCGTGCCGTCGCTGCTGACCGTGCGCTGTGCGTCGGCCGGCACGGGCAGCGGCGTCGGCGGGCCGATCTCGTCCCATAGCGTCACGGCTGCGCCGCCGCCGACGAGCGGTGCCGGCGTCGCGACGGGAACCGGTGTCGCCGTGCGCTCGCGCGGTCGCGCGAACGCGCCGGCGTCGACGCGCGCGATGCGTTCGGTCCATTCGGCCGACGCGACATGCACGGGCTGCGCATCGGTGATTCGATTTGTTTCGTTTTCGTGCGCGGCTGCGACAAAAGGCGACAACACGGCAAACCACGCGGCGAGCACAGTGGCGGTGCAATGAGGTCGATAGGCAAGACAGGCCGCAATTCGCATGGCGTCTCTCCGGTTTGCCGGTGATCCAGCGAAATGCATGCCATCGCGCGCAATCCGTTGACCGGGCGGGCTGCGCGAATGCGCGGACGAATCGGGGCGCGCTCGATCGCGCGCAAAACGTTTCAGGTCTGAAACGGGCACTTGGGAATACCGCTGATTCAAAAATTGACGGGCTAATCTAATCTTCTATTCAAGCGTGCAACGAATTAAGCGAATTGATAAACACAGTCTTTCGGAGTTTAAGCAGAAGAATGCAATGCCGTTTTAATGCAGTCCATGCTGAAAAGAGTTGATTTAATTCATTTGCTTTGTCGCACGCTTGTCAGTACGCTGAAACAACATAGAGTCGAGAAACGGGCGGCCGTGACCACCGCTCTTTTTCGAGCCAAGCGCCGATCTACGGGGAAACGCAGTTCCAGTGTTGTGAAAAATGACGAGCCGAGTTCCTCTCGCGGGTTCCGGCTCGGTTCCGTCGCGCGCCTGTGCCAGGCGGCGCGACGCAATTCGATTGACTGGGTGGCGTCATGGATGTTGCGGCAAGGCATCTCATCTACTATTCCCATCGTCCGGATGCGGATCTGCGGCGCTGTTTCGATCAGCACGGATGGCAGGTCGACGTCGTCGATTCGCCGCGCGAGATGCGGCGCTCCGCCGCGCGCGACGTGATCGCGGGCGGCTTGCTCGATTTTTCTTGCGGCGTCGGGGCCGCCGAATTGCGCGAGCTCGAAGCCAGCTTGAAGACGCCGAACGTGGGATGGATCGCGACGACGAGGCGGGGGCAGATGGAAGACGACGCGGTGCGCCGGCTCGTGCGCGATTACTGTTTCGACTACGTGACGGTGCCTTACGAATGCGAGCGCATCGTCGAATCGGTCGGCCACGCGTACGGGATGGTCACGCTGTCGGAAGGGCTCGCGCCCGCCGCCGCGACGGTGCGCAACGAAGGCGAGATGGTCGGCACCTGCGACGCGATGCTCGCGCTCTTCAAGATGATCCGCAAGGTGGCCGCGACCGACGCGCCCGTGTTCATCTCCGGTGAATCGGGGACGGGCAAGGAGCTCACGGCGGTCGCGATTCACGAGCGTTCGTCGCGCGTGAGCGCGCCGTTCGTCGCGATCAATTGCGGCGCGATTCCGCCGACGCTGTTGCAGGCCGAGCTGTTCGGCTACGAGCGCGGCGCGTTCACCGGCGCGAATCAGCGCAAGATCGGCCGCATCGAAGCCGCGAACGGCGGCACGCTGTTCCTCGACGAAATCGGCGATCTGCCGTTCGAGAGCCAGGCGAGCCTCTTGCGCTTCCTGCAGGAGCACAAGGTCGAGCGCGTCGGCGGGCACACGTCGATTCCGGTCGACGTGCGGATCATCTCGGCGACGCACGTCGACATGCAGGTCGCATTGCGCAACGGCCGCTTTCGCGAGGACCTGTATCACCGGCTATGCGTGCTGAAGCTCGAAGAGCCGCCGTTGCGCGAGCGCGGCAAGGACATCGAGATCCTCGCCCGGCACATGCTCGAGCGTTTCAAGGGCGACGCGCACCGGCGGTTGCGCGGCTTCACGCCCGACGCGATCGCCGCGCTTCACAACTACGCGTGGCCGGGCAACGTGCGCGAGCTGATCAACCGGGTGCGGCGCGCGATCGTGATGTCGGAAGGGCGGATGATCAGCGCGGCGGATCTCGAGCTGTCGAACTACGCGGAAGTCGTGCCGATGTCGCTCGAGGAGGCGCGCGAAAGCGCGGAGCGGCACGCGATCGAAGTCGCGCTGCTGCGGCATCGCGGCCGGCTCGCGGACGCCGCGCGCGAGCTCGGCGTGTCGCGCGTGACGCTCTACCGTCTGCTCTGTGCGTACGGGATGCGCGACGACGGCAGCACGCGCGCGAAGCGCGAAGAGGACCTGCGTCGGGCCTGCTGACGCGGCCCTTGCTAAAATGGCGGGCACGGCCGCTTTCCGCGGCCGGAGGAACCCGCATGAAACAGTATCTCGACCTCGTTCGCACCATTCTCGACACCGGCACCTGGCAGAACAACCGCACGGGCATCCGCACGGTCAGCATGCCCGGCGCGATGCTGCGCTTCGATCTGCAGCAGGGCTTTCCCGCGGTGACGACGAAGAAGCTCGCGTTCAAGTCGGCGATCGGCGAACTCGTCGGCTTCCTGCGCGCGAAGCGCAGCGCGGCCGATTTCCGCGCGCTCGGCTGCAAGGTGTGGGACGCGAATGCGAATGAGAACGCGCAGTGGCTCGCGAACCCGTACCGCCGCGGCGCGGACGATCTCGGCGACGTGTACGGCGTTCAATGGCGGCAGTGGCCGGGCTACAAGGTGCTCGACGCGCACGCCGACGCGCAGATCGCCGATGCGACGTCGCGCGGCTTTCGCGTCGTTGCCCGATTCGACGAAGGCGGCGCGGGCAAGGTGCTGCTCCACAAGGCGATCGATCAGCTGCGCGATTGCCTCGACACGATCGTGCGCGATCCGTCGAGCCGGCGCATTTTGTTTCACGGCTGGAACCCCGCGGTGCTCGACGAGATCGCGTTGCCCGCGTGCCATCTGCTGTATCAGTTCCTGCCGAACGTCGAGCGCCGCGAAATCTCGCTGTGCCTGTACATCCGCAGCAACGACGTCGGACTCGGCACGCCGTTCAATCTCGCGGAAGGCGCGGCGCTCCTCGCGCTCGTCGGCCGGCTGACGGGCTACGCGCCGCGCTGGTTCACGTACTTCGTCGGCGATGCGCACATCTACGAGAATCAGCTCGACATGCTGAAGCAGCAGCTCGAGCGCGAGCCGTTCGAGAGCCCGCGGCTCGAGATCGCCGAGCGCGTGCCCGATTACGCGAAGACGGGCAAGTACGAGCCGGAATGGCTCGAGCGCGTCGAGCCGTCGGATTTCACGCTCGCCGGTTATCGCCATCACGAGCCGTTGAGCGCGCCGATGGCCGTCTGAGCGGCGCGCCGCTCGTCGGCCGAATCATGAAAAAACCCGCGAAACTCGCGGGTTTTTTTTGTTTGATGCGCGGCGCGACCTCACGCACGCCGACGTTCTTCGCGGTGCGCATCGGAGCCGTGCTGCTGATCCGGACGCACCTGGCGCGCCGGCTCCTGGCGCGGCGCGGGAGGCGGTGGGGTGTGCGGCACGGCGGGCGGCGGCGGCGCGGGGCGCGGTTCCATGCGAGGCGCCTCCATTCGCGGCGCGGGGGCGCGAGGCGCTTCCATCCTCGGCGCTTCCGTCTGCGGACGTGGCGCAGGGGCCGGCGCGCGATATTCGTTGCGCGGCGCGTCCTGACGCGGCATGCCGCGCGGCGCCTCGGTCGCGCGCATTTCGTTTCGCGGCGCGGGCTGCGGCTGCGTCCGCTCGGCGGGCTGCGGCGCGGACGGCGCGGGGTGGATGGGCGTGGGCGTCGAGCGGATCGGCGGCACCGCGTTCTGCGTCGGCGAACGGTAATTGAGCGGCGCATTCGGCCCGGCGTTCGCGCGAGGCTGGCCTTCGTTCGCGTGCTGCTGCTGGATCGGCGGATGCGGCTGCGTCCACGACGGTTGCGCGCGCTGCGCTTCGCCCGGTGCGCGTGATTCCGCGCGCGCGCCTAGGCCCTCGTCGGCTGCGGGTGGCCGCGGCACGCCATTGTTGAACGCCGGCGCGGGATTCGGGCGAGACACGTTCGGCTGCATCGCGTTCTGCGGGCCGCCCGGCGCGTGCGGCGCATTCGGCTGCGCGAGGCCCGGTTGCGGGATGCCGGGGCGCGCGAGGTTCGGTTGGGCCGCATTCGGCTGCGGCATGTTCGGCTGCGGTGGCTCGCCCGCGCGCGCGGCCGGGTTGCCGGCGCCGCCCTGCGGTCCGCGGCCGGGTTGAGCGACAGGCGCGTGCGTATCGACGAGCTGCACGTTGCGCATCGCCCAGCGGTTCGGCGCACCCGCGTTTTCGGGCGAGCGCACCGGCCGCATCGCATAGTTCGGCGGCGCCGAGGTCTTTACGACGGGCGCGCCCGCGCCCGGCACCCGCGCGCCGCTTTGCGCGAGGTGCGCGGCGAGCTGGTCGTGATAGGCGGCCGGCACGACCGGGTTGCGCGTCGCGACGATCGCGCGCTGCTCGACGGCCGCGGGCGGCCGGTACGCGGCGTTGCGCAGCGCGCCCGCGAAGCTTTGCCGCACCGGCGCGACGCCCGGCGCGCCCGAGCCGACGTGCGCGTTGCGCCACTGCTGCGGATCGACCTTCTGCGCGAAGCGCGACACCGGCTGCCCGTGGACGAACGCGGTCGCGGGCACGGCCGTCACCGCGTTCGGCGCGCGGAAGTTCACGTACGTGTTGTGGATGTTCGTGATGTTCGTCACGTTCACCGTCTTGTTGACGTTGATGTTGTTGACGTTGTTCACGATCACCGTCCGGTTCACGTGCTGGTAGTAGTGCGGGCTCCAGCCGCCCCAGCTCGGCCGCCACGGATCGTGCGGGCCGAGCGGGAACCACGCGACGCCCGCTGCCGCGATTCCGCCGATCGCGAGGCCGACGCTCCAGTCGAAGCCGCCGCCGCCCCCGCCGACGAACGCGACGAGCGCGGGCGCGTAGCACGGCGGCGCGCTGACGACGAGCGGGCCCGGCACCCAGGCCCACGAATCGTCGACGTAGGCCCAGCGGCCGTAGTGGTAAGGCGCGAAGCCCCACGGCTGGTCGTCGACCCAGGTCCAGCCCCACGGCGCCTGCCAGATCCAGTGGCCGGTGCGATACGGCGCCCAGCCGGCGGGCACCGCGCTCGGCACCCACACCTCGCCGTAATCGGGGTCGTCGCGCCACGAGCCGTTCGCGTCGAGATCCTGGTAGCCCGGGATTTCGCGCGACACGTAGCGCGCCGACACCGAGCGCTCCTCGGCGGCATCGCGGCTCGCGGCCCATTCGTCGAGACCGTCGGGCGGCGGCGCGGCGCCCGTGTCCGCGACTTGCAGCCCGGTGCCCGTGAAGACGACCCGCTGGCCGGCCGACACCGGCATCTGCGCGCCGTCGCCGTAGACAGTCGCGCTGCCGCGCCGCACGGTGACGGTCGTGCTCGAGCCGTCGGGCGCGACGTCGACCCGATAGTCGCCGGGCGAGCCGACCGCGAGCGCGAGGTTCGGCGTGTCGACTTCGTACGACGTGCCGGGCGGCAACTCGCGCACGTGCGTCGACAGCGTGCCGAGCGGCACCTTCAACTGCGTGTTCGTGTCGTCGAGGTTGAGGAGCGACAGGCTCGTCGACTGGCCGAGGCGCACCGCGGTCGAGCCGATGTGCAGCTCGGAGCGCGCGCCCGAATCGTTCCATAGCTGGTCGCCGGTCGTGAGCGGGCGATTGACGGCCGCGTACGACCAGTCGCTCGCGCCCGCGGGCTCGGTCGTCACGGCGCCGGACAGGTAATTGAGGCGCGCGACGCGGCTCGGCGGATCGCCGCCCGCTTGCTGGGCGACGCCGGCGGGCGGCGCATCGATGGTCTGCGCGATGGCGGGCGGCAAGGCGGCGAGCATCGCGACGGCGACGAGCGTGTGGCGGGCGATGCGCGACAGCGCAAATGGACTACGAACGGCGAGGATGGTCATCATTGTCTCTGTTATGTCCGGCGTGGCACGCGCCGTATGAATCCACTCTATCCGCTCGACATGTTTCAGTGACGGTCGTTTTGTTATGCGATTTGACGTGCGTGTAACAAGAATTGTCGGCACTCGGGAATTCGTCAGACCGATGAAAGCGCGCGTCATCCGCCGGTAAACAGCGCGTCGAATTCGCGCTGCCCGGCGGGCGTCACGCGCAGCACGCGCGGCTTCGCCGCGTGCTCGATCCAGCCGCGCCGGCAGAAGCTGTCGAGGAGCGCGGCGCCGAGCGCGCCGCCCAGGTGCGGACGACGCTCGCTCCAGTCCGGGCACGTGCATGCGAAGCGGCGGCGCTTCGCGCGCTGGCCGCCGACGTCGACGCCCCATTGCGCGAACTGCGCGGCGCCCGCCGCGGTCGCGTCGAGCGCGCCGTCCGCCATCGTCAGCCAGCCGCGCGACATCAGCCGCTCGAACACCTGGACCGCGAGCTCGCCCGCCATGTGGTCGTAGCAGGTGCGCGCGTAGCGCATGTCGGGCGGCACGGTGCGCGCCGGTTGCGGCGTCGGGCGCCGCGGCGCGGCCGCCTGCGCGACGTTCGCGAGCGCCTCGATCGCCGCGGCGATGTCGGGCGACGCGATCCGGTAGTAGCGGTGGCGGCCGCGCACGTCGAGCGCGAGGAGGCCGCCGTCCGCGAGCCGCGCGAGATGCGCGCTTGCCGCTGACGGCGACAGCCCGGCGATCATCGTCAGCTCGCCCGCGGGGCGCGCGCTGCCGTCCATCAGCGCCCAGAGCATCGCGGCGCGCCCCGGATCGGCGAGCAGCGCGCCCAGATGGCTCAGGCCGGGGAAATGGTGGTGGCGGTCGGAGTCGGACATTGGCGGATTTCGGACAGGGGGATGTGTTCGAGTGTAGGCGCGTATTGCATTCGATGTTTCGGCGTCGGGTGAAATGTCGAATGCGCGCCGGGCTTGATGACTGAAGCCGGCGTTGCGGTTCGGGCGCATGCCGGGGTTCGGGTTCAGGTTCAAGTCGTGGCATTGGCTCCGGTTCGGGCGCATGCTCTGGCTCTGGCTCTGGCTCAGGTTTGGGTTTAGGTTTGGGCTCAGGGCAAGGAGCAGGTCCAGGGCAAGGTGTCTCGGATTAGGGCGACCCGACGTCATGCGCCCGCCGCCTTCGGCGCGTGTCCCGACAGCGCGCGTAAAATGCGACGACCGCTGACCCGGCGGCGCGCCATCGCGGCGCGCCGGCCATTCGACGACGCTTCTCCCGATGAAAACGCTTGTTGCAACCCTCATTGCCGTCTTTGTCTGCACCGGCTGCGCGTCCGGCGGCGCGGGCGGGTCCGGCGCCGGCACCGGCCGCATCGAGATGTACGGCACGATCGATCAGGGCATCACGATCCGCAACTGACGGCGCGGCCGCGAGCTAGCGCCGCTTTCGCCCCGGCGTGCGCGGCGGGCCCGGCTCGGCGGGCGCGACGCTTTGTCGCAGCGCAACGTATAATCATCTCCTTTCCCGCTACACCGCAGAACTGGAGCTAGCCGACATGCCCGCCACGCCTTCCGCGCCGCTTGATCGCACCGAAACCGTTTTCCGCTTCCTCGCCGAGCCGACGTCCGTGAACTTCGGCGGCAAGGTGCATGGCGGCGCGTTGATGAAATGGATCGACGAGACCGCGTATGCGTGCGCGGCGATCTGGTCGAGCCGCTATTGCGTGACGGTGAGCGTCGGCAACATCCGCTTCCAGCGGCCGATCCTCGTCGGCAATCTCGTCGAGCTGAAGGCGCGCGTCGTCGCGACGGGCCGCACGAGCATGCACATCCACGTGTCGGTGCACGCGGGCGATCCGAAGGGCGGCGTGCTGCGCCAGACGACCGATTGCCTCGTCGTGTTCGTCGCGGTCGACGAGAACGGCAATCCGGTGCCCGTGCCGCCGTTCGAGCCCTCCACCGACGAGCAGAAGCGGCTCGCGCAATACGCGATGGAAGTGCGGGCCGCGCTCGACAAGATCGTCGAGCTCAAGCCCGAGGAAGTCGCGAAAGGGGAAGTGTGAGCGCGCATCGGCGCTCGTCGCGCGGCCAAGCGGGCGCGTGAGCGGGGGCCGCCGGGCTCATCGAACCGAAGACGCCGCGATCGTTCGCGGCGTTTTTCATTGGAGCGGCGCGGCGCGATTGGAGCGGCGAGGCGCGGCGTGAAAGCGGGGCGGCGTGCGCGGGCTTGCGTCGACGTGCGTCGCACACGTTGCTCACGCATGCTGCAGCGATTGCGCGTCGAGGGTGCATCGAGGGCGCGCCGGGATCGTACGGTCGGCAGGGCGGCGGCGATCGAATGCCCGCGAGCACGTTCACGTGATGATGATCGTGCGCTTCGATTCGATTACATCGGATCGAACGCAGACGATCGAGCGCCGATGATCGAGCGCGTTCGATCAAGCCGGCGACGATCAACCGGCGACCATCGAACGACAACCGGCAATCACATGGCGCCGGCCGCCCGGCGCCGATCCAGCGCGGGCGAGCGGGCTCCGCCACCGGCCCGCCGCCGCGCTGGGCCGTCGTCGGCCCGCGCGACGCCGACCGAGTCGCGGCCCCGCCGTGCGCGTCGCGCGTCGCCGGCATCGGACATCAGCCGTTGCCGACCATCTTCTCCGGCCGCACCCATTCATCGAACTGCGCTTCGGTCACGTAGCCGAGCGCGAGCGCCGCGGCTTTCAGCGTCGTGCCTTCCTTGTGCGCCTTCTTCGCGATCTGCGCGGCCTTGTCGTAGCCGATGTGCGGATTGAGCGCCGTCACGAGCATCAGCGATTCGTTCAGGAGCGCGTCGATGCGCGGACGATTCGGCTCGATCCCCACCGCGCAGTGATCGTTGAAGCTCTGCGCGCCGTCCGCGAGCAGCCGCACGGATTGCAGTACGTTGTGCGCGATCATCGGCCGGAACACGTTCAGCTCGAAATTGCCGCTCGCGCCGCCGAAGTTCACCGCGACGTCGTTGCCGAACACCTGGCAGCACAGCATCGTCACGGCTTCGGACTGCGTCGGGTTGACCTTGCCCGGCATGATCGAGCTGCCCGGCTCGTTCTCCGGAATCGACAGCTCGCCGAGCCCGCAGCGCGGCCCGCTCGCGAGCCAGCGGATGTCGTTCGCGATCTTCATCAGGCTCGCGGCGACGGTCTTCAGCGCGCCGTGCGCGAACACGAGCGCGTCGGCCGCGGCCATCACCTCGAACTTGTTCGGCGCGCTGACGAACGGCAGCCCGGCGAGCCGGCCGATCTCGGCCGCGACGCCCGCGGCGAACTTCGGATGCGCGTTGAGCCCGGTGCCGACCGCGGTGCCGCCTTGCGCGAGCTCGTAAAGATGCGGCAGCGCCGCTTCGGCGTGGCGGATGCCCTGATCGAGCTGCGCGACGTAGCCGGAGAATTCCTGGCCGAGCGTGAGCGGCGTCGCGTCCTGCAGGTGCGTGCGGCCGATCTTCACGATGTCGGCGAACGCGGCTGCCTTCGCGTCGAGCGTCGCGCGCAGCGTGCGCAGCGCGGGCAGCAGATGCGTGACGATCGCGCGCGCGGCGGCGATGTGCATCGCGGTCGGGAACACGTCGTTCGACGACTGGCCGCGATTGACGTCGTCGTTCGGATGCACCTTGCGGCTCTCGCCGCGTTCGCCGCCGAGCAGCTCGCTCGCGCGGTTCGCAATCACCTCGTTCAGGTTCATGTTGGTCTGCGTGCCCGAACCCGTCTGCCAGACCGCGAGCGGGAATTCGTCGGGGTGCTTGCCCGCGACGATCTCGTCGGCGGCGGCGATGATCGCGTTCGCCTTGTCTTGCGCGAGCACGCCGAGCTCGAGATTGACGGCGGCGGCCGCCCGCTTGATCAGCGCGAGCGCCTCGATCAGCTCGGGCGACTGCTTCTCGGTCGAGATCTTGAAGTTCTGCAGCGAGCGCTGCGTTTGCGCGCCCCATAGCCGGGCCGCGGGCACTGCGATTTCACCGAACGTGTCGCGTTCCATCCGTACTGCTTCGCTCATGATTGCTCCTTCAGATGACGGGGGACGCCGCGCGGACGCGGCGCAATGCGCATGCGGGGACGGGGCCGTTCTCGCGACGGCGGCCGCTTGATCGGCAAGCATAGCGCCGCGCGCGATTTCGTGCCGCGGCGCGCGTGGCGGACAATGCGAACGCGGGAGGAATCGGGCGCGGGCGGGGCGGGGCGCACGCGCGTCGCGGCGATCGGGACGGCGTGGCGTATGCGAGCGCCGGCGCGATTGGCGGGACGTGGATGCGCCGATTTCGCTCGGCGCCGACGTCGCGCGCGGCCGCACTCGACGCGAGGCGACGCGGACTGTCCGGTCGGCGTCGCCTTGCCGGATGGATGGCGGTCAGCCGATTCGACGGCGTCGACGAGGCGGCGATCGCATGCGCGCATCGTGCGGCGAATCGGCCGATGCTTGCGATGATGCGTGCCGTAGCGTCCGATGAAATGAACATAGGCCGCTCGCGGCGGCGAATGAGCGCTTGCGCGGATCGCCGTCGCCGTGTTCGCCTGCGCTAACGCGCTAACGCGCTAACGCGCTAACGCGCTAACGCGCTAACGCGCTAACGCGCTAACGCGCTAACGCGCTAACGCGCTAACGCGCTAACGCG
>NZ_JPWT01000052.1:0-94232 GCF_000773065.1 Burkholderia sp. ABCPW 111 | reverse complement strand
CGAGAATCCCGAGAATCCCGAGAATCCCGAGAATCCCGAGAATCCCGAGAATCCCGAGAATCCCGAGAATCCCGAGAATCCCGAGAATCCCGAGAATCCTCGCCGACTTCGCCAGGCTCTCCAAGTTCCCCGAGTCCGATCGGCCGGTCGCGACTTCCGTCCCGCGACCGCTTGCCGCACGTCGAACATGGCCGCCCGGCTGTCATATTTCGCCCGCCGCGCCGACTGTCGTCATGCCGGGCCCGTTCGCGGGCAACGGCGCATCGATTCGACTACGGAGGACGGAAGCTATGAAGAAAGAAGGGATCTGGATCGGCTCGCACGTGATCGCGTTCGTATTGGGCTTCGCGCTCGGCGTGTATTCGCTGCCGCTCCTGACGGCCGAAGCCGGCGCGAGCGAAACCGAGCTGCGCCCGATCACCGGACGCGCGCTTTACACGGGCCGCTTCGAGCGCGGCCTGACGGGCGGCGATCCGCTGCACTGGACGGACGGCAAGCTGTCCGTCACGCGCACGGCGCTCGCGTTCGAGGGGCGCGTCGCGCCGGGCCCGGACTACAAGATCTACCTTGCGCCCGAATTCGTCGCGTCGAAGCAGGCGTTTCTCGCGATGAAATCGCGCGCGCTGCGGGTCGGCGAGCTGAAGACGTTCGGTGACTTCGTCGCGCCGCTCGCGGAGGGCGTCGACGTCGACGCGTATACGACCGTCGTGATCTGGTGCGAGCGGTTCTCGCAGTTCATCGGGGCGGCGCGGTATCGGTGATGCGTGCCGGTCGGGCGCCGTCGGATCGGCGCGCGGCGAAATCGCGGCGGAATACGGATTGGGCGAGTCGATATCCTAAGAGCGCAAGAGCGCAAGAGCGCAAGAGCGCAAGTGCGGAAGAGAGGAAGAGAGGAAGAGAGGAAGAGAGGAAGAGAGGAAGAGTGCGAAAGTGCGGAAGCGCCGGTCCGCGCTGCCTTGCCCGTCGACGGCTTGCGCCGGATCGGCGGAGCCGGGCGCTCTGCGCGCATCGAGCCTCTTTTCTCGCCGTTCAGCGTGCGCACGCTTCAATGCGCCGCTCGGCGCGAGTTTCGGGGGCTCGGGGGCACGCACCTCGGCGGGCCGCGCCGTCGCCGGTCACGCTCGCCGTGCTGCCCGATTGCGATGCCGGATGCCGGCGGGCGCCATCCCCGTCGCTTGTCGTCGGCGGCGGCCGATCGTCGGTCGCTGCTCGCTGCTCGCGGCTCGTCGCGCCGCCGCCGCCGCCGCCGGGCAACCGGCGAAGCGCGGCGCCGAACGAACCGTCAGCCATCGCCGTCGCGCGGCGCGGGCTTGCCGTCGTGCGGCCCGAGCGGCCGCGCGGGCCAATCGATCCAGCGGTCCGCGCGCGTCGCCTCGTACGCCTTGTTGCGCGGATAGCGAATGCGATTCTCGGCTTTCGGCCTTTCGCCGACGACGAGCAGCCGAACCTCGGCGTCCGTGTCGTTGATGAACGTGTGGCAAAGTCCGGTGCCGGCCGGGAACCCGACGGCGTCGCCGGGCGCGAGACGGTGCAGGTGTCCGTCGAGCCAGACGTCCGGCGTGCCTTCCAGGACGAACACGAATTCCTCTTCCGCGCTTTCCGCGTGCGGATACGACGTGCGGCGGCCGGGCGGCAGCCGGCAATGATGAATGCCGATCCGCGTGATGCCGAGCTTCGCCGCGAGCGGCGCGCCGATCGCGAGCAGTTCGGTGTCGCCGCGATAGTGCGCGTCGTCTTCGTCCTCGAGTTCGGTCCAATGGCGGATGCAGTCCGGGCGGGTCAACATGGAGGGCTCCTTGTGAACGTGCGCCATCACACCATGCCGCGCCTGCCTTGTCCACGCTCGCGCGGCGGCGGTTCGGCGCGGCCACGCCGTTTGGATCGAAAGCGCTCGTCGGGCGGGCAAGAGCGTAACGCGGCTGCTCGAGTCCGTCGGCCGTATCGACCGAACTTGGCCGTGGCGAGCGGGGTGCTGCCGTCGTCGGCCGAATGTGCTCCCGATGAAGCCGATGCCCGCCGAGTGCCGGCTCGACGGGCGCCGATCGACGATTTGCTCCGGAATGTTTCCCCGCTCCGTAGCGAACCTAGTTCGACCGGCGACGCACGCTTAACGCGTCAGCGCGGACTTGATCGAACGCCAGAGCGAGCGGCGAGCGGGAGACGATGACCGAAGATCGTAGTACATGCTCGAATAGTGTAGCTGGCCACGCTGGACGACGGCGTCGTGGCAGGGGGCGTGATCGAAGTACCGTGGCCTTGCCGAGGCCGGGCAGAAATGTCCGACGAGGCTTTGGCGAGTCAGCGCCGGATCGACGACGGGCGAGCCGCCGTGCGCGAGATCGGCATGCCACACGAGGATGTCGCCCTTCTTCGCGAGGAAGCGTTCGACGCCTCGCTCGCTACTGGCGGCGGAGCTGCGTAGCCAGTCGGACCATTGCTCGTGAACATCCCAGCCGTCCAGGGCGGCGTCGAAGTGCTTGCGTCCCTCGCCGAACGGCCAATCGGGCAGGCGGTGGCTGCCGGGCGCGTACATCAGTTCGCCCGAGCCTTCCTTGATGTCCTCGAGCGCGATCCAGCATGCGGCGAGTTCCATCGGGCGGTCGACGACGACATAGGCGGTGTCGCGGTGCAGGCCCTGCTGCGAACCTTGGTCGAAGCTGAGGCTTTGGAAGAGGAGCGGCGCTTCGCCGAAGATGGCCTTCAGGAAAGTGATCAGCCGCGGCGACGAAAAGAGGTCCAGCGCCTCGCTCATTGCGCCGTAGCAGTCCACGACGCGCGTGCCGAGGCGGTTCACGGGTTCGTCGAGCTTGCGCGTGTCACGCGAGCCGTGCTTTTGGTAGAACAGCTCCGGATTTCCTTCCCGGAACGAAAGGTCGATTTGCGCCTGGAACGCATCCACTGCGCTCGGATCGGCGCCGCCTTCCAGCACGATGAAGCCGTCGCGGACAAAATCCGTAATGAGACGAGCAAGCTCCGGAACAGGCACTCTTGATTTCAATTGCTCCTGCCAGTCGGTGCGGTCGATCCACATACCGCCGAAGTTGGAATGGTTGTCGACATGGCCCGAAGTTGTGATCATCGTTGGTCTCCAAGGGACGATTTTGGTCTGAATTGGGCGCGGCAAATAATGCGATGTATCGCGACATTTTGCTTACGCACAAATATCAATAATATTACATTCGCTGAGAGTGCGAATTACGGGAACGAGCGGGGATGTTTAGTCCAATTGGCTGCGACGCGGGATTGATCGCGTGATCGTGGCCGCAGAAAAGACCGTCCCAAACGGACTTGGGGAATCGAAATGACGAGAGGCGCGAAGCCAGGCGCTGTGCCGTTGCTGCCGTGAAGCGTAAGGAGCGGCATCGGACCGCGTGAATGAGCGCCGTGACAAGAAGCGCCGGCAATCCGCCCGAGCTTCGTTCGCGAAAGGCGAAGACTTTGCCGTATCGCGGGTGTGCGACTTGCCAATGCGTCGGCTCAGTCGGCGGTCGAGCGGTGGACGCGACACGAAGCCGATCCGCCCGACCGAGTTCGCTGGCCGCTCCGGCGCTTCTCCACGGTTTTCGCGCGCGGTAGATCCGCGCACGCTCAGTGAGGAACATGGCACACGTCGCTCGCCACGGCGAGGAGCGATGCGGCGAGCCAAATTGTCCCGAGCGCGACTACCGTGCGAAACGTCGCGCGCAGGGCCGCGTTGCTTCGGGCGCGGTCGCTACCGCTTCCCCGTCACGAGCCGGGCGCAGCACGGAACGAGGCACAGCAGGACGGCCAGCATCCAGAACGCGCTTTCGAGGCCGACGCTCCGGGCGACGAAGCCCATGCCGGCCGGGCCGACCAGATGGCCTCCGTAACCGGTGATCGTGATGACCGTGACGGCCAGCGCGGAAGGCATCGCCCGCTGCGCGCCCGCACGGCGAAACAGCACGGGCACGATGTTCGACGCGCCCAGGCCGATGAACGCAAAGCCGGCCATCGCGACGCCCGCAATCGGCGCGGTCAGCAGAATCACGAACCCGGCGACTGCGAGAAGTCCGCCCCAGAACATCGTCGGCCGATCGCCAATGCGCGTCGCGATCGCATCTCCGCCGAACCGGCCGGCGGTCATCGCGATCGAGAACAGCACATAGCCCAATCCGCCCTGGGCCGCGACGACGAGCCCCTTGTCCGTGATGAGCAACGCGCTCCAGTCGAGCAGCGCGCCTTCGGCGAGAAACGTGATCGCGGCGAGGAGCGCGAGGAGCGGAACCACGCCGCGCGGCATCACGAACCGCGGCCGCTCGCCGGCCTGCGCGCCTTGCAGCAGTCTGGGGCTCGCGAAGAGGATCGCGGCGAGCATCGGCATTGCGCACAGCAAGGTGCTGGCGAACGTGCCGATGCGCATCGAGAGCAGGAACGTCATGATGCTGGAGCCGGCGGCGCCGCCGACGCTGAAGAGCGCGTGAAATCCGGACATCAGCGGCCGCGCGGCGGCGCGCTCGACTTCGACCGCATGGACGTTCATCGCCACGTCGAGCGAGCCGAGCGCCGCGCCGAACGCGAACAGCGCGACGCCGAGCGTGATCGGCCCGCTCGCGACGGTCAGCAGCGGCAGGATCGCGGCGAGCGCGACTCCGCCCGCGACGATGATCGGCTTGCTGCCGTATCGCGTGCTGAACGGGCCGGTGAGCAGCATCGAGGCCACCGAGCCGAGGCCGACGCAGAGCAGCAGCGCGCCGAGAGCGCCGTCGTTCACGCCGAGCCGCTGTTTCGCGAACGGCACGAGGGGCGCCCAGCACGCGAGCCCGAAGCCCGCCGCGAGAAAGGCGAGACGGGTGGCAAGCCGGGTAGCCGGCCGGTCGGCGGACATGTCGATCGACTCCACGAAGAACGGGCGTTACGGCCGCACGGGCGGCTGCGCCTGCAACACCGACGCACCGGCTTTCGACAGCAACGCGCATTCGGCGCGCGGCAGATCGTGCTCGACGACGATGCAGCCGATCTCGTCGATCGTCGCGACACGGTGCGGCGCGCGCGCGGCGAGCTTGTCGGCCGTCGCGAGGACGACGCGGCGCTCGCTCGCGGCGACGACGGCGCGCTTGAACGCCGCATCGGCGATGCCGAATGCGCTGAGGCCGCCTTTCGGCGACAGCGCGCAAGCGCCGAGAAAGGCGTGATCGACGTTCATCCGGCTGACGCTCTGAACGGCGGCCGCGTCGACGCATCCGCCGACCGCCGGATCGACCGCGCCGCCGATCATGATCAGGTTCAGATCGGAGCGCCGCAGCACGGCGGCGGCGATGTCGATCGAGTTGGTGGCGACCGTGAGCTCGGCGTCTTCGGGCAGGAACTCGACCAGCGCGAGATTGGTGCTGCCGCTGTCGAGAAACAGCAGTTCGCCGCGCCGGATCAGCGGCGCGGCCGCGCGGGCCAGCGCCTCCTTGCGTTCGCGCGCGGCGTCGATCCTGGCCGCCATCGGCGCGGACGCCGGCGTGACGGGCAGCGCGCCGCCATAGACCCGGCGGCAGCGGCCTTCGGCGGCCAGCGCGCGAAGGTCGCGGCGTATCGCGTCTTCGGAAACGTCGAATTCGGCGGCGAGCGCCGCGGCCTGGACCGGCTGCCCAAGAGCCAGCCGGCTTGCGATGGTGTCGCGTCGCGCGAGGGGAAGTGCGTCGGTCATGCACGCAGTATAACGTGCATAAACAAGAATTGAAACGTGCAAAAACGTGCATTTCGGAATGAGCGGGCGCCGCCGCCGTCGCGCGCCGGCGTTCGGCCGGACGCGCGGCGGCGCGAATTCCCGTGGCTGCACTTCGATCCGGCGCCCGCTGCAGGCGAGCGCGGAATGCCCGCCGCCGCAACGGCGCCTGGCTAACGCGCCGCCCGCGCGGCCGTCCAGCGCCGGTAACGCCGCGTCTGGCAGGACGTGGACAACTGCTGCAGGAGCAGCGCTCTCAGCGGCGAGACGCGCGGATTCGTCACACGCCCCTCACTGAGCCGCTTCAGCTGAAACTTGACGACCGCCATGTTGGCGAGCGAGCCCAGCACCTTGTTCTTCCAGACGATCGGGCGCAGCGCCGGCGCATTGTTTCCGCCCGCCAGCCAGTCGCGCGGCAGGTTCGGATCGACGGACAGCGCGGTGGCGATGCCGACCATCGCGACGCCGCTGTCGACGACCTGCTCGGCGACCGCGCGGCGGCGAATGCCGCCCGTGACCATCAACGGCATGCGCGCGGCCGCAGCGATGTCGCGAGCGAATTCGAGGAAATAGGCTTCGCGGGCGAGTGTGCGGCCGTCGCGCGCTTGTCCCTGCATCGCCGGGGCCTCGTAGCTTCCGCCAGACAGTTCGACCAGATCGACGCCGAGCGGATTGAGCATCTCGACCACGCGCTTCGCGTCGTCGGAGCTGAAGCCGCCGCGCTGGAAATCGGCGGAGTTCAGCTTGACGGACACCGCGAACCCGGGCGATACCGCGCCGCGCACGGCGCGGACGATGTCGAGCAGCAGGCGGGCGCGGTTCTCGATGCTGCCGCCCCACCGGTCCTGGCGGCGGTTCGTGATCGGCGACAGGAACTGGCTCAGCAGGTAGCCGTGCGCGGCATGAATCTGCACGCCGGTAAAGCCGCTTCGTTCCGCCAGCCGCGCGGCCTGCACGAAGCGGCGCTGCACGCCGGCGATGTCGTCGTCCGTCATTTCCCGCGGCACCGGAAACTGCTTGGACAGCGCGCCGAGCGCCAACGGCACCGCGGACGGCGCGAGCGTGGTCTGGCCGAGCGCGGCGGCCATCTGGCGGCCGGGGTGGTTGATCTGCATCCAGATGTGCGCGCCGTGGGCGCGCGCGACTTCCGCCCAGCGCCGGAAGCGGTCGAGGTGGGCGTCGTCCTCCAGCACCACGCCGTTCGGGCCCGTCATCGCGCGGTGATCCACCATGACGTTGCCGGTCAGGATCAGGCCGGCCTTGCCCTTCGCCCATGCGTCGTACAGGCGCAAGAGCGCGTCGGACGGCGCGTGGTCCGCATCCGCCATGTTTTCTTCCATGGCCGCTTTGGCGAGACGGTTCGGAATCACCGCGCCGTTGGGGAGAACGAGGGGAGTGAAGAGCTTCATGGGGAGCACCCGCGGTTGACGACATCGTGACCTTAAGCTTAAAGTCAACTTCAATGTCAAGTGCCGGGAGGGCGCGAATGAAGATCGGCGAGCTCGCGCAGTTGAGCGGCGTGACGGCGTCGCGTATCCGGTTCTACGAGGCGAGCGGCTTGCTGCAGCCTGCGCAGCGGCAGGCGAACGGCTATCGGGAGTATGCGCCGGACGCGTTGACGCGGCTGGAGATCATCGTCGGCGCGCAATGCGCGGGTTTCTCGCTCGACGAAATCCGGGCGATTCTGCCGCCGGATCTGGACAAGTGGCCTCGCGAGGAATTGCTGCAGGCGCTGCGGCGCAAGATCGACGAAATCGAGCTGCTGGAGCAGCGTCTCGCGAGCAGCAAGCGCCAGCTTGTCGCGCTCGCCGACGAGATCGATCACAAGGCGGACGGCGAGGATTGCGCGGGCAGGGCGAAGCGCGTGCTGGACAAGATGAATCGACGGGCCGCCGAGCAATCGCCGGTGGAGCTTCGCAGCCGTCCGAAGAGAAGGCGCGCTTGACCGGCGGGGTCGCCGCACCCGCTGCACCCGCCGTGCTCGCCGCACCCGCCGCACCCGCCGCGCCACGAACGACGATCCGAATCCCTCATGCGGAAGCCAGCGGCGCTTCCGTCACGACTTGCGCGATTTGGCTTCCTTCCGGCGTGGCCCAGTTGCCCGAGGGTTGCCTGACGATCCGGCTCGGGCCGGCGAGCGCGACGCCGTGACCTTGCGTGCGGCGCCGGACCATGCCGTCGCCGATCGTGCCGGGCGGGCCGTCCGCATCGGCGACGGCGGGCACGCCGCAGCCTTCGCGCACGACGCTCAGCGCCGGGAGCGCCGTGCACAGGTCGTTGGTGACGCCGGCGACGATGAACTTGGTGCGCCCGGTCGCCTTCACGGCCGCCGCGAAGCGTTCGTCGCCCATCGCGGCGACGATGCCGGCGAGCGCGGATTCGCGCCGCGTACCCGGTGGGCGGGATCGATCCGGGTTCGTTCAACGGCAGCGCCTGCGCATGTCCCTCCATGCCGGAGGTCGGCGCGGCCGGCATGCTCGGGATGCGCGCGGTCTTCGCCGGCATCGGCGAGGTGCGCTTCATGTCGCTGAACGGCATGGACTTGACTCGGCCCATGGCGCCGATCCGATGGTCGATCAGCGCAAGCGCGGCGTGCTCGCCATCGAATCGCTCGCAGCCCATGTTGAAACGCCGTTACGCTCGGGTTGACGCGGCGTGCAGCGGCGAGCCGGCGAAAAGCATGACCTTGGCGCCGCCGTGACGCGCCTGGAGCAGGATCGCGCGACGCGCGTCCGCGGCCGGAAAGACGGGAAGCCTGAGATCGCCGAGATCGAAGTCCCGGCCGTCGACCGTCGTCGCGCCGACAATCGGCATGACGAACGCGCAATGGCCCGCCGCGACGGGCACCGCGAGCTCCGCGCCTTCGTCCAGCGAAATGTCGAGCATCGTCACGTCGGTGGGGGCGGCGAGCGGCGAGCGCGCGCCGGCGAAGCTGCCCGCCGGCACGCGCACCTCGACGCCCGGCAGCGACACGACCGGCACGTCCTGCGGTTCGAGACTCAGCGCGAACGGCGCGATCCGCCGCCGCTCGCGGGCGAGGTCGACGAAAATCCGCAGCGAATGGACGGTCTTGCCGGCCTCCGCCGGGACTTCCTCGTGCACGATGCCGCTGCCGGCCGCTGTCCAGTGCAGGCCGCCCGGCCGGATCAGGTTGCGGGTGCCGAGGGAATCGCGGTTGTCGATGCCCGTTTCGGAATCCGGAAACAGGTAGGACACCGCCGAGAAACCGGCATGGGGATGAGGCGAGAAAGTCGGCGCGCTCATCCATGCGTGGTCGACGCAGAGGAACGGATCGATCTGCGCGGCGACGCCCCGCAGGCCGTAGGCCCGGAAGTGGCCGCCGTGGTTCGCGCGCTGCGGCGGAGCAAGGATGGGCATGACGAGGGCCTCATGCGCCGCCGGCTGCGTTCAGGCTCGGATAGTCGGTATAGCCCTGCGCGGCGCCGCCGAAGAACGAGTTGCGGTCCGCCGCGTTCATCTGCGCGTTGGCCTTCAGCCGCGCGACGAAATCCGGATTCGCGAGCACCATCTGGCCGTAGGCTTCCAGATCGGCCAATCCGGACGCGACGTCGGCGCCGATCAGCTCGCGCGGGCGGCCCGGCCGATTCAGGATCAGCGTGCGTTGCCAGCGCGCGCGGAGGTCGGCGAGCAGCGGTTCGTCGCCCTGATGCATCACATGCAGGTACGCGAGGCCCAGCTCGTCGAGCTCGGCGACCAGGTGGCGGTAGAGCGCCGGCCCTTCGTCGCCTTCGTCGATACCCCACAGCGTCGTGCCGGGCGACAGGCGGATCGCCGTGCGGTCCGCGCCGATTTCGTCGGCGATCGCGGCGGCCACCTCGATGGCGAAGCGCGCGCGGTTCTCGATCGAGCCGCCGTATTCGTCGGTGCGCGTGTTCGCGCTCGGCGCGAGGAACTGCTGGATCAGGTAGGCGTTCGCGCCGTGGATTTCGACGCCGTGCGCGCCGGCCTCGATCGCGCGGCGGGCCGCGTGGCGGAATTCGTCGACGGTCCGGCGCACTTCGTCCGTGCCCAGCGCGCGCGGCACGGGAATGTCCTGCATGCCGGCAGCCGTGAACATCGGCGCGCCCGGCGCGATGGCCGAAGGCGCGACGCCCGGGCGGTGATGCGGCGTGTTGTCGGGGTGCGACATGCGCCCGGCATGCATGAGCTGGATGAAGAGATGGCCGCCCTTCGCGCGCACGGCCGACGCGATTCGCCTCCAGCCGGCGACGTGCGCATCCGTATAGACGCCCGGCGTGGCGAGGTAGCCCTGGCCGTCGTCCGAAGGCTGGGTGCCTTCGGTGACGATCAGCCCGACGCTCGCGCGCTGTGCGTAATACTCGGCGGCCAGGTCGGACGGCGTGCCGTCGAACAGCGCGCGGCTGCGGGTCATCGGCGCCATGGCCAGGCGGTTTTGCAGCGTATATCGGCCGACGCGGACGGAATCGAACAGGGTGCTCATGATGAAATCCTTGATTGGGGGAAGGGAGAAAAGAAGGGCGTCCGCCGTTACGGCGCCGCATGACGCGCGCCCGTCCGGGCGAGCAGCGCGTTCGGCGCGGCGGCGAACCCGCGGATGCGCTCGCCGGTCAGCCCCGGCGACGGCAGAATGGCGTGCCGCTTGCCGTCGAACATCGCGCCGCCGTGGCCTTCGATGTCCGGCGCGGCTTGTCGCTTCATGACGGCTTCCTTCGAGTTCCGACGGCGGCATCATCGCCCGCTTCCCGTTCGGGATAAATATGGTAATTTGGATATCATTGATCCATTCATGGAGCAGTTGGCGTGGAGCTGCTGAACGACATGGCGTTGTTCGTCGAGGTCGTCAAGGCGAAGGGCTTTCGCAGCGCCGCGGACGCGATGGGGATGCCGAACTCGACGCTGTCGCGGCGGATCAGCGGGCTGGAGAAGGCGATCGGGCTGCGCCTGCTGCATCGCACGACGCGCAAGATCGAATTGACCGAAGCCGGACAGATCTATTTCGAGCGATGCAAGCGCATCGTCGACGAAGCGCGCCTCGCGCACGAGCAGCTCGGCGAAATGCTCGCGCAGCCGAGCGGCGTGCTGCGCGCGTCGCTGCCGGTGGATTTCGCCGTGACCTCCCTGGCGCCGCTGATCGCCGAGTTCGCCGCCCTCTATCCGGGCATCACGTTCGATTTCGATCTGACGCCCAGGCGCGTCGATCTCGTCAGCGAGCCCTTCGACGTGGCGATCCGCATGGGGGAATCCGAAAGCTCGCAGCTCATTGCGCGCCCGCTGGCGTCGCTCACGCCGCATCTCTATGCGTCGCCGGGCTACCTCGAACGATTGGGCGAACCGGCAAAGCCCGCCGATCTGGCGCGGCACGAGTGCCTGGGCATCCTGAGAGCGGCCTCGTGGACGCTGCGCGACGGACGCCGAGAGACGACGGTTTCGGTGGGCGGGCGCTTCACGCTGAACAGCGTCGGGATGATCCGCCGCCTGGCGACGCTCGACATGGGCATCGTCCTGATGCCGGAGGAAGTCGTCGCCGACGAGCTGGCGAACGGGAAACTGCGCCGGATCATGCCCGGATGGCACGGCGTGCCGATGCCCGTCCATGCGATCACCGAGACTCGTCTGCTGCCCGCGAAGACACAGCGGTTCATCGAGTTTCTCCGCGAGCGGCTGGGGCGGTAGCGTGCGGTGCGTGCAGGTCCGGCCGCCGGCGCGCTGCGCGCGCCGGGCGCGGCTTGCCGACGTCGGCCCGTGGGGCCCGGGAAAACGCGGCGATCAGTGCTGCGGCACGAGCATGCGCGACAGCCATTCGCCCCGGTCGCCCTTGGTTCCGGTCGATATGGCCGCGCCGAAAATGCCGCGCGCCGGATCGTCGTGCGGGTGAGCGCGCCGCCATCCCGGATCGAAGCGGCTGGCATGACCGTCCGGCCATTGGGCGACGAGCGCGCCTTCGGCATCGATTCCGGCCGTCGGAGGGCGCGGCTTGGCGATGGACCGGAGCGCACGTCGCGGCAGATGCCCGACCGCGCGAATCAATACGCCATGTGAATCAACGGAAACGGTCTGCCGGCCGAATCGGTTTCCGAGCGCCCGACGTCCTTGAATCCGTATCGGCGATAGAAGCCGTGGGCCAGCGGATTCTGTTCGTTGACGTCGACGCTCAGGCGAGGATGCTCGGCCCTGACATGGTCGAGCAGGCGCGTCCCGACACCCTGGCCGACCAGGTCCGGATCGACGAACAGCATTTCGATTCGCGCGCCGTTCGCACCGACGAAGCCGGCAATGCGGCCGTCGATGGCTTCGTCGATCCATACGGTGACGTTCGGCAGGTAAGTGTTCCGGACTTGCGGATATAACTCCCGGATGTCCTGTTCGCTCAGGAAGGTATGCGTCGCGCGCACCGAACGGTGCCAGATTTCCGCGAGTACGGGATTGTCCGTGGAAAATCGACTGCGAATGCTCATGGCGATAGAAAGTAATTGATTGATGGCCGGTTATTTTAAGGATTTATGCATGCGTGTATATAGGAAATAAGGAAATAGCGTCAAGACGGGAGCCATTCCCCATGCGTTGCCCGGTCATTCAGTCGGCCCGGATTAATCGAGTCGGCCAATCGGGCGGCGCAGCGGGTGATGATCGATATCGGGAAAATGCATGATCTCGATTCATATCGGTCGACGCCGCTTATTGTGGCGCAGCGCGAATTCGCATTTCAAATCGTGGACGAGCGAGATGCAAGCGTGCCTGCCATATGCGACATGGCCGACTTTTCGTCATGGAATTTCGGCTATCGCCACGAACGATTCATTTGCAACGGGAGCCTCGGCGCAGCGCCCGTCGGCGATCCGATCGAAACGGAAAAGGCGCGACGCGGCAGGCGCGGCGGCCGGGGCGCGAGCGAAATCCCTCGGGCCGGTCCCGCACGTGCGGCGGACCGGCGCTTCGCCTACCTGCCGTTCATGCGTCTTGCGGCACGTGCCGCCGCACGCACAGCCGCGCAACGATCATCACGACGATCCACGTGACGCCGAACGACGCGAGCATGAACCCGGCATCCACGCTCACGCCGTCGAATAGCCGGCGCGCATAGATCGGCAGCGGCGCGCGATAGGCGTCGTACGACGGGGCGATCCCGGCCGCGGCGATCGCGCACGCGATCGCGTAGCGAAGACGATTGCCGATACGTGCGCGCGCGATGCGCGCGAACCCGCGCGCGAGAGCGATGAACGGCAGCCCGTAGACGGCCAGCAGCGGCGCCATCAGCACCGTAATGAGCAGATACAGCAGGAAAGTTTGCATGTCCATGGCGGGTATTCGCTTAGTGTGTCGAACGATCGGCGCGCGAGGCGACGAGCTGGACGGGGCCGGCTTGAATCGCGCCGGCGCGATTCGATCCGGCGCGGGCGAGCATTGCGCGGCTTCCCGCCGCTCGGCTCGACGCTTGCCGATCGGCCGGCAAGCGATCTGACGCGTCGCCGGCAGCGGCCGCCGCCGTGCTTGCCGTACCGCCCGCCGCCGCGCCGCCACGCTCGCCGTCCGGATACAGACAGATGAACGACGCGCGCGCGCCTTCGATCCCGTACGCGGGCAGATTCGACGAACTCGAGCACACCGCGCCGTCCTGCGTGAACGACATGTCGCGCAGCCACGTGACGCGCGTCGGCAGCGGATACGTGACGAAGGTCCGGGTGGACGGCGCGAAGCGGAAGATCCGATCGGACATGTTCGACGTGATCCACACGTCGCCCGTCTTCGGATTCACGTTCAGCGCATACGGCACTTCGTATTCGTTGTGCGCGAGAAGCGGCAGCTTGTAGGTTTCGAAGCGATGCGTGCGCGGATCGAATTTCATCAGCCCGCCGTCGTCGAACGCCGGAATCCACAGGTTGCCCTGCGGATCGAAGCGCAGCCGTCGCGGGCCGCTGAGCGGCGTGTCGAATTCGGTGACGTCGAGCGTCGCCGGATCGATGCGGCCGATCTTGTTCGCATAGAGCTTCGCGTACCAGATCGAGCCGTCGAGCGGATTCACGTCGATGCCGTACGGGAACGGGAACGCGTCGCGGCCCTGGAATGCCCACTTGTGATGCGTGAGCGCGAGGTGCAGGTTCTGCCCCGGGAACCACGCGGCCATCTTCACGACGAGCGGAAACAGATAGTGCGACACCGCGCGCCAGAACCCGCCGTCGGGCAGATGGATGATCGTGAACGTCTCGGTCTTAGGATCGAAGCGCGCGACTTCGTTCGATGCGACGATCGTGAACCAGACGATGCCCGCGCGGTCGATGCGGAGCGTGTGCGGATACAGATGCGAGTGGCCGAGCGGGTAGAGCTTGAAGCGCTTCGTCGCCGGATCGAACGACGCGAGCGTCGACGACAGCGCGTTCGTGATCCAGAACCGGCCGTCGGCCCCCTGCGCGAGGCTGTGCGGCCCGTGCTTGCCGCTGAACACGCCGATCGGCAGCTGCACGCCCGAGAATATGCCGCCCACCGGCAGATCGACGTCGGGCTCCTTCCATTCGCTGAGCTTGCCGCTCTTGCGGTCGAGCTCCCAGATCTTGTCGTGGCCTTCGTCGGCGCCGTACAGATGATCGTCGGAGCCGACGTCTGCGTCGTGGATGAACGTGAGGCCGTCGCCTGCCGCCCATTCCCGGATCTTCGCGGGCACGAGCTGATCGTCGTACAGGTATTTCTCGACCGCCGCGACCGCGCGGCCGTCCATTCCCTCGTGCAGCGCATGCGTGATGTCCCGCGCCTGATTGTTCGTGAGGAGCGCCGCGTAGCCCTCCATCCGGCGCACCGTCGCGCCCCATGCGGCCTCGTCGCGCGGCGTGCGCGTGAGCGCATTGCCGACCTGGTGGCAGTAGTTGCACTGGCTGATGAACGCGGTCCGCGAGTCCTGGCTGGGCCACGACAGCGCGCTCAGATGCGCGGACGCGGGCAGGCTCGCGGACAGCTCGTCGGCCACCGTCTGCCGCTCGAGCGAGAAGTCGAGCGTCTTGCGCGCGCCGGACGCAAGCGCGAGGCTCTGCGCCGCATCCTTGAAGTACGGCGTGCGGGCGCGTACGCGCAGCTCGCCCGCGAAGTCGACGGCGATGCCGTAGTGGCCGTTGCGGTCGGTGTAGACGGTGTCGCGGCGCGTCTGCGCCGCGTCGAACACGGTGACCATCGCGCCCGGCAGCGGCTTGCCGTCCGACGAGACGGTGCCCGTCAGCGTGCCCGCCGCGGCGCCGAGGCTCACGGCCTGCGCGCCGAGCAGCAACAGCGGCGCAACCCGTTTCAAGCGAATGTCGATCATGGGTGATGTGGTGTAGGCAAAGAAAATCGATGAATGGGTGGAACCGCGCGGGCGGCGGCGAACGAGGCGGGCGATCGAGGGGCGCTCAAGTCGTCTTTTTCGCGCCCCAGTTGCCGCCGTGCGCGGCCGCCTGCGTGGCGGGCGAGCGCGCGAGATAGTCGAGCGCGAGCTCGGTCGAGCCTTCGCCGTGCGGCGTGTACGCGGGGTTGAAGTAGCGCAGCGCGGCGCCGATCGTCTTCCAGAACGACGGCAGGTGCGCGCGCCGCGAGCCGCGCTTCCACGCGCGCACGAAACCGGGATAGCGGCCGGCCTGCGGATCGCGCGTGTACATGAACTTCGAGCCCATCGACACGAACAGGATCAGCAGCGCGATCGCGAGCAGCATGTGGAACGCGCGGCCGAAGTAGCCGCCGCCCATGTAGCGATGCAGGTCGAACGCGACGGTGCCGTGCTCGACTTCCTCCGCGCCGTGCCAGCGCAACAGGTCGAGCATCGCCGGATCGGCCTGCGCTTCGTCGAGCTCGCGCGCGTTCAGCACCCAGCGGCCGAGGTACGCGAAGAAATGCTCGAGCGCGGCGATGATGCCGAGCTGCTGGCGCAGCCAGAAGCGCGTGCCGCCGATCTTCAGGCCGAGCGGCGTCTCGCCGAGCACCTTGCTGAAGAGCCAGGTCAGGCGTTTCGTGTACGGCTGCGTGTCGACGCCGTGCCGCGCGTAGCACTGCTTCGCAACCGCGTGATGCGAGCGCGAATGCACCGCCTCCTGGCGCAGGAAGCCGTCGGCGTCCGCGTGCAGCGCCGGGTCGTCGATGAGCGGCAGCGCCTTGTTGTACACGCGGCAGAACCACAGCTCGCCTTCCGGGAACAGCAGGTTCAGCGTGTCGATGATGTGCGTGCTCTCGGGGTCGCCCGGAATCCACTGAAGCGGCGTCGCGCTGAAATCGAACTTGACGTGACGCGCCTTGATCTGATGGTGCTTGCCGACTGCCATGTGTGCCTCCCTGTGGTTTGAATTCATCGGACGGCGTGCGGCCGTCCCGTATCGCGTGTGGCTGGAGAATGCGGGGCCGCGCGGGCGCGGCGGCCGGCGCCGCGCGGGGCGTCGAGGCGTCGCGTGGCCGGATGCGGCCGTCGCGCGCGCCGCCGCGGCGCCCGCGTCGTTCGCGGCATCGGCGCGGCGTTCGCGGCGCCCGGCGGCATCCGCGACGTCCGCGGCGCGGATCGTCTTCGTCGTGTTCGCCGCGTGTCGCATGACGCGTTCCATCGCGCGTTCCTCGCGCATCCGCTCATGCCGCGTACTCGAGCGCGGCATGAGCGGCCGTTTGCCGGCGCCGCCAGCGGCGCACGTGCGGCAGATCGTCGTCGAGCCAGTACGCATCGTCGGCGGTGACGACGAGCAGCTCCTCGAACTTCGCGCCGACGCCCGCGAACCCGAGATGCGGCTCGACCGCCCAGAGTCCGGGCGTCGGCGCGTGCTCGGAGCGGCGCTCGGCCGACCAGAGCGGCGACCAGCCTTGCGCGCGGCCCGCGCGCATCTGCTTCGCGACGAGGTTCAGCGCGAAGTCGACGCCGAAGCGCGCGACGAAGCGCGGCTTGCCGCCGGTGGCGATCCGCTCGATCCGGTGCGCGAGCACGTGAAACGGATACGCCTTGTGGCGCGGCTCGACGCCCTGGCGGCGGCAGAGCGCGTCGACTTCGCGCGCGACGTCGGCGAGCGTGCGGCGCGCGTTGACGAGCGTCACGATCAGCTCGCGATGCGCGATCAGATCGTCCTGGATCTGCGCGAGAATCGGGTTCTCGCCAAGGCAGGTCGTGTAGCCGACGTCCGCGACGAAGCCGTCGACGACGGGCGCGATGTCGAGGATCACCGGCATGCCCGGCTCGAGGCGGCGATCGCTCGGGAAGAACGCCGGATTGAAGCCCGCGAGGTGCGTGAGGCCGGAGAAGCCCGCGAATGCGGTGCGTTCGCCGAACCACGCGAACGGCTTGTGCCCCCAGTTGCGCACGCCGTGGTCCTGTGCCCATTCGGTCAGGAGGCGCACCGCGGTTCTCTCGGTGATGCCGGGGTAGAGCATGCCGCCGACGGTTTCGACGCAGCGATACGCGAGCTGCTGCAGCGCGCGGAACGATTCGAGCTCGTCCGCGCGGACTTCGGGCAGCGGGTGGTCGGCCATGATCGATTGCCTCCTAGTCGACGCCGGTTCGCATCGGCGACGCCGTCGCGGCGTCCGCCGGGATTCACCGGCAACCATTACATTGAACGATGTAACGATGATAATCGCTTGATCGGCGAGCACCAGCCGTTTCGCGTGGGGATTTCCCCTGATGCGGCGATGGGAATATCCGGGGCTTTGGAAATGCCGGAGAAGAGGGCGTGTCGCGCGCTGTTTGATTGCCGGTCGGAAAGCAATATGGGTAGGGCGTTCAGACGAATCGTCATGGTTCGATTTCGAACGGATTCGGTGAAGTGCGACGGATGGTCGCGGCAATGGCGGTGAAACTCTTTTTCTGAATGCTTTCCAACAGAACGAGTTTTGATTCGCTATGAACCGAATGAAACTTGATTCGAATCAAAGACGGGATGACTAATTCGGATTAAGCGGCGATCCGAATTCATTCGACGAGGCGATGGCGGCCGTCCGCAGAATGTTCGTGGTGCCGGCCCATCGGAGTCAGAGTCAGAGTCAGAGCGGCGGCCGGCGCGACAGGCGACATCCGCGCGCAGCCGCGCCGCAAGGCGATGCGGGGCCGATTCATTCTGCGCACCGCATGTGTGCAGTGTGCGCGCGCACGCTCGGGCGCGAATCCCGCTGCAAGGCCGGAGGCCGGCAAGCGCGCCGCCGGCCGGGCCGCTCGCCCGACCCGGCGCGCCGCTGCGGCCGCCCGCCGCGTTCTCGGATCGCTCCCCCCGGCAAATTTTGGTCAGTTCGCACATTTGCCGCCGCGATCCCTTATCCTTGAAGCCTTACGAAAACGTTACATCGAATGGAGCACGGATGCCTCATGACGTCAGCCTGATTGCACTGCTCGCGGCCGGTTTCGGTCTCGCGATGATCCTCGGTTACTTCGCGTCGCTGCTGAAGATGCCGCCGCTCGTCGGCTATTTGCTCGCCGGCATCGTGATCGGCCCCGGAACGCCCGGCTTCGTCGGCGATCTCGCGCTCGCGCAGCAACTCGCCGAAATCGGCGTGATGCTGCTGATGTTCGGCGTCGGCCTGCATTTCTCGCTCGGCGATCTGCTCGCCGTGCGCAAGATCGCGCTGCCGGGCGCGATTGTCCAGATCGCGGTCGCGACGGCGCTCGGCGCCGGGCTCGCGCTGCTGTGGGGCTGGAACGTCGGCGGCGCGCTCGTGTTCGGCCTCGCGCTGTCGGTTGCGAGCACGGTCGTGCTGCTGCGCGCGCTCGAAGGGCGCGGGCTCGTCGAATCGGTCAACGGGCGGATCGCGGTGGGCTGGCTTGTCGTCGAGGATCTCGTGATGGTGCTCGTGCTCGTGCTGCTGCCGCCGCTCGCCGCGCTCCTCGGCGGCGGCCCTCAGGCGCACGGCGATGCGGCCGCGCAGGCGGCCGAGGCGGGCGGCAGCCTCTGGAGCGCGCTCGGCGTCACGCTGCTGAAGGTCGCGGCGTTCATCGCGCTGATGCTCGTGGTCGGCAAGCGCGTGTTTCCGCGCATCCTGTGGCTCGTCGCGCGCACCGGCTCGCGCGAGCTGTTCACGCTGTGCATGATCGCGGCGGCGGTCGGCGTCGCGTTCGGCGCGGCGAAGCTGTTCGACGTGTCGTTCGCGCTCGGCGCGTTCTTCGCCGGAATGATGATGCGCGAATCGGAGTTCAGCCGCCGCGCCGCCGACGAAACGCTGCCGCTGCGCGACGCGTTCTCGGTGCTGTTCTTCATCTCGGTCGGCATGCTGTTCGACCCGCGCGTGCTGATCGACGAGCCGCTGCACGTGCTCGAAGTCGCGGCGATCGTCGTGGTCGGCAAGACGCTCGCGGCGGTGGCGCTCGTGCTCGCGTTCCGCTACCCGCTGAACACGGCGCTCACGGTCGGCGCGGGCCTGGCGCAGATCGGCGAGTTCTCGTTCATCCTCGCGAGCCTCGGGCGCGGGCTCGGGCTGCTGTCGGCCGAAGGGCAGAGCCTGATTCTCGCGGTCGCGCTGCTGTCGATCGCGCTCAACACGCTGCTGTTCGCGGCGATCGATCCGGCGCTCGCGTGGATTCGCCGGCACTCGGCGTTCGCGCGCCGGCTCGAGTCGCGCGACGATCCGCTCGCCGCGCTGCCGATGTCGACGCCGCAGACGCATCTGACCGGGCAGGTCGTGATCGTGGGCTACGGGCGCGTCGGCACGCGGATCGCGCAGGCGCTCGACGCGCGCGGGATCGCGTACGTCGTCGTCGAGCAGAATCGCGAGACGGTCGAGAAGCTGCGCGTGGACGGCGTCGCGGCGGTGTCGGGCGACGCGATCGAGCCGATCGTGCTCGTGCAGGCGCACATCGCGCGCGCGGGGATGCTCGTCGTCACGCTGCCGGACGTGTTCGACGTGCGGCAGATCGTCGACATCTCGCGCACGCTGAATCCGGCGATCGAGATCGCGCTCTGCACGAACAGCGACGACGAGGCGGCGCTGCTCGCGAACGAAGGGATGGGCGACGTGTTCGTCGGCGAGACCGAGCTCGCGCGCGGGATGACCGAGCACGTGCTTGCGCGGATGGGCGCGGATGCGGGCAGGGTGCGGCCGGCGGCCGCGCATTGATCGTTGGACAGACGCGCGCACCGGGCGCGTGCGCGCGTTCGGTTCGTTTGGTTCGTCCGGTTCGTTTGGCGCGGGCGTGGCGGCGAGGGCGGCGCGCCGAAGAGCACGCCTTGTTCGGGAAAGCGCCGGAACGGCGGGCGGTTGTCGTCGGTCAGGAGACCGGCGGCGACGGTGCTCTTGTCGCCGCGAAACGCGATGTTCGACGGCGCGATGAACGGCAAATGCCTGCGCGGCCAGCGAAACTTGAATTCGCACGAGTTCGGAAATTCCATCGCCGCGCTCGTCAACAGGACCTCGAATCGGGCGGTGTCTCGAAGGAGCGGCCTTCGGCGACGGCCGCCTCCATCATCTGCGCATGCCCCGGCGCGACGAAGTTCGCGGGATCGCGCCCAGCGCATGCTTGCCGTGACGGTTCGCAACGATGCGTCGCCCGATATGCCATGCGGGCCGCGCGGAAAACGCATCGGCGCCGTGATCACGGCGGCGTCCGCGTCGACCGCGATTCAAATCATCCGGCGCGTCTGCGGTCACGCCGGACGTTCCGGCGGTTCGCACGCGCGGCGCGAACGCATCGTTCGCCGCACGTCAATAGAACGATTCGAGCGTCAGTTCCTGCGCCATCACCCGATTGCCGGCGAGCAGCCCGCCGTCGACGGGCAGCGTGACGCCCGTGATCGCGCGCGCCGCGTCCGACGACAGGAAAAAAGCCGCGTTCGCGACGTCGTCGGGCGTCGCGAAGTCTTCGAGCGGATACCACTTCTTCAGTTGCTCGAACACCTGCGGGTTCTGCCGCACGCGCGCTTCCCATGCGGGCGTCTTCACGGTGCCCGGACAGACGATGTTCGCGCGCACGCCCTCTCGCCCGTATTCGATCGCGAGCGACTTCGCATAGCTGATGAGTCCCGCCTTCGCCGCGCTGTACGCCGGATGGCCGAGCGCGGCGACGCCGTTCACCGAGCCGACGATCGTGATCGCGCCGCGCCGGCGCGCGCGCATCCCGGCGAGCGCCGCCTCGACGCTCACGTAGGTCGCGGTCAGGTTCGCGTCGAGATCCGTGCGCCACGACGCGCTCGTCGTCGTGCGCAGCGTCGCCGACGCGGCGGTGCCCGCATTCGCGACGAGCACGTCGACGCGCTCGCTCGCGAGCGCGGCCGCGAGGCGCTCGGCGTCGGTCAGGTCGTCGACGACGGGCGCGACGGCGGCGCCGCCGAGCGTGTCGACGAACGCGGCGAGCGCCGCGCGGTCGCGGTCGAGCGCGAGCACGCGGTCGCCCGCGGCGAGAAAGCGGCGCACGAGCGCCTGTCCGATGCCGCCCGCGGCGCCCGTGATCAACGTGGTGCGTGTCGTCATGCGTATTCCTCCGATTCGAAGCGGACTGTCGACGCCGCCCGCCGCGCGGCGCCGCTCACAGCCCGAGTTGCGCGCGCGCCGTTTTCTCGTTCGCGCGCGTGATCAGCGTGCCGGACGTCAGCACGAGCGGCGGCGGCGTCCGGTTCCGGGTGATCCAGTCGTACATGTTGACCGACGTGTCGTAGCCGTGCTGTCGCGGATTCAGCAGGATCGAGCCGAAAAAGCCCGTCGGCTTCGGTTTCGCGAACTCGTTCATCGCGACCTGGCTGCCGTTGATGCCGACCGCGATCATGTCGTCCGCGCCGATGCCGCGACCTTCGCCCGCGCGCACCGCGCCGACTGTCGTGTCGTCATTCGATCCGAACGCAACCCAGCGCTTGAAGTTCCGATGCTTGGTGAACGCGATGTTCGCGGCGTTGAACGCGCCTTCGGTGTCGGCCGTCATCTCGGGCGCGTCGACGACGTTCGCGGCCGGGAAGCCGGCTGCCTTCAGCGCGTCGACGGCGCCCGCCGTGCGCTCGCGCGCGGTCGGCAACTGGTCGTACGCGAGCCGCAGCACGCCGACCTCGGCCGGATTCCAGCCGCGCCGCTTCGCCTCGGCGGCGAGCGCGTCGCCGACCTGCCGGCCGATCTTGTACGCGGAGATGCCCATGTGCGGCACGCCCGCCAGCGTCGCGCCGCGGCCGTCGACGAGCTGGTCGTCGACCGACATCAGCTTCATCCCGTAGCGCTTGGCCTTCGCGGCGATGCCCGGGCCGAGCTTCACGTCCGGCGCGCAGATGATCACGCCTTGCGCCTTTTGCGCGGCGAGGCTATCGAGCGCGGTCGACACTTTCTCGCCGCTCGGCGCGGCGATCTTCACGAGCGTGAACTGCTTGTCCTTCGCCGCTTGCTCGGCGAAGCGCCATTCGTCCTGAAACCAAGGGTCGTCGGGCTGCTTGACGACGAAGCCGATCTTCACCGGCGCGGCGCCTTGCGCATGCGCGAGGCCCGCCGCCGACAGGCCGGCGGCGACGCTCGCGCAGACGAGGGCGGCTCTGGACCAACGCGATCCCATAAGCGTCTCCTTCGTGCTCCGTTTTGGATGGATGCGGCCTTGCGAGCCGCGCACGGCATGCATGTCGTGCGGCAGATTGTAGGCGGCGGGAAAGCGGGCTTCCAAATAATGCGAGGTGATCCTAAAGAATGGGACCGCCGGGGGATGGGGGATTTTTTCGTGCAAGTGCCGGTTGCGGGATGCGGCCGCGCGGATGGCGACGAAGCTCAGCGAAGTAGGAAGCCGCAATGACATCGGCGCGCCGCGGCGCAGGCACGATGATGCGACCGGTGTGTTCGCGGTGCGGAGCGACGTCCCGACGTCCGGAATCGGGCATGAAGCATTCGATCGCCGAGATTCGACGCGGGCCGCGCGTGGGCGGGCACGGAAAAGATGAGGGCCGTCCGAGCGGCGCGACGTATCGAAGCGCCCAGGCTCGACGTGAACGGGCGAAGCGCCGCTCGGCGGCAAACATCCCGCGATGAAGCGCCGGCGGCGGGCAGACTCGAATCGGCGAGCCGATTAGTCGTAAAGCGCCGCGCGACGAACGCGATGCAAACGCCGACGTGCCCAACTCGTGATGCGACGCCGTTGCCAACCGCGGCGCAAACGTGCGATCGCTCGCCCGCGCCGCAGTGCGTGCATCGACTCAAGTTCTTGCGTTCGCTTGAGCCTGCGCCTGCGCCTGCGCCCGAGGCTGCGCTTGCGCTTGCGCCTTCGCCGGAGCCTGCGCCTTCGCGCCGCCCGTCGCCGGCTTGCCGGCCGCGACGGGCGCGTCCGGCGGCACGCCGAGCAGTTGCAGCGAGCCGCTCATCACCGACGAGAACACCGGCCCCGCCACCGTGCCGCCGTAATAGCTCTTCGCGGCGGGCTCGTCGATCATCACGGCGACGATGAGGCGCGGATCGCTCATCGGCGCCATTCCCGCGAAGAGCGCGCGGTACTTCCCCTTCGCGTACGACGCGCCCACCTGCTTGCGCGCGGTGCCCGTCTTGCCGCCGATGCGATAGCCGTCGACGCGCGCGGCGCGCCCGGTGCCGCCCTGGCCGACCGCCATCTCGAGCATCGAGCGGATCGCGGCCGCGGTGGCCGGCGTCGTCACGCGATGGCCGCGGTGCGCGTCGGCGAAGTGCGGATCGGCCGTCGTCCTGAGCAGCGACACGGGATGGATCGTGCCGTCGCCCGCGTACGCGGTATAGACCTGCGCGATCTGCAGCAGCGACGTCGACAGCCCGTAGCCGTACGCCATCGTCGCCTGCTCGATCGGCCGCCAGCGCTTGTACGGGCGCAGGCGCCCGGACGCGACGCCGGGAAACGTCAGCTCCGGCGCGCGGCCGATTCCGTATTCCTGGTACTTGTTCCAGATCGTCTCGGCGGGCAGGTGGAGCGCGAGCTTCGCGAGCGCGATGTTGCTCGACATCTGCAGCGCCTGCGCGACCGTGATCGCGCCGTGGTTCGACGTGTCGTGAATCACGTTCGGGCCGATCTTGTACGAGCCGGGGGACGTGTCGATGATCGTCTGCGGCCGCACCTTGCCCGCGTCGATCGACAGCGCGACGACGAGCGGCTTGATCGTCGAGCCCGGCTCGAACGTGTCGATCACCGCGCGGTTGCGCAACTGCTGGCCCGTGAGGCGCGAGCGGTCGTTCGGATCGAACGTCGGATAGTTCGCGAGCGCGAGGATTTCGCCGTTCTGCGCATCGAGCACGACGACGCTGCCCGCCTGCGCGTTGTTGGCGGTGATCGCGGATTTCAGCTGCGCGTACGCGAGCTGCTGAATCCGCCGGTCGACCGTGAGCTCGATCGTCGCGCCGTGCTGCGCGGGCACGAGCGGCCCGGTGTCGGAGATGATCCGGCCGAGCCGGTCGCGGATCACCTGGCGCTGGCCCGCGGTGCCGGACAGCCGCCCGTTCGCGGCGAGCTCGACGCCTTCCTGGCCCTGATCCTCGACGTTCGTGAAGCCGACGACGTGCGCGGCCGATTCGCCCTCCGGGTAGAAGCGCTTCGAATCGGCGATCTGCGTGAGCCCGTCGACGTCGAGCTTCTCGATCCGGGCGGCCGTTTCGGGATCGACCTGGCGCTTGAGCAGCACGAACGAGCGGTCGCTCCTCAGGCGCCGCCGCACTTCGGCGAGCGGCAGGTCGAGCAGCTTCGCGAGCGGCGCGTAAGCCGTCTCGTCGACCTGCTTCGGATTCGCCCAGATCTCGTAGGTCGTCAGGCTGACGGCGAGGAGCGCGCCGTTGCGGTCGACGATGCTGCCGCGCATCGCGCCGAGCTCGATCGTGCGCTGATAGCGTTTCTGGCCCTGGCCGACGTAGAAATCCTGGTTCGCGATCTGCACCCAGAATGCGCGGGCGATCAGCGTGCCGAACGCGAGGAACACGAGGATCACGACGAATTTCGAGCGCCACATCGGCAGGCTCGCCGACAGCATCGGGCTTTTCGCGACGGCGACGTAAGGATCGGACGACTTCGGTTTTTTCTTCAGGCGCATGGGCTGGCTATCGCTGGGCGGGACCGCGGATCGCGTCCCGAAGATGGAATTGTAATGAATGAGTAATGATTTCGTCTGGATTGGCTGCCAAATCATTGAAAAATCTGACAAATGTGGAAGAAGGGCGCGGGGCGCGCGGAACCGGTGCGAGCGGCGAAAGAGGGCGCTACGAGACGTGCGCGACGCGTGCGCTCGCGGTTGCGCGCGAGCGCGATCGGCGAACGAATCGACGCGTCGGCGCGGCGCTGGATTGACGGTGTTGCCCGGCGAAAGCGGACGGTGGCCGGCGAGGCGTTGCGAATGCGCTTGCCTTGCGCGCCGAGGATGGAAGCCATCGGGCGGTGGGAGGCCGTCGGCGCTAGACGCGCGGCGATCGGCGGATGCGACGAGGCGTGCGATACGTCAGCGGGCGTGGGGACGTCGGTCGAATGGAATGGATCGCCCGCGCATGTGGTCGATTCGGCGTTCGGCCGATGGGATCGCCCAACGGAATGGGCCGGAGGAGCGAGCCGGCGCCCCGAAACCGAAAGCGATCGGCGGATGCGGCGACGGGCGCGATGCGCGAGCTCGAATGCGTCTGCCGCGAAGTGTCTGGGCGTCGGCGTGCGCGGGCCGGCCCCCGGTGTCGGTCCGGCGGGATCGCGCGCTGAGCGAGCCGGCGGCGCGAAGCGTCGAGAGGGCGACGTATGCGGCGGGGGGCGTCATGCGCGGGCACGGACAAGTCAGCCGAAGAGAAAGGGGCGTTCGAACGCTGGGCGAAACGGCGTCCGGCGAGCGGAAACGGCCGATTGGCGGAAAGGGCCGCGCGCGAGGCGCGCGCACGGGCAAACGGGCAAACGGGCAAACGGGCAAACGGGCAAACGGGCAAACGGGCAAACGCTCGCGCGCCGGACGTCACGCGCCGCGAGCGGCGCGCGGTGCGGCTGGACGGCTGGGCGGCTGGGCGGCGGCGTGCAAACGCAAACGGGGAGCACGCACCGGATTCGGAGAAAGGCCCGCGAGCTCCTCGCCGCGAGCGACAGAAAGGCCGGAAACGCCGCCCGGCCAACGAAACCGTCCGGGCGGCGAAAGCAAGACGGCGAAAGCAAGACCGGGGCGGCCGAGCCGCCCATCGCATCGGCCGGCGTCGCTCAGGCCGGCAGCGCGAACAGCGCGACCGCCGAGCGCAGCGCGTCCGCCTGATCCTTCAGCGAATGCGCGGCGGCCGCCGCCTGCTCGACGAGCGCGGCGTTCTGCTGCGTGACCTGGTCCATCTCGCCCACCGCGCGGTTGACCTGATCGATGCCCGCGCTTTGTTCGTGCGACGCGTGGCTGATTTCCTCGAGGATCTCGTTCACGCGCTTCACCGACTGCACGATCTCCGTCATCGTCGCGCCCGCGCGCGTGACGAGCGTCGCGCCGTGCTCGACCGTCGTGTTCGACGTCTCGATCAGCGATTTGATTTCCTTCGCCGCCGTCGCGCTCCTCTGCGCGAGCGTGCGCACTTCGCCCGCGACGACCGCGAAGCCGCGGCCCTGTTCACCCGCGCGCGCCGCCTCGACGGCCGCATTGAGCGCGAGGATGTTGGTCTGGAACGCGATGCCGTCGATCACGCCGATGATGTCGCCGATCTTGCGCGACGCGTCGGTGATCTCGTCCATCGTCCGCACGACGTCGTCGACGACGGCGCTGCCGCGCGTGGCGACCTGCGCGGCCTCGTCGGCGAGCTCGGCCGCCTGCGACGCGCTGTCCGCATTGTGCTTCACGTTCGACGTCATCTGGTCCATGTTCGACGCCGTCTCGACCAGCGCGGCCGCCTGCTGCTCGGTGCGCTGCGACAGATCCGTGTTGCCGGCCGCGATCTCGGACGCGCCGACGTTGATGTTCTCGGTGCCGAGCCGCACGCGCGACACCATGTCGATGAGCGCCGTCTGCATCGTGTGCAGCGCGTGCAGGAGGCTCGCGTGATCGCCGTGGTGGAGGTCGACGTGCGCGGTCAGGTCGCCCTGCGCGATCCGCTGCGCGGTTTCGACGGCCGCTTCGAGATCGCCGCCGAGGCTGCGGCGCACGCTGCGCAGCACGAGCACCATCAGGATCGTCGCGGCGACGCCGAGCACGGCCGTCATCGCGAGCCAGCGGCCGGTGCTCGCGAGCACGGCGGCGTGCAGGTCGTCCATGTACATGCCGGTCACGATGTACCAGTCCCACGGCGCGAAATGGCGAACGGCGCTCGTCTTGTCGATCGGCTTGTCTGCGCCCGGCTTCGGCCACATGTATTCGACGAAGCCGAGGCCGCCTTCCGTGTTGCCCGCCTTCACGATCTCGACGAACAGATGCTTGCCGCCCGGATCGGTGAAGCCCGATACGTCCTTGCCGTTCAGCGCCTGCTTGATCGGATGCATCACGACGACGGGCTTCGAATCGTTGACCGACAGGTAGCCGTCCTTGCCGTAGCGCATCGCGGCGATCGCTTCGAGCGCGGCGCGCTTCGCGTCGGCTT
This sequence comes from Burkholderia sp. ABCPW 111, assembly GCF_000773065.1. Lineage (NCBI taxonomy): Bacteria > Pseudomonadati > Pseudomonadota > Betaproteobacteria > Burkholderiales > Burkholderiaceae > Burkholderia > Burkholderia sp. ABCPW 111. Next base: position 67,189 of record NZ_JPWT01000052.1, on the reverse strand, counting down.
CGGGCATCGCGTTTTGCTGCGACAGCTTGTAGAAATGGCTGCTGACGCTGTACGCCTGCGCGGTCAGGTTCGCGAGCTGCTCGCGCCGGTCCGTGATCATCGACGCGCGGTTCTGCCACGCGCCGGTCGCGCCGATCAGCAGCAGGCCGATCCAGAGAATGACGATCATCGACGCGAGCTTGTGGTTCAGTGAAAGGGAGCGCATGGTCTGTTGTCGGTCAGGCGGCTGATGTTTGGGGACGAATGCCTGTTTATCGGCGCGGCGCACGAGGGGCGCAGGCGGGTATTCCCTAGGTGCGGGCGCGGGCGGGCAAGCCCTGAGAGCGTGTTTGGAAATGCAAATTCTCGCCCTTCCAGCCTTCTCGACGAAGAGCGCCGCTCTGAAAAAACCGTCGCCAAGGCATGCAAGCGCGGTCCAGATGGGCTGGAATTCTCCATTTCATCAATTTTCAAACGGGCTCCGAGAGGCGGTTGGTGGGTGCCGGCAGGCGTCGCCGCGCGCGCCGAGGGGCGCGGGACGGTGGGTCATCACGCCGGCCGATCGCGTCGCGGATGGCGATTCGTCGGTCGAACCCGGATCGACGAGGCGGCGGCCGGCGAGATCGGCAAGGCGGCGATCGGCAACGCGTTGCGGCGCCATGCGCAGCGCCGGCGTCCGCCGCCGCACGACCGACGTGCGACGACCGACGTGCGATGACCGACGTGCGCCGCGTAAGGCCGATTTCAAGCCGCGGGCGGCAGGGTGGCCGGCCGAATCGGCGGCGCGGGACGAATCGGGCGGGGTTTCGGCCGTGGGCCGTTGCGCGCGTCCGAAGCCTGCGCGCCGGCCCCGTGCTCGAAGCTCGCTCCAGCGCCGCTTTCCCGATTCTCTCTCCCGATCCGCGCTTCCGATCCTCGCGCGTGCACCCGGCGTGCGAGCCCGAAAGCCGAAGCCGAACGAACGCCGACGCTCAGGTTCGCGGCGCGAGCCGCGCGCACGATCGGGGCGTGCGCGGCGCGTCGGCGCGTCGCGTGCGCGTCAAACCGGGTCCTTGCTCGGCGGCTCTTCCGGTTTTTGCGGATTCTCGTGGTGATGGTGGCCGGGCGACGGCGGCGCGAGCGTGTCTTCCTCGGGGTCGCGAGTGGGGTCGGCGGGCGGTTCCGGCAGCGGCGTGGTGTGATCGGTCATGGAAGTCGGCAAGTGTCGGTGAAAGCGGGACCGGCGCGGCACACGCCGGGTCTCGTCTTCCGTTATAGCCAATCGGGCGCGCGTTTGCCGGGCGATGCGGCGTCAGTCGTGCGGCGGCGGCGCGAGCAGGTCGGCGCGCGTGTCGACGTCGCGCAGCACGGCCGGATCGGCGACGTCGACGAGCGCGGGCGGCGCGGCCGTCAGCAGCGCGCGGGCGCCGATGTCGCCGTCGAGCGCGGCGAGCGCGTCGTAATGGCGGCTCGCGAAGCCGACCGGATGGCCGCGCTGCCCGCGATAGACGGGCGCGACGCTCGACGCGAGCCCGGCGTCGAGCGCGCGCGCGACGGCCTCGATCGTCGACGGCGCGATCCACGGCATGTCCGCGAGCGCGACGATCCAGCCGGGGCTTTCGGCGCGCGCGCGCACGCCGGCCGCGAGACTCGCGCCCATGCCGCGCTCGGCGTCCGGCGCGAACACCACCTGGCAGCCGGCGTCGTTGAGCAGGTGCGCGAGCCGCTCCGCGCCGGGGCGCACGACCGCGACGACATCGGGAAGCACGGCGGCGAGCCGTTGCGCGGCCGCGACGGCGACGGGCGTGCCGTCGGGCAGCTTCGCGAGCAGCTTGCTGTGCACGCCGCCGGGATCGAAGCGGGTGCCGAGGCCCGCGGCCAGCAGCACGCCAGAGGCGAGCGACGCATGGGTCATGGCGGTATGCGGTGGCGAAGGTGCAGCGATTGTGCGGTGCGGCGCGGGCGGGGCGCAAGTTCGGGGAAGCCCTTTCTTCGGACGGGAGCGGCGGGGTGCGGGCGGCATGCCGCCGAAGTCCGCCGGGATGGCGGGCATCGAGATGGGCGGCGCCCGAGGTGAAGGGCGACGATAAACGACGACATACGACGACATACGACGACATACGACGGCGGGCGACGACAAGCGAAAACAGGCGACGACAAGCAAGAACAGGCGGCGACGCATTGTCGATCCCGTTTATCGACGCGGCCGATATGGCCGATACAATCGTCGCTCGGTTTATCTTCGCGATCGATTCGCTTTCCACATGGACGCATCCACATTGCTTGCCGCCCGCGCCGCGTTGCTGCTCATTGATTTGCAGAAAGGCATCCACGAACCGAAGCTCGGCCGCCGCAACAATCCGGACGCGGAGTCGCACGCCGAAGCGCTGCTGGCGAGCTGGAGGCGCAGCGGGCGTCCGGTCGTGCACGTCCGGCACGTGTCCCGGTCGCCGGAATCGGTGTTCTGGCCGGGGCAACCCGGCGCGGCGTTTCAGGACGCGTTTTCGCCGCTCGCGCGCGAGCACGTGGTCGAGAAGAACGTTCCCGACGCGTTTGCGGCAACCGGGCTCGCACGCTGGCTGCACGAGCATGGGATCGCGCAGCTCGTGATCGCGGGCGTCATCACGAACAACTCGGTCGAATCGACCGCGCGCTCGGCCGGCAATCTCGGCTTCGACACGATCGTCGCGGGCGACGCGTGCTTCACGTTCGATCAGCGCGACCTGTCGGGGCGGCTCTGGGCCGCCGAGGATGTCCATGCGCTGTCGCTCAGCAACCTCGCGATGGACTACGCGCGCGTGCTGGACGCCGCGAGCATCGTGGCGCGCCTCGGCGGCTGACGCGTGAATCGGCGGCGGCCGTCGCGATCGGCTCGATTGCGTGCCGCCGTCGATGCCGATTGCGTCGGCGCGGTTGGCCGGCGGCCCGGTGCGCGGGCGCGCAGGCCGGCGTCCAATCGCGTACGCCGGCAATTTCGTGTGATTGCGTATTTCCTCGCCCGATCGAAACAATGAAAAGGGCAAGCCGCGATCAAGCGGCGCTATCCGGTCGTCGGCCGCAAATCGACCGTCTGCGGAATCGTCACGCCCGATCCGCATCCGATCCGCATCCGATGTCGGCCGGCGATCGATGGCAATTCCTGACTCCCATCCGAACGCCGCCCGAATCCTCACGCGTCACGCATCGGCCCACCGCCGCAGCAGATTGTGATAAATCCCGGTGAGCGCGATCACGCTGGCATCGCGCCCGCCTTTGTCCGCGGACAATTGCTGAATCTGCGTGTCGAGCTGGAACAGCAGGGTGCGGTCCGCGTCGTCGCGCACCATGCTCTGAATCCAGAAAAACGACGCGATTCGCGCGCCGCGCGTCACGGGCGTCACGTGATGCAGGCTCGACGCCGGATACAGCACCATGTCGCCCGCCGGCAGCTTCGCGCGGTGGACGCCGAACGTATCCTCGACGCACAGCTCGCCGCCGTCGTACGCATCCGGCTCCTCGAGAAAGAGCGTCGCCGACAAGTCGCTGCGCACGCGGAAATCGGTGCCGCGCAGCAGGCGGATCGCATTGTCGACATGCGTGCCGAACGCGTCGCCGCCCGCGTAGCGGTTGAAGAGCGGCGGAAATACCTTGAGCGGCAGCGCCGCCGAGAAGAACAGCGCGTTGCGCGCGAGCGCGTCCTGGATCGCGTCGCCGACCGCGCGCGCGACGGGCGAGCCCTCCGGCAGTTGCTGGTTGCGCTTCGCGAGCGCCGATTGCGCGCCGGACGTCGCATTGCCGTCGGTCCAGTCGGCGAGCTCGAGCGCGTCGCGGCATTGCGCGACCTGCTCCTTCGTCAGCACGCCGGGAATGTGAAGCATCATGTCGCGAACTCCTGCCGCGCGGCGATCGAACGAAACGCGTCGATCGGCGACGCCGCGAGATACGCGCGCATCTTCGCGACGAACGCGGGCGTCGCGGTGCGCGGCACCCGCGCGAGCCATTCGAGCGCCTCCGCCACGCGGCCGCGCTCGCCGAGCAGGCGCGCATAGTTGAACTGGCCTCGGAAGTCGCCCGCGGCGGCGGCGCGCCGGTAGCAGTCGAAGGCCGCGTCGCGGTCGGCCGCGACGACCCAGCCGTCTTCATGGAAGCCGCCGATCAGGTTGATCGACTTCGCGTGGCCGAGCGCCGCCGCCTTCTCGAACCATTCGAGCGCGGCCGCGCGATCCTCGTCGACGCCTTTGCCGAGCGCGAGCAACGTCGCGTAGTTGTACATGCCCCAGTCGAGCCCCGCGCGCGCGGCCTCGCGATACCAGTACGCGGCGACGGCCGCGCTCGCGGCCGTTCCCCAGCCGAACTCGTAGCAGCGGCCGACCATGTTCATCGCCATCGGATGATCGGCGCGCGCCGCGTGCTTGAACCATTCGAGCGCGGCCGCGGTGTCGCGTGCGACGCCGCGGCCGTCGAGCAGGTATTGCCCGTAGACGGCCTGCGCCTCGACGATCCCGTTCTCCGCGGCCGCCGCGACCCACGCGGCCGCGCGCTCGGGCGGCCCGGCGAGGACCCCGGCGAGATCCTCGCGCGACGCCGATGCGAGCGCCTTCAACGATACCGGCCGCATCGCGTCAGTAGCGCGCGTTCAGCGTGACGAACGCCGAGCGGCCCGGCGCGATCGACGCGTAGTGCGCCGGATACGCCTGATCGAAGTACGTGCGGTTGAACAGGTTGTTCACGTTCAGCCGGACGTCGAGCTTCTTGCTGATCCGGTACTGCGCCATCGCGTCGAAGCGCCAGTACGACGGCACGGCGCGCAGGTTCGCGGTGTCGCCGAACACCTTCGACATGTAGAACGCGCCGCCGCCGACCGTGAGCTTCGGCGTCACGTCGTAGTTCGTCCACAGCGTGAAGCTGTGCTTCGGCGTCTGCGGGAACTGGTGGCCGTTGTCGGCGGTGTTCTTGCCGTTGTCGCGCAGTTCGCTCTTCATGTACGTGTAGCCGCCGAACACCTGCCACGCGCGCGTGAGCTGCCCGGCGAAGCCGAGTTCGAGCCCCTGCACGCGCTTGTCGCCGACCATCGCGTACTGGTCGTTCGGCAGCGTGACGCGCGCGTTCGTCGTGTCGATCTGGAAGAGGGCGGCCGTGAGCGAGAGCTTGTCGTCGAGCACGTTCCACTTCGTGCCGAGTTCGATGCTGCGGTTCTTCTCCGGCGCGAGCTGGTCGGCGTTCGAGCCGACGCCGCCGCGGCCCGGCGTGAGCGACTGCGTCTCCGAGCCTTCGCCGAGCAGCATGCCGGCGGGCGTCGACGACGTCGCGTACGACGCATAGATGCTGCCGTTCTGCGCGGGCTTGAACACGAGGCCGAGCTGCCAGTTGAAGAGCGTGTCGTCGCGCGTGTAGGTCTTGCCGCCGTTCGCGCGGGTGTCGGTGAAGCGGGTCGAGTAGTCGTCGAGACGCACGCCGGCGTTCACCTGCCAACGCTTGCTGAGCTCGATCGTGTCGAAGCCGTAGATCGATTTCGTGACGGTGCGCGCGTGCGCGTAGTCGTTGTTGCGCGTGATCGAGCCCGTCCACGGATCGTTCGGGTTCGGCGACCACAGGCTCGTGCAGTTGTAGCCCGACGCGGCGCCGATCCCTTGCTGGCAGATCTTGCCGGTGCCCGTCGCGACGGTGTACGTGTCGCGCTTGCCCCATTCGCGCGACAGCTCGATGCCCGTCGTGAAGCTGTGCTTGAACGGGCCGGTGCGGAATTCGCCGAACAGCTCGGTCAGGTTCGCGATGCTGTTGATCGAGCTGTTGCGATTGTTGTTGCGCCGCCAGACACGGCCGTTGATCACGTTGCCCTGGCTGTCGTCGGGCTGCGTCCAGATGTAGTCCTGCGTCGATTCCGTGTAGCGCGTCGTGTTGCGGATCGTCAGCGACGGCGTGATGTCGTGCTCGATCTTGAGCGTGCTGATGTCCGACGTCGTCTTGCGGAAGTCGCGGTCGATCAGGCCGTAGAAGTTGTGGCGGTCGACGTTGGCCGGATAGATCGTGTCGACGTTCGCCGGCTTGTTCGAGCTCGTGTAGAAGTACGGAATGCCGCTATCGGGCAGGTCGTCGGTCGACAGGTGGTAGTAGCTCGCGGTCACGCGCGTCGGCGTGCCGAGACCGAACGCGATCGACGGCGCGACGCCCCAGCGCTCGTTGTTGACGGCGTCGCGGCCGGCGACGTCGTTGTTGTGGCTCATCAGGTTCAGGCGAAACGCCGCGTGATCGGCGAACTGCCAGTTGCCGTCGGCGGTGAAGCGGCGGTAGCGGTCGGTGCCGATGCCCGCGCTCGCTTCGGCCGTCGTGCCGAGGTGCGGCGCCTTCGTGACGAGATTGACGCTGCCGCCCGCGCCGCCGCGGCCGCCGTACGCGCCGTCCGAGCCTTTCGTGATTTCGACGCGCTCGGTGTTGAAGATCTCGCGCGTCGTCGCGCCCGTGTCGCGCATGCCGTCGACGAAGATGCTGCCTTGTGTGTCGTAGCCGCGGATGAACGGGCGGTCGCCGAGCGGGTTGCCGCCTTCGCCCGCGCCGAACGTGATGCCGGGCACCGTGCGCAGCGCTTCGGTGAGCGTCGCTGCGCCGCTGTTCTGGATCAGCGCCTGCGGGATCACGGTGACGGACTTCGGCGTGTCGACGAGCGGAGCGGTGAATTTCGCCGACGAGGAAAAGTCGGCCTTGTAGCTGTGCTCGGCGGCGCCCTTGACTTGGATCGGCGCGAGTTCCTTGTCGTGATCGGCGGTCGCGGCGGGCGGCGCGGCGTCCTGCGCGAACGCAGGGCTCGCGGCGAGCACGCCGCAAAGGGTGGTGAATTTTCCGAGCTTCAACTCGTCGGAACGCGGCTTCATCAGTGGTATTTCCTCGCCAGATGTGACTCGATCGGGCGAAGCAACCGCCGGTGCGCGACGCACCCCACCCGAATATTACAAATTGTTTTCGGGCGCCATTTTAGTGAATATTTTTATAAATGAGAAGCGTTCTTGTTACGTTTTCTTGAGCAATCGCCGAAAAACCGGCTATCTGATTGAAAGATAAGGAACAAGCGGCTGACTACGCGCAGGCGGGCGCGAACCCGCCTGCGCGCCGGAATCAGTCGATTCCGTGGAACGTCGCGTCCTCGGGCCCGAGATACGCGGGCGGGCGCCAGGTCGCGTCGCGCATCGAGTGCTGGACCAGATGCTCGACGCCGAGCAGCACCGCGAAGATCGCCATGCGCACCGGAATCCCGTTGTCGGTCTGGCGGAAGATCGCGAGGCGCGGGTCGCGGTTCAGGTCGGTCGACAAGTCGTTCGCGCCCGGGCGGCTGTCGCGCGGCAGCGGGTGCATGATCAGCGTGTCGCGGCCGCACGCGGTGTCGACGAGCGCCTGGTTGATCTGGAAATCCGGCGTGTAGCCTTCGAACGATTCGTCGGTGAAGCGCTCCTTCTGGATTCGCGTCGCGTAGACGACGTCCGCGCCCTTCAGGCCCGCCGCGAGGTCGTGCGTCTCCTCGACCACGTGGCCGTTCTTCGAGATCTGATCGACGATGTACGCGGGCATTTCGAGCGTCGGCGGCGACACGAGCGTGAACTTGAGCCCGCGATACAGCGCGAGCAGCTTGACGAGCGAGTGAACGGTGCGCCCGTACTTCAGATCGCCGACGAGCGCGATGTGCGCGCCGTCGACGATCTTGCCGAGCCGCGAGAATTCGCGCTGGATCGTGTACAGGTCGAGGAGCGCCTGGCTCGGATGCTCGCCGGGGCCGTCGCCGCCGTTGATCACGGGCAGGTTGATCGCGCGCGCGAACTCGGCGACGGAGCCTTGCTCGGGGTGGCGGATCACGAGCGCGTCGACGTAGCCCGCCATCACGCGGCTCGTGTCGTAGATCGATTCGCCTTTCGCCATCGACGAGAACGTGAAGCCCGTCGTGTCGCACACCGAGCCGCCGAGCCGGCAGAACGCGGCGCCGAACGATACGCGCGTGCGCGTGCTCGCCTCGAAGAACAGATTGCCGAGCACCGCGCCCTCGAGCACGCGCGAAATCTTGCGGCGGCGGGCGATCGGCTGCATCACGTCGGCGACCCGAAAGAGCGCCTCGACCGAGTCGCGCGAGAACTGGTCGACCGACAGCAGTTGCGGCTTGCCTTCGAACAGAAACTGGCTTGCGAGCGGCGGCGGAGCATCTACGCGATGCGTATAGACTTCGGCGGATTCCGGGCGCGCGACGATCTCGGAGACGAAGCGCTCGACGATTTCTGGCATCCCGCGAGATTCCTGCGAATCGTCGGGCAAAAGCCATGTGTCGAGTGCGCGGCGGCTAATGCCGATGCGGTTCGCGAACGCGTCGCGGGTCATGTTGAGGCGGCGCATCGCGTCGCGCAGGAACGCTTGTTGAGGAACGGTCATCAGTCGGCTCGGCTCTCTAAAATATACGCGATGCGTATGGTAGGTCGACAGCGGCCGAAGTCAAGCGGAAAATGCGAACGAGTTGACGGATGACGGATGACGGATGACGGACGGCGGCGCGGCGCACGAAGCCGCCGTACGAGCCGCAACACGTTTAACAATTGCTTTGCCCCGTGCGGCGCGGCCCGTCCGTATAATCGGGACCAGTCCCCGCGCCTTGGCGCGGGCGGATTCGGATACGTCGGTCGCACGCCAAGCGCCCGCATTGACAAGGAGAGTGAGAATGAACCGCGCGATTGCCGCCGCCCTGCTGATCCTGACCGCCGCGCTTGCCGGCTGCAACACGATCGCGGGCGTCGGCCAGGACATTTCGAAGGGCGGCCAGGCGATCTCGGATACGGCCGAGAAGGCGAAGTAAGCGAGGTCGTTTTCCTGTTGAGGGAATCGCCGCCGTGACGGCGGCGGTATCGGCGGGCCCGGCGCGATGCCGGGCCCGCGTCGTTTCGGGCGGGCGCGAAGGCCGGGCCGCGCGCGCCATGATTCGCCGGCCTCGTCGTCGGCTCTCCTTCGAGCGGGCGTCCCAGACCGGCGAACCGCGCGCACGGCTCGGCCAGCCGGATCGGCGCGCCGCGTTCCGGCCGCGGCAGCCGGCATTCGGCGGCGCGCGACATTCGGCCCGCGACCCATGGCGCATGACTCACGGCGCATGACTCACGGTGCACGACTCACGGCGCACGGTGCATGGCGCACGGCCCGCGACATCCGGCGCGCACGCGCGTCACATCACAGCACGTTCATCATCGCGAGCGCGGTTTCCTGCAGGGGCGGCAGCACGCGCTCGAGCGCGGCTTCGGCGCTTTCGCCGCCGATCGGCATGTTGGTGCTGAGCGCGGCGACGACCTCGCCCTGACGGTTCTTGAGCGGCACCGCGATCCCGCGCACGCCGACCTGCAACTGCTGCTCGATCAACGCATAGCCGTCGATGCGCGCGCGGTCGATCTTCTCCTGCAGGCGCGACTGGTTCGTCAGCGTGTGCGGCGTGAACGGCGGGAACTCGGTCGAGTCGAGCCACGCGCGCACCGCGTCCTGGTCGTCCTTGTACGCGAGCAGCACGACGCCCGGCGAGATCAGCGGCGCGGGCACGCGCGCGCCGAGCACGAAGCCCGTCGTCATCACGCGCGACACGCCGTTGCGCGCGATCACGACGAGCTCCCATTCGTCGAGCACGCTCACGTACGCGGATTCGTTGAGCGTCGCGCTCAGTTGCTGCAGATACGGCTGCACGGTGCGCGGCAGCCGCGCCGAGTCGAAGTACGACCAGCCCACCCGCAGCACGCGCGGCGTGAGCCCGTAGAGCCGCCCGTCCGTGTACACGTAGCCGAGCGATTCGAGCGTGAGCAGATAGCGGCGCGCGGCGGTGCGCGTCAGGCCGGTGCGCGCGGCGGCCTGGGTCGGCGTCATCCGCGCGTGCTGGCTGTCGAACGCCTCGAGGATCGCGAGGCCCTTTTCGAGGCCCGCGATCCAGTCGCGCTTGTCGAGCGGCGTCTTCTTCATGCTCGGCTCATGGGCGTTTCACGGACGCTTTTCATGCACGTTCGGCCGTCGGCGCTCAGGCGGCGCGCATCCGCGCGGCGACGAACGTCGAGATCAGGCAGCCGATCGCGAGATACGCGGCGACGAGGTGCCACGAGCCGCCGCCGAAGCTGACGAGCGCGACCGCGATGAACGGCGTGAAGCCGCCGCCGACGACGCTCGCGAACTGATAGCCGACGCCCGCGCCGCTGTAGCGGTACTCGGCGCCGAACAGCTCGGTGAAGAGCGGTTGCTGGACGCTCACGACCATGTCGTGCGCGACGTTCGCGAGCATCACCGAGAAGATCACGATCCAGACGGTCGCGCGCGCCTCGAGCGCGACGAAGAACGGCACCGCGCTCGCGAGCCCGACGAGCGCGCCGACGATGTAGACGCGGCGCAGCCCGAAGCGGTCGGCGAGCCACGCGAAGCAGGGGATCGTCACGCAGCTGATCGCGCCCACGAGAAGGCCGATGTTCAGGAACAGGTCGCGCGACATGCCGAGGTTCGACGTCGAATAGCTGAGCGCGAACGCGGTCACGATGTACATCGTGAACAGCTCGGCGAGGCGCAGCGCGACGATGTAGAGGAACGCCTTCGGATGGCGGGTCAGCGCCTCGATCACCGGTAGCTTCAGCTTGCGGCGGCCGTGCTCGACCTTCTCGACGAATTCCTGCGATTCGTCCATGCTCGCGCGCACCCACAGGCCGATCAGCACGAGCACGATGCTGAACACGAACGGCAGCCGCCAGCCCCACGCGCGGAACGCGGCGTCGCCGAGCGTGTGGCTCAGGATCGACACGATGCCCGTCGCGAGCACGAGACCGACGCCGTAGCCCACCTGCACGCCGCTGCTGTAGAACGCCTTTTGCTTCTGCGGCGCGCTTTCGACCGCCATCAGCGCCGCGCCGCCCCATTCGCCGCCGACCGCGAAGCCCTGCACCGCGCGCAGCGCGACGAGCAGCACGGGCGCCCACCAGCCGATCGTGCCGAAACTCGGCAGCAGGCCGATCGCGACCGTCGACAAGCCCATCAGCATCACGGTCAGCACAAGCATCCGCTTGCGGCCGAGCCGATCGCCGTAGTGGCCGAACACGACGCCGCCGAGCGGCCGGAACAGGAACCCGACGCCGAACGTCGCGAATGCGGCGAGCGTGCCCATCGTCGGGCCGACGTTCGGGAAGAACGCGTGGTTGAACACGAGCGCGGCGACGATGCCGTACAGCAGGAAGTCGTACCAGTCGACGACCGCGCCGACGAAGCTGCCGATCGCGGCCTTGCGGGCCTGGTTCTTGTGGATGGGTTCGGCGCCGACCGCGCCGGCTGCGTCAAATGCTGGGGTCATTCCTTGTCTCCTGTTGTCGTCGGCGCATGGCCGCCGCGGCCGCGACGCGTCTGCGGCGTGGCCGACGCGGCTCGCGCAAGCCGTCGTGCCGGGTTGACACGCAGCATAGGAGCGGCGGCGGCTTCGGAGCAACGGAACGGCACGTCATGATGAACGATCATCGAACGCAGGCGTGCGATTATCGAACGGTTTCGGGGTTTGCACTAGGCCGGCGCAAGCCCGTCGCCGGCGTGAACAGGCCCTGGGCGGGCGGCCGATGCGCGCCGCGCGTCGACACCGCTTGGCATCGTGAACGATTTGGTTAAAATTGCCGGCGCCGTCCGGCAATCGACGATCGCCCGCCGTCGCGCCGCGCCGCCGCGATTGCGCACAGCCGCGCCGATCGCAGGTCGCGTAAGATCTACCGCCAGCCCAGGAGACACCGATGCCCAGCCCCGCCAGCTCCCCGTCCAGCGCCCCCGCGTTTACCGGCCCGCCGGGCGACAATCCACTCGGGATGGCCGGACTCGAGTTCGTCGAATTCGCGTCGCGCGAGCCCGACGCGCTCGCGCGACGCCTCGGGCAGCTCGGTTTCAAGGCGATCGCGCGCCACGTCAGCAAGGCGGTCACGCTGTACCGCCAGGGGCACATGAACTTCCTCGTCAACGCGGAGCCCGACTCGTTCGCCGCGCGCTACGCGGACGAATACGGCACGGGCGTCTGCGCGATCGGCATCCGCGTCGACAACGCGCAGCGCGCGTTCGACCGCGCGATCGAGCTCGGTGCGTGGGCGTTCGAGGGCGAGCGGATCGGCGTCGGCGAGCTGACGATTCCGGCGATCCAGGGGATCGGCGCGTCGCACATCCATTTCGTCGACCGCTGGCGCGGGCGGGGCGGGCTGCGCGGCGGCGTCGGCGACATCTCGATCTTCGACGTCGATTTTCGCCCGATCGACGTCGCGACCGCGCAGGCCGACCTCGACTACGTCGGCACGGGCCTGCGGCAGGTCGACCACCTGACGCAGACGGTCGGCAGCGGCCGGATGCAGGAGTGGCTCGATTTCTATCGCGATCTGCTGCATTTCCGCGAGATCCACGAGCTCAACGCGAACTGGCACGTGTCGGAGGAATCGCGGGTAATGGTGTCGCCGTGCGGCGACGTGCGGATTCCGGTGTACGAGGAGGGCGCGCGGCGCACCGAGCTGATGCACGAATACCTGCCCGACCATCCGGGCGAGGGCGTTCAGCACATCGCGCTCGCGACCGACGACATCCTCGCGTGCACCGACGCGCTCGTCGCGAACGGCGTGGAGTTCGTCGAGCCGCCGGCGCGCTATTACGACGAGATCGACGCGCGGCTGCCCGGCTGCCGGATCGACGTCGACGCGCTGCGCACGCGCGGCATCCTGGTCGACGGCGAGATCGGCGACGACGGCGTGCCGCAGCTTTTCTTCCAGACCTTCGTCAAGCGGCGGCCCGGCGAGATCTTCTTCGAGATCGTCCAGCGGCAGGGGCATCACGGCTTCGGCGAGGGCAACCTGCGCGCGCTCGCGCACGCGCGGGGCGCGGGCGGCTGAGCGGATTCGCGGCGTCGCCCGCATGCGTTTGCGGCGGACTCGCCGGGGCGGGCGACAGCGCTTCGCGCGCGGACGCACGTACGAACCTGCCAACGGGCACCCCGGCGCCGGCGCCGCTCATCCGTCGATCTTCTCGAACAGCAGCGATGTCGCGGTGAGCCCCGGTCCGAACGCCACCGACACGATCTTGCCGCCGACGGGCACCGCGTCGTCGCCGAGCATCGCCTGCCAGATGTGCGGCACAGTCGCCGACGACATGTTGCCGCACTGCTTCAGCACGTCCCAGCTCCAGTGCATCCGCGCGCGATCGACGCCGAGGCTCGCGACGATATGATCGAGAATCTTCGGCCCGCCGGGATGGATCGCGTAGAGCAGCGCGTTGCGCTCGCGCGCGAAGTCGATTCCGCATTGGCCGCACAGCTTCGTGAAGAGCGGCGCGATCGCGTCGCGTATGTAGAGCGGCACGCGTCGCGACAGATACATCTCGAAATTGTGCTCGCCGGGCTTCCAGGTCATCTCGTGGGTCGACGCTTCGATGATCGCGGTTTCCGCCGCGAGCAGGCGCAGCCCGCGCTTGTGCCGGCGGCGCGCTTCGTCGCCGCGATACGCGGAATACTTGATGAACCCGTCCGCGAACAGGGTGAGCGTGACGAGGTTGCCGCTCGACAGATCCGAAAAGTCGCCGTGGATCGACAGCAGCTCGGTGTGCACGACGTCGACGCGGCGCTTCGGTTTCGGCAGCAGGCAATGCGCGGCGGACAGATAACCGGACGCCATGTGAACGGGCGGAAACGCGCCGTAGCAGCCCATGTGGTACGAGTGCGTGACGTTCGTCGAGAGCCAGCGCTTGCGCGACACGAGCTTTTGCGCGGCGCTCGGCGACAGGTAGCCGGAGCAGCTCACATGGATGATGTCGTCCGGCGCCTCGCGCTCGTTTTGGTAGAAGCGCTCGAAACATGTGTCGGCGACTTCCGCGAAGTAGTCGAGGCGCTCGCCGAGCCCGCGCCCGCGCGGCGACTCGACGCCGACTTCGTTGAAGACCGCACGGTCCCACGTGTCCGGATCGCCGTTCAAGCGGGTCGACGAGGGAAGCGCGTGCAGTTGCCGGTGGCCGATGTGCTCGGGCGCGACGCCATAATGCCAGACGCGATCGCGAATGTAGGACGACAGATCGGTCCGGACGGCGTCGCCGACATCGACATCGTCGCGTTCGACTTCAAAGCGGCTCGATTCCCGGCCGCTCTTTTGCTCGATGAGCCATGCGATGTAGTCGAGCGATCGAGCCTGCGGCATCGGCGGCGACAATTGTTCGGAACGGAAATCCGTCAGCACGACGTCGAGTGATTGGGCCATGGCGATCTCCCTGTTCGAGTGGGGGATGGTGTCGGGAACGGCAAACGGCGTCGCGGCGGCTTGTGCGGAACGCGCGCCGGGGCGCGCCTCGGGGCTGCCGCGCGTCCCCGGCCGACGCGCGCCGATCGGCGCGCTAGCCCGCCGGCGAGCGAACCGGCGACGATTCGTCCGAGGCGGCCTCGCGCGTTGGCCGATCGATGAGGCCCAGGGCCGGAGCGGCGCGCGGGCGATTCGAGAAGACGCGCTATCGGCCGCGCGCGAGCGGCCCGGCGAGCCCCGCGATGCGCGCGGGCCGGACTGCTCCGCGCGGCGAGCGTCGCACGCGAATCATTTCTTGCCCTGCAGCGCGATGCCGACGTAGTCGCGCAAGCGCTGCACCGCGAATTCAACCGGCTTGCGCTTGCCCCATGTGAACGGCCGCGGCAGTTGCGATTCCATGCCGATGTCGCGAACGTTCCAGCGCAGCCCGCTTTGCATCGACGCGATCTCGACTGCGGTGTCCTTTTGCGTGCGCGTCAATCGGGTTTCGAGGCTGTCGAGCGCGTCAAGCACGACGCCCTCCGGGCCATAACGCTTGAACCAGACCTTGTCGTTGTAGTGCTCGCGGTACCACGCGACGAACTTGTCGGACAACTGCGATGTGCCGCCGATGCCGAAGCGGCTCGCGCCTTGCTGCAAGCGCTCGAACTGCTTTTCGGCGACATAGAAATCCTCGTAGGCGATCGCGCTCGTGAACGCCTTGCGCGGCGTCGTCAGATTGAAGATCACCTTCGCGAGCGGCGTGGCGAGCTTCTTCGACGAAGGCATCATCATCAGGAAGTGCCGGTTCGAATGCTCACGCGTGGGGACGATCAGCAGATAGATA
This sequence comes from Burkholderia sp. ABCPW 111, assembly GCF_000773065.1. NCBI lineage: Bacteria > Pseudomonadati > Pseudomonadota > Betaproteobacteria > Burkholderiales > Burkholderiaceae > Burkholderia > Burkholderia sp. ABCPW 111. The sequence goes on along the minus strand of NZ_JPWT01000052.1, from coordinate 52,156 downwards.
TGGACCGCGTACCATTCGCTCAAGTGCGGCTGCGCGAGCGTCGCGGCCGGCGAGAGCTCCGGATCGTAGTGATAGCGCAGATTCTGATGCCGCTCGCCCGCCACGCTTCTGCGGTGCACGTGCCTCGTGTGCAGCAGGTCGAGGAATCCCGCCGTCCACAGATCCCACGGCTGGTTGAAGTCGAACACGTCCGCCCTGAAGCAGGCCGGCAATGGCGCGTCGTCGCCGATGAGGCGCGTGAGCGGCTGTACGAACGGGATCGGCTCCGACGCGTCCGGATAGATCCAGATCAGCAGGCCGTCGTCGAGCGCCGGATAGCTGTATCGGCACGCGTCCATGCGATTCGACATGCCGCTCGGATGGCTGCATTGGCCGGCGCCGTTGAACTGCCAGCCATGGTAGCGGCAGACGATGTGTCCGTCTTCGACCGTGCCGATCGACAACGGCACCGATTTGTGCGGGCACAAGTCCTGCAAGCATTGAACGCGGCCGCTCGCGTTGCGGAACAGCGCGAGCGGCTCGCCGAATAGCGAGATGCCGTGCGGTAGCGTCGAGCCCACGTCGTGCGAGTAAGCGACGGGCCACCAGTTCTTGCGCAAGTCGTCGTTCGGCTGTCGCGGGCGGTTGCCGTGCGTGGTGTCGGTCTCGGTGATTTTCAGTTTCAGTGAGTGCATGTCGAACTCCTGTCGTCGAGATGCGGTGCCGTTGCCAGTTTCCTTCCGGTGGCGAGCGGTTCCGGCGCGCGCGGGCCGGATCGCGGAGGGCGGCGGCGAACGCTTGTCGTGTGGCGCGGCGTCGCGTGCGCAACGCGCCGCCCGCGAGCGATGTCGCCGGATGGGCGGACCAAGGCGGCGCGGAGCTGCTTCGAGTGCAATGATTCAACGCACGCCGGGCGCGACGGTGCGCTAATTGACGAAGCACGCTTGCGATGGCGGTCTCTAGCCGCAGCGCGCCGTTTGTCGGATGTCGTGGGGCAAACGCTTTTTCTACAAGATTTTTTTGCGATTTCGAAATCAGTATAGGTTCAGTTATTTTTTGTCGACGGCAACTTCATGGTATGGCCTCTCTAATCAATGACGATTTATTTTTAAAAAATGGCCAATTGTTTGATTTTGGCTGAATCATGAAAATCGGTATTGCGATCTGCTTGAAGAAAATTCTCGAAATCGCATTCATTTCGGATACGGCCCCGGCGATTCGCCGGCCGCGTGCGAATTAGGTCGTCACCAAGGTTTTCGTTGCACCGCGCCATACGATTCGCGCGGCGCCCCGCCCCGATTCGACGCGGCCGGCTCGCGCCGAATGCGCCAAATGCGCCGGATGTTCGTTTTCATCGCGTTTCCGTGTTTCGATTCGACTCGGCGTTTCGTTTCGAATGTTTACTTTATTTTTTACGCGGGCACCGGTTTCAAACGACGACGAAGCGCGGCGGCGGCGGCTCGGCATTGCGATATGGGACACCCTCTGCGCGGCTCAAACGGTAAGCGGCGCGCACGCGCCGCCGGTTGGCGTTTTCGCACCTTTCACCCACCTTGACCCTCGGCTCGGCGAATGGCTCAATCAGTCAGCGCCGCGCTGGAATCCGCCAAGCGGGCCGCCGGCGGCGCGACCCGACCGAACAAGATCCAAGAGCAATTGGAGGAGATACATGAAGCTTGCGCGTTTCATTGGGGGCTGGAGTCTGGTGCTTGCCGCCTCGCTCGCTCACGCGGGCGTGTCCTGCCGCCCCGCGACGCCCGCCGAAGCGGCCGTCTACACGACGCCGTTCCAGTTTCCCGGCGTGAGCTCGCCGAAGGACGGCACCTGCTGGGTCAACAACCAGACCGTGACGGCGACGGACGGCACGCGTCTCACCGCGAACGTGTTCTTGCCGAAGATCACGAGCCCCGACCAGAAGTTTCCTGCGATCGTGATGATCTCAAGCTGGGCCGCAGCCGATTTCTTCGAGTATCTCGGCCAGCAGCGCAAGCTCGCGCAGGACGGCTACATCGTGCTCGCGTACACCGCGCGCGGCTTCTATCTGTCGGGCGGGCAGGTCGAGGTCGCGAGCCCGCAGGACGTGAAGGACGTATCGTCGGCGCTCGACTGGGTGTCGGCGAACACGCCCGCCGATCCCGACAAGCTCGCGGCGAGCGGCATTTCGTACGGCGCGGGGCTGTCGCTCCTCGCGCTCGCGCAGGACAAGCGGCTGAAGACGGCGGCCGTGCTCTCCGGCTGGGGCGATCTCGCCGATCAGCTCTACGGCGCGCAGTCGCCGAACGCGACGTGGAGCGCGGTGCTGTTCCTGTCCGGCAAGGTGACGGGGCGGCTCGATCCGATCGTCGACCAGTACGTGAAGGCGCTGCTCGATCCGAACACGACGCGGGCCAAGGCGGACGAGATCATCGCGTGGGCGCGGGTGCGCTCGCCGTCGACGTATCTCGACGCGCTGAACCGCCGCGGCGCGCCGGTCTTCATCAGCAAGAATTTCGAAGACGACATGTTCACGCCGAACTCGTCGCTGAAGCTGTTCTCGCAGTTGACGGTGCCGAAAAAGCTCGTGCTGAATCCGGGCATCCATGCGCAGGCCGAGATTCCGGGCGCGCTCGTCGGCGCGCCGAACGTTCCGTACGACCAGGCGCACCGCTGGTTCGACCGCTGGCTGAAAGGCGTGCAGAACGGCGTCGACACGGAGCCGAAGGTGTCGATGCAGATCAAGTTCACGAACACGCGCGAATCGTTCGACACGTGGCCCGCGAGCAACGTGCAGGCGCAGACGCTGTACGTCGCGCCGCGCGGCCCGCTGCGCTGGGATCTGTCGTGCCTGTGCAAGAAGGGCGTGTCGGGCGCGCTGCAGAGCGGGCCGAACCGCACCGCGGGCGGCGATCTGATCCAGAACTTCGCGGACACGACCGCGACGAGCGGCCCGATTCCGGTGCTGTCGACGTTCGGCGAGAGCCTCGGCGCGCCCGTCGTCAATCAGCTCGCCACCGTCAATCTCGCGACGGGCGTGCGCTACGAGGGCGCGCCGCTCGCGCAGCCGCTGCATCTGCGCGGCATCGCGCAGCTGAACCTGCGCGCGACGCCGTCGCAGGCGCGCGCGCAGGTCGTCGCGTACCTGTACGACGTCGACGCGCTCGGCTTCGGCAAGCTGATCACGCACGGCGCGCGGACCGTGCACTGGGCGAGCCCGGGCGCGACGATCGATTTCCCGATCGAGTTTTCGGCGACCGCGTACGACGTGCCGGCGGGCCACCACATCGGCATCGTGCTCGACACGTACGACAGCCTGTATCAGCCGCCCGTCAATCCGGGCGAGCGCTTCGGCGTGACGTTCGAGTTCGATCCGAACAAGCAGTCGACGCTCGTGCTGCCGGTGCGCTCGTAACGCGCGCGCGACGCCGATCGACGGACGCGCCGCGGCGAAGTGACGAGGCGGCGCACATCGGCGACGAAACGCCCGGCGCGAGCGGCCGGGCGTTGGCAAAAAAAATGGACGGCCGTATCGCTACGCCGTCCTCAAGCGCCTCTTTCGAGGTAGGGTATTCAGCCGTCGATTTTCGATCTCGTTCTGCTCGTGCCAGCCAGTTTGCTCCCCGTATGGTTCGGCCCCGTCGCGGCCCGGCGTGCGCCGGGCCTTCCTCGTGATGTCCGGCCTGCCTGTCTTTTTTCTATCCCCGTAGCTTTTTTCTTTCCCCGTAGCGATTGTTCCGCGATCCGCGTGGCCGCCGCGCGTCACACGCGCGCGAGGCCGACCGGATCGATGATGCGAATCTGCTTGCCGCGCGGCGCGATCAGCTTGTCGCGCTGGAACTTCGACAACATCCGGCTGACGGTCTCGAGCTTCATTCCCAGATAGCAGCCGATTTCCTCGCGCGTCATCCGCAGGTTGAATTCCGCGGCCGAGTAGCCGCGCTTCTGGAAACGCTCGGAGATGTTGAGCAGGAACGCGGCGACGCGCTGGTCGGCCGTCATCGTGCCGAGCAGCATCATCTGGCTCGACTCGCGGACGATCTCGCTGCTCATCAGGCGATGCACGTGATGCTGCATCGGCTTCACGTCGCGGCACACGACTTCGAGCTGCGCGAACGGAATGATGCAGACGGTGCTGTCCTCGAGCGCGACCGCGTCGCTGTTGTGGCGGCCGGCGCACACGCCGTCGAGGCCCATCGTCTCGCCGACGATCTGGAAGCCCGTCACGTGCTCCTGGCCGTCGCGATGCATGACGACCGTCTTGAACGAGCCGGTGCGCACCGCGTAGATGCTCTGGAATGTGTCGTGCGTGCGGAACAGCGTGTCGCCGCGCTTGACCTGACGCGTCGAGCAGATCAGCGCGTCGAGCTTTGCGAATTCGTTGACGGTCAGGTCGGCGGGCATGCAGACGCTGCGCATCGCGCAGTTCGAGCAGCGCGTGGCCGGACGCTTGGCCGCGTCGTCACGCGCGGCCGCACGCACCGCTATCATCGCGCGCTGCTGCGCCGCGGGCGTCAAGGCGTTCTGCGTTTGCGCTTGCAACATGATCTGCTCCTGTCATTCGGCTGCGTGCGGTCGACGCGCGCTGGCCAGGGTCCTCACGGTGCGGCAGGCGGCGTCGACGTCGGCGGTCTTGTCGAAGAAGAAATCCGCTCCCGCGTCGCTGCATGCCGCGCGAAATGCCGGTCCGGACAGGTTGGTCAGCACGATCTTGACCACCTTCGGAGCGGCGCGCGTCAGCGCCGAAATCAACTCGAGTCCGCTGCCGCCCGTCAGTCTCAGCTCGATGACGGCGACGTCGGCGCCCGTTTCGAGAATGCCCGCGAGCGCGGCCGGAGCGTCCTCGGCCTCGCCGACCACCTCGACCCCGAGGATCGTCTCGAACAGCGACGTAAGGCGATCTCTGACCGGGGCCGCGTAGTCGGCGAGAAAGACTCTCAGCGGAGGAGTTGACTCGCGTGCATCCATGACCGGCAGTATGGTCGGCCCGGGCGCGGCGCGAAATCAGCGCCGGGTGAAAATGGGGTAGGCAATGGCGGGTTCGATGTAGGGATATTCCTACGAGGGATTGCGCGGATGCGGACAGGCGCCGGGGCGCGGGGCGGTGGAGGCGGAACGTGCGGCGGAAACGGCGCGCTCAGGGGGCCGGCGTCGAGGGCACGGCCGGCCTGGCCGTGGCGCATCGCGCGGAGGGCGCGGGGCGGCGAGCGGTCGAGTTGTCGAGCGGCGGCTCGTGGAAAGCGCGCCGCCGCCGCAACGGCAGGCGAGATCGGGCCAAATCGATTCGAATCGGGCGGAATCGGTCAGCCACGGGCGACGAGCGCCGCCCGGTAAGGACGATAGCGGGCGAACGCAAGCGGCGAACCCGCGGCCGGCAGGCGGGCCGGGAAGCGCACGAACGAACGAGCGAGCGGCGCAGGCGCGCGCGGCCCGCCCGTCGCGACGCGCTCGATCAGACTTCGTCGCTGTCGTCGAACAGCTTGTGCCGCAGCGCGTAGCGCACGAGCGCCGCATCGTGCGGCATCTGCATCTTCTCGAGGATGCGCGCCTTGTAGGTGCTGACCGTCTTCGCGCTCACGTCGAGCGCCTGCGCGATCTCGGTGATCGTCTCGCCGGCGGCGATCCGGCGGAACACGTCGAACTCGCGGTCCGACAAGCGCTGGTGCGGCAGCGATTCGACGGGCTCGTTCAGGCTCTGCGCGAGCCGCTCGGCCATCGCGAGGCTCACGTAGACGCCGCCCGCCGCGATCTTCGTCAGCGCGCCGACGAGCTCCGCGCTCGCGCTTTCCTTCGTCATGTACCCGGACGCGCCCGCGCGAAACGCGCGCGACGCGTATTGCTGCTCCGCATGCATCGTCAGCACGAGGATGCGCAGCGCGGGCTTTTCCTCCTTGATCTGCTTGATGAGATCGATGCCGTTGCGGCCCGGCATCGACAGGTCGAGCACCAGCACCTGCGCGTCGGCCGAGCGCATCAGCTCGATGGTCGAGATGCCGTCGCACGCCTCGCCGACGACCTCGAAGCCCGTCGCGCTGCCGAGAATGTGACGCAGGCCGTCGCGCACGAGCGCGTGATCGTCCGCGATCAAGACCTTGATCATAGGAGCGCGTCCTGTTGCCGGATCGCCGCGAGCGGCAGCGCGACCTTGATCGAGAAGCCCTGTCCGGGCACGGAATCGATCGTGACGGTGCCGCTCAGCATGTGCGCGCGCTCGCGGATGCCGATGAGCCCGAACGACTTGTCGCCGTGCCTGTCGCGACGCTCGCCGGGCTGCACGCCGCGGCCGTCATCCTTGATCTGCAGCAGGCACAAGTCCTGGTCGATCGCGAGCGTGAGGTCCACGCGGGACGCGTCCGCGTGGCGCGCGACGTTGGTGAGCGCCTCCTGGACGATCCGGAACAGCGTCGTCGCGCCGGCGTTCGTGAAGCGCGTGTCGGCCGTGTCGAGCCGGCGCTCGACGTCGATCCCGTAGCGATTCGTGAAATCGTTTGCGAGCCATTCGATCGCGGGCACGAGACCGAGATCGTCGAGCATCACGGGCCGCAGGTCGGCCGCGATGCGCCGCACCGACGCAACCGTCGAATCGATGAGCCGCCGCATCCCTTGCAACTGCTGCTCGACGGCCGCGATCGGCTGCGCGTCGGCTTGCTCCTCGCGATGGCGGGCGAGTGCGATCGCGATTGCCGATACGTCCATCTTGAGCGCGGTGAGCTGCTGACCGAGATCGTCGTGCAGCTCGCGCGCGATTCGCGTCTTCTCCTCCTCGCGCACGTTCTGCAGGTTCGCGGACAGCTCGCGCAGCTCCTCGCGCGACTGGCGCAGCGCATTCTCGGCGCGCACGCGCTCGGTGACGTCGCGCAGCATCACCGTGTACAGCTTGCCGGAGCCGTCGCGGATCTGCGAGATCGACGCCTCGATCGGAAACTCCTCGCCGTTCTCGCGCAGCCCGAACAGCACGCGCTGGCGGCCCATCTGCCGCTCGGACACGCCCGTCACGCCGAACTGCTCGACGTGCTTCGCGTGCGCCGGGCGAAAGCGCTCGGGGATGAAGCGCGACAGCGACGAGCCGATCGCATCCATCGCGGACACACCGAACACGCGCTCGGCGGCCGGATTGAAGATCACGATGGTCTGCCTGTCGTCCACCGTGATGATCGCTTCCATCGACGAGCGGATGATGCCCATCATCCGCGCTTCGTTGAGCGGGCTGTCGTCGGCGTATTCGCTGCGCGCGCCGAGCCGGCCGACGAGCAGATACGCGAGCACCGCGAACAGCGCGGAGGTGGCCGCGCCGGCGACGAGCACCGTGGTCGCGACGGCGTTCGAGCGGATCGCCGCCCAGCGGTTCTCGGTCTTGTAGGCGAGGGTGAGCGGCGTGCCGCCGAAATTGAGCGGGTCCGCTCGCGTGAGCGGCGGATGCGACGAGTCCGCGCCGGCGTCGTCGCGATCGGTCGTGTAGACGAGCGCGCCGCGCTCGCCCGCCGTCAGGCGCAGGTCGATGTCGCGATCGTTCGACGTCGACAGCTCGACGAGCCGCCGCGGATCGAGCGTCGCGACCAAGAAGCCCGACGTGTCGGCGCGGCGGCGCTCCGCGGCGGGCAGCGCTTCGTTCGCGGCGTAGACGGGCAGGTAGAGCGCGAGCGTGCCGGCGCCGTTGTCCGGCGCGTACGTGCCGTCGGCCGGCGCCGCATGGGCGTCGAGCGTCGCGAGGCCGGAGTCGGCCGCGCGCAGCAGCGCGGCGCGCGCCTGCGGATCGACGCTCGCTTGCGCGGCGCCGACGATCGCTTTCGCGTCGATGAAGCCAAGCGAGCGGATCGGCGAGCGCGCACGGTCGAGATCGAGCTGCGCCTGATAGTTCGCCCAGCCGCCGGCGGCGGGCGACGCGTTCGAGCCGAGCATGCCGCGCGCGCCGCGCAGCACCGTCGTGGCGGTCAGCAGCTCCTGGCGCAGGGTTGTCGTCACATGTGCGGCGCGGCGCTCGAAACGGGCCTGCGCGGCGTCGCGCTCCTGCTGCAGCACGAGGCGCGCGACGCCGTACGACGCGGCGATGCCCAGCGCGGCGACGGCCACGGCCACGAGCGCGGCGCGCCGGTCGGTGCGGGACGCATCGCGCGATGCGCCAGGGCTGAACCCGCTGGCGGTCATGAATTCATACCTATGCTTCGTTATGCCGGTGTTGCTGGTTGGGGGGCATCGAGCGAATGCGCTCGATACGCGGCGGGTATTGGAATGCCGATATTTTGCGTGATTCCCGTCATTTTCGGCAATGCGACAACGCGGAGGCGCCGCGTGCCGAATTCTTTCAAATATTGCGCCGCGAGGCAATCGGTTCCCACCCGGCACAGCCGCGCGGACTCGACACGCGCGCGCGAGCCGCCGTCAACGTCCGCGAGCCGCGCATCGCATCGTGCGGTGCGGCATTCGCGCGACGGGCAAGAATGCGCCGCGCGCGCGATCGGCATTTTTTGCGCCGCCATGCGCGCGTCATCGATTTCACCGATATTCGGCGAGACCTCGCCATCGGCATTTTCCATGTCTTGGCGATCATTCGAATGGCGTGCGGCGCGAGTTTTCCGTTACCGATTATTTCGCTGCCGCGTCGGCGGATTCGGCCGCGCAATGGCGGCGCCCGGCCGATTTTGCATCGGATGCCGGCGCCGGCCCGATCGGCGCAAATGCCCGGCCGGCGCCGCGGCGCGCCGCCCCGGCCGGCGGCGGCGCGCGCTCCGCGCGGGCGCGACGGCGGCCGCGATTGGTTACGTTACCTTTACTTTGCGGAAGGCCGTTGCTAGATTCAAAACCGTGCGCCTCACTCCCCCACAAGGATCGCCATGAGCCATTTCCTGGACAGGCTGCGCTTTTTCACGACGGCCCGCCCGCAGTTTTCCGACGGGCACGGCGCGGTCACCGACGAGGACCGGAAGTGGGAAGAGGGCTACCGGCAGCGCTGGCAGCACGACAAGATCGTCCGCTCGACGCACGGCGTGAACTGCACCGGCTCGTGCTCGTGGAAGGTCTACGTGAAGGGCGGCATCGTCACGTGGGAGACGCAGCAGACCGACTATCCGCGCACGCGAGCGGACATGCCGAACCACGAGCCGCGCGGCTGCTCGCGCGGCGCGTCGTACTCGTGGTACCTGTACAGCGCGAACCGGCTCAAGTACCCGCTCGTGCGCAGCGCGCTCGTCAAGCTGTGGCGCGCGCGGCGCCGCACGATGGCGCCCGTCGACGCGTGGCGCTCGATCGTCGACGACGAAGACGCGCGGCGCGCCTATCAGAGCCGCCGCGGCCTCGGCGGCTTCGTGCGCGCGACGTGGGACGAAGTCAACGAGATCGTCGCGGCGGCGAATGTTCATACGATAGCCCGCCACGGGCCGGACCGCGTCGTCGGCTTCTCGCCGATCCCGGCGATGTCGATGGTGTCGTACGCGGCGGGCTCGCGCTATCTGTCGCTGGTGGGCGGCGTGTGCCTGAGCTTCTACGACTGGTATTGCGATCTGCCGCCCGCGTCGCCGCAGACGTGGGGCGAGCAGACCGACGTGCCCGAGTCCGCCGACTGGTACAACTCGACCTTCATCATGATGTGGGGCTCCAATGTCCCGCAGACGCGCACGCCCGACGCGCACTTCCTCGTCGAGGCGCGTTACCGGGGCACGAAGATCGTGTCGGTGTTCCCCGATTACGCCGAAGGCGCGAAGTTCGGCGACCTGTGGCTGCATCCGAAGCAGGGCACCGACGCGGCGCTCGCGCTCGCGATGGGGCACGTGATCCTGAAGGAATTCCACGTCGACGGGGCGAGCGACTATTTCTCCGATTATTGCCGCCGCTACACGGATATGCCGTGCGTCGTGCGGCTCGTGCCGCATGGCGCGGGCTACGTGCCCGAGCGGCTCGTGCGCGCGTCCGACTTCGACGGCGCGCTCGGCGAAACCGGGCGCCCGGAATGGAAGACCGTGATGATCGACGACGCGACGGGCGAGTTCGTCGTGCCGGTCGGCTCGATCGGCTTTCGCTGGGCGCAGCAGGACGGCGGCGATCGCGGCAAGTGGAACCTGAAGGCCGAGACGTCGGCGGGCGACGCGCTCGCGCCGCGGCTGTCGCTCGCGAAAGCGCATGACGAAGTCGTCGACGTGCTGTTTCCGTACTTCGGCAACCAGCCGCACGCGCATTTCGATCACACCGCGCATCCGTCCGAGCTGTCGCGCAAGATCGGCGCGCGGCGCGTCGCGACGCCAAACGGCGAGATGCTCGTCGCGACCGTCTATGACCTGTTCGTCGCGAACTACGGAATCGATCAGGGCCTGGGCGGCCGCGACGTCGCGAAGACCTATGACGACGACGTGCCGTACACGCCCGCGTGGCAGGAGGCGATCACCGGCGTGAAGCGCGGCGACGCGATCGCCGTCGCGCGGCAGTTCGCGGAAAACGCGCACAAGACGCAGGGCAAATCGATGGTGATCGTCGGCGCGGGGATCAACCACTGGTTCCACATGGACATGACGTACCGCGCGATCATCAACATGCTGATCATGTGCGGCTGCATCGGCAAATCGGGCGGCGGCTGGTCGCACTACGTCGGCCAGGAAAAGCTGCGGCCGCAGACCGGCTGGACCGCGCTCGCGTTCGCGCTCGACTGGCACCGGCCGCCCAGGCAGATGAATTCGACATCGTTCTTCTACGCGCACACCGACCAGTGGCGCTACGACCCGATGGACCCGGCCGCGCTCTTGTCGCCGCTCGCCGACAAGAGCCGCTTCCACGGCGCGCCGATCGACTACAACGTGCGCGCCGAGCGGATGGGCTGGCTGCCGTCCGCGCCGCAGCTCGCCGCGAATCCGCTGCGCGTCGGCGCGGACATCGCCGATCCCGCGCACGCGGGCGCGGAGATCGCGCGGCGGCTCGCGTCGGGCGAGCTGAGGATGGCGTGCGAGGACCCCGACGCGCCCGAGAACTTCCCGCGCAACCTGTTCGTGTGGCGCTCGAACCTGCTCGGCTCGTCGGGCAAGGGCCACGAATATTTCCTGAAGCACCTGCTCGGCACGACGCACGGCGTGCAGGGCGACGAGATCCGCGAAGGCGAAGGCGCGCGCCCCGAGGAAGTGACGTGGCGCGCGCAGGCGCCGCGCGGCAAGCTCGATCTGCTCGTCACGCTCGACTTCCGGATGTCGACGACCTGCATGTACTCCGACGTCGTGCTGCCGACCGCCACGTGGTACGAGAAGGACGACATGAACACGTCGGACATGCATCCGTTCATCCATCCGCTGTCGGCCGCGGTCGATCCGGCGTGGCAGTCGAAGAGCGACTGGGAGATCTTCAAGGGCATCGCGAAGCGCTTCTCGGAACTGGCCGACGGCCACCTCGGGGTCGAGCGCGACATCGTGCTTTCGCCGATCGCGCACGACAGCCCGGCGGAGCTCGCGCAGCCGTTCGACGTGCGCGACTGGAAGCGCGGCGAATGCGACGCGGTTCCCGGCAGGACGATGCCGGCCGTGACCGTCGTCGATCGCGACTATCCGAGCACGTACCGCAAGTTCACGTCGCTCGGGCCGCTGATGGACCGGCTCGGCAACGGCGGCAAGGGCATCGGCTGGGACACGAAGGACGAGGTCGCGCTGCTCGGCGCGCTCAACTATCGTGTGACCGAGGACGGCTGCGCGCAAGGCCGCCCGCGGATCGACAGCGCGCTCGACGCGGCCGAGGTGATCCTCGCGCTCGCGCCGGAGACGAACGGCGCGGTCGCGGTGAGGGCGTGGCAGGCGCTCTCGCGCGTCACCGGCATCGAGCACGCGCATCTCGCGCATGCGCGCGAGGACGAGAAAGTCCGCTTTCGCGACATCCAGGCGCAGCCGCGCAAGATCATCTCGTCGCCGACGTGGAGCGGAATCGAATCCGAGCACGTGTCGTACAACGCGGGCTACGTGAACGTGCACGAGCTCGTGCCGTGGCGCACGCTGAGCGGGCGGCAGCAGCTCTATCAGGATCATCCGTGGATGCGCGCGTTCGGCGAGTCGCTCTGCGCATACAAGCCGCCCGTCGATACCGGCAGCTACGCGCACATGGTCGGCCAGCGCTCGAACGGCAATCCCGAGATCGTGCTGAACTTCATCACGCCGCATCAGAAGTGGGGCATCCACAGCACGTACACGGACAACCTGCTGATGCTGACGCTCTCGCGCGGCGGGCCGATCGTCTGGATGTCGGAGCGCGACGCGCAGACGATCGGCGTCGCCGACAACGACTGGATCGAGTGCTACAACGCGAACGGCGCGCTGTGCGCGCGCGCCGTCGTGAGCCAGCGCGTGCCGCGCGGGATGGTGATGATGTATCACGCGCAGGAGAAGATCGTGAACACGCCGGGCTCGGAGATCACCGGCACGCGCGGCGGCATCCACAACTCGGTCACGCGCGTGTCGCTGAAGCCGACGCACATGATCGGCGGCTACGCGCAGCTGTCGTACGGCTTCAATTATTACGGCACCGTCGGCTCGAATCGCGACGAGTTCCTGATCGTGCGCAAGATGAAACGGATCGACTGGCTCGACGGCGAAGATGAGCGCGAAGGCGGCGCGACTGCTGCCGGCGCATCGGCCGCACCGGCCGCACGCAATGCCGACGCAGGAGAAACGCGATGAAGATTCGCGCGCAGATCGCAATGGTGCTCAATCTCGACAAGTGCATCGGCTGCCACACGTGCTCGGTCACGTGCAAGAACGTGTGGACGAGCCGCGAAGGGATGGAGTACGCGTGGTTCAACAACGTCGAGACGAAGCCGGGCATCGGCTATCCGAAGGACTGGGAAAACCAGGAGCGTTGGCGCGGCGGCTGGAAGCGGCGCGCGGACGGCAGGATCGAGCCGCGCCTCGGCGGCAAGTGGCGGCTGCTCGCGCAGATCTTCGCGAATCCGCATCTGCCGGAGATCGACGATTACTACGAGCCGTTCACGTTCGACTACGCGCATCTGCAGGAAGCGGGCGACGCGCGCGCGATGCCTGTCGCGCGGCCGCGCTCGCTCGTGAGCGGCGAGCGGCTCGAGAAGATCGAGTGGGGGCCGAACTGGGAGGAGATTCTCGGCGGCGAATTCGAAAAGCGCTCGAAGGACTACAACTTCGATCACGTTCAGAAGGACATCTACGGACAGTTCGAGAACACGTTCATGATGTACTTGCCGCGGCTGTGCGAGCACTGCCTGAATCCGGCGTGCGTCGCCGCGTGCCCGTCGGGCTCGATCTACAAGCGCGAGGAAGACGGCATCGTGCTGATCGATCAGGACAAGTGCCGCGGCTGGCGAATGTGCGTGTCCGGCTGTCCGTACAAGAAGATCTACTACAACTGGCAAAGCGGCAAGGCGGAGAAATGCATCTTCTGCTATCCGCGCATCGAGGCGGGGCAGCCCACCGTGTGCTCGGAGACCTGCGTCGGCCGCATTCGCTATCTCGGCGTGCTGCTGTACGACGCGGATCGCATCGGCGACGCGGCGAGCGTCGAGCGGGAAACGGATCTGTACGGTGCGCAACTGTCGCTCTTTCTCGATCCGAACGATCCGGCGATCGCCGCTCAGGCGGAGCGCGACGGCGTGCCGGCCGCGTGGCTCGACGCGGCGAGGCGCTCGCCCGTCTACAAGATGGCGATCGACTGGAAGATCGCGTTCCCGCTGCATCCGGAGTACCGGACGCTGCCGATGGTCTGGTACGTGCCGCCGCTGTCGCCGATCAACGCGGCCGCGAACAGCGGCACGCTCGGGATGAACGGCTATTTGCCCGACGTCGAATCGCTGCGCATTCCGCTGCGCTATCTCGCGAACCTGTTGACGGCGGGCGACGAAGCGCCGGTGAAGCTCGCGCTCGAGCGGCTGCTCGCGATGCGCGCGTTCATGCGCGCGCGGCATGTCGATCGCGTCGACGCGCCGGGCGTGCTGAAGCAGGCGAGCCTGTCGATCGCGCAGGTCGACGAGATGTATCGCTATCTCGCGATCGCGAACTACGAGGATCGCTTCGTGATCCCGACGACCCATCGCGAATACGCGGAGGACGCGTTCGATCTGCGCGCGTCGTGCGGCTTCTCGTTCGGCAACGGCTGCTCGGGCGGCACGTCGGAGGCGAGCCTGTTCGGCATGAAGAAAGGCCAGCGGACGATTCCGATCAAGGAGGTGGAGCGATGAGCGACGCACCGCTCGAGCCGCGCGGCGCGGTATACGCGGCGCTGTCGGCGCTGCTCGATTATCCGGGCGACGCGCTTGTCGACGCGCTGCCTTCGATCGACGCGTGCCTGCGCGACGCGAAGGGATTGACGAACGGCGCGCGCGCGGGGCTCGCGCGCCTTGTCGCGTATCTCGGCGAGCGCGACTTGCTGACGCTGCAGGAGAACTACGTCGCGCTCTTCGATCGCGGCCGCGCGACGTCGCTGCATCTGTTCGAGCACGTGCACGGCGAATCGCGCGACCGGGGCCAGGCGATGGTCGATCTGCTGCAGATGTACGAGCGGCACGGGCTCTATCTGAGCGCGCACGAGTTGCCCGATTATCTGCCGGTGTTCCTCGAATATCTGTCGCGGCTGCCGGAGCGCGACGCGCGCAATCTGCTCGAGGAGACGGCCGAGATTCTGCAGGCGCTGGCAACGGCGCTCGCGAAGCGCGGCAGCCATTACGGCTTCGCGATCGGCGCGCTGTTGTCGCTCGCGGGCAAGGGGCGGGCGGACGTGCCCGAGTCGCCGGACGACGATGCGCACACGGCAGTCGATCACCGCGCGCTCGACGCCGACTACGCGGACGAACCGGTTCGCTTCGTCGGCGCGGAGACGCCGGGCGCGGCGGAGCCCGTGCGGTTTTACGACAAGCGGCCGGGCCGCTAGGGAAACGCTGATCAAAGGCCGGATTCGCGCTACTGAGCATGGCCCGACAAGGGTTTGCGGCGCTGCGAGCGATTGAATCAGTGTTTCCCCAGGTCGCGCAACGGGCCGCGCGCGGCCGTCTGGCCGACGGCGCGACGATGCGAAGGCCGGCGGCGCGGGCGGGCGGCGCAAGGCCCTGGCGCAGGATCAACGAAGTACCCGGCGAAAGTACCCGGCGAAGGATCAGGAGAAGCCCATGAGCGATTACTTGAATACGTTTCTGTTCGGCCTCTATCCGTACCTCTGTCTCGCGGTGCTGCTGATCGGCAGCCTGATCCGCTTCGATCGAGAGCAGTACACGTGGAAGAGCGATTCGTCGCAGTTGCTGCGGCACGGCGCGCTGCGGCTCGGCAGCAACCTGTTCCACTGGGGCGTGCTCGTCGTCGTGATCGGCCACTTCGCCGGCTTTCTCGCGCCGCACTGGCTCGTGTCGCCGTTCCTGTCGGCGTCCGCGCATCAGCTCGTCGCGATGGTGGGCGGCGGCGCGGCGGGCGCGGTCGCGATCGTCGGGCTCACGATCCTGATCGCGCGGCGGCTCGGCGACGCGCGCATTCGCCGCAACAGCCGCAAGTCCGACATCCTGATCGTGTTGATGCTCTGGGCGCAGCTCGCGCTCGGGCTCGGCACGGTCGTGCTGTCCGCGCGGCACATGGACGGCGCGATGTTCGAGGTGCTGACCGACTACGTGAAGGGCGTCGTCACGTTCCGGCCGGGCGTCGCGGATCTGCTCGCCGGCGTGCCGTGGACGTATCGCGCGCACATCCTGCTCGGCTTCACGATCTTCCTCGTGTCGCCGTTCACGCGGATGGTGCACATCTGGAGCGGGTTCGCGTCGCTCGCGTACCTGATCCGGCCGTACCAGCTCGTGCGCAAGCGTTGACGAGCAGCTGATGAATACGATCGACGAAACCCTCGACGCGGGGGCGCATGCGCGCGTGAGCGTCAACGGCGTCGAGATCGGCGCGGCCGAGATCGCCGACGAGCGCGCGCACCATGCCGACGCCGGCGATCCGCTCGACGCGGCGCGGCGCGCGCTCGTGGTGCGCGAACTGCTGCGGCAGCGTGCGATCGCGCTCGGCCTCTGCGCCGAAGGCGCGCCGCTCGACGACGACGCGCTCGACGCGTTGCTCGAGCGCGAGCTCACGCACTTGCCGCAGCCGGCGCGCGAGGACTGCGAGCGCTACTACCGGAACCACGCGGCGCGCTTTCGCCGGCGCGACATCGCCTACGCGAGCCACATCCTGTTCGCGGTGACGGACGCGACGCCGCTCGCGCCGCTGCGCCGCGAGGCCGAAGCGACGCTCGCGCGCGTGCTCGCCGATCCGCAAACGTTCGAGGCGCTCGCGCGCGAGCTCTCGAACTGCCCGTCGGCGAGCGTGGGCGGCAGCCTCGGGCAGCTGCTGCGCGGCGATTCGGCGCCGGAGTTCGAGGCGGCCGTGTTCGATGCGCCCGACCTCGGCGTGCTGCCGCGCCTCGTGAACACGCGCTTCGGCTTTCACATCGTGCGGATCGAGCGCCGCGTGCCGGGCGATCCGGTGCCGTTCGACGCGGTCGCCGCCGACATCGCCGCGTTCCTCGCCGAGCGCGTGCGGCACAAGGCGATCCAGCAATACGTGACGATTCTCGCGAGCGGCGCGCGCGTCGAGGGCGTCGCGTTCGGCGACGCGAACGGCCCGCTGGTTCAATGAACTGATCGGGAAAGGAGGGCGGACATGGTCTCACAGCACGATTCCGGCGCGCTCGACCATGCGCCGGCGATTCCCGCGCGCGCGTGGTCGGTGCTTTTCGCGAGCACGTTCGCGTTCCTCGTCTGCTTCGTCGTCTGGATGATGTTCGGCGTGCTCGGCATCCAGCTGCGCGAAGACTTGCATCTGAACGCGACCGAGTTCGGGATGCTCACGTCGACGCCCGTGCTGACGGGCGCATTGATGCGGCTGCCGCTCGGCGCATGGACCGACCGCTTCGGCGGGCGCATCGTGATGACGGTGCTGCTCGTCGTCTGCGCGGTGCCCGTCTATGCGGTCAGCTACGCGACCGCGCTTTGGCAGTTCCTGCTGATCGGGCTCTTTCTCGGCTGCGTCGGCGCGTCGTTCGCGGTCGGCACGCCATACGTCGCGCGCTTCTTCCCGCCACAGCGGCGCGGGCTTGCGATGGGCGTGTTCGGCGCGGGTACGGCCGGCGCGGCGGTCAATCTGTTCGTCACGCCGCTGCTGCTCGCCGCGTACGGCTGGCGCGTCGTGCCGCGCGTGTACGCGGTCGCGCTTCTCGTCACCGCGGCGATCTTCTGGTTCGCGTCGGCGCCCGATCCCGGCGCGGGCGCGCAAAAGGGCTCGTGGCTCGAATCGTTCGGGGTGCTGCGCGATCGGCGCGTGTGGAAGCTCTGCCAGTACTACTCGATCACGTTCGGCGGCTTTACCGCGCTGTCGCTGTGGATGCCGCAGTACCTGAAGAACGGCTATGGAATGTCGCTCGTCGCCGCGTCCGCGTTCGCGGCGGGCTTCTCGCTGCCGGGCTCGGTGCTGCGCGCGCTCGGCGGCGCGCTCGCCGACCGCTACGGCGCGCACGCGGTCACATGGTGGGGGTTGTGGGTCGCGTGGATTTGCCTGTTCCTGCTGTCCTATCCGCCGACCGACCTCGTGATCCACACGGTCGACGGCACCGCGACGCTGCGTCTCCATATTCCGCTCGCCGCGTTCGTCGTGCTGACGTTCGTGTTGGGCGCCGTGTTCGCGTTCGGGATGGCGTCGACGTTCAAGTACGTCGCCGACGATTTTCCGGACAACATGGGCGTCGTCACCGGCATCGTCGGGCTCGCGGGTGGGCTCGGCGGCTTCCTGCTGCCGATCATCTTCGGCGCGCTCGTCGACTTGCTTCGCGTGCGCTCGACGTGCTTCATGTTCCTGTACGGGATCGTCTGGGTGTCGCTGATCATCCTCTATCTGGCGGAGATCCGGCGCGTGCCGATCGCGGGCGCCGCCGCGCGCTGAACGATCACGCGGCCTGCTCGGCGCCGGCAGGCGGCGCGTGCGGCTCGGCCGCGGCGCTGCGTTCGGCGCTCGACGGCGGGCGCTTGCGCGCGGACGGTTCGAGGATGCTCGTCGCGTCGCCGAGGAAGAGCCAGTGAACCTGGCCGGGCGCGGACGCGTCCGATTCGCGGATCCAGTTCGCGCCGCAGGCGCGGCAGCGGAACTTGCCGATCATGAGCGGCTTGCGAAACAGCGGCCGCAGCTTGGTCGGCTTGCCGAGCGCATCGAGCGGAACATCGCCCGACTCCGGATGCCGCTCGGCGAGGAGCGGCTGACAGACATCACAAGGTATCATTGCTGCTTTCTACGGCACGGCACGACAAGGTGCGACACGGGCGCACACGCGCCCACGAATCAGGCGGCGTTCTTGCGGCGCGGCTGCGGCTTCGCGGCGCCGCGCGGGGCGACCGGGCTGCGCGTCTTGTAGCTCACGCCGTGCTGCTCGAGATAATCCCGAATCATCTGACGCACGACCTGCGACGGCGTCAGATCCTGCGCGGCGCACAACTGCTCGAACGCCTTCTTCTTGAAGGGGTCGATCAGGACGGTCAGACGGGCGCTTTTCGTTTCCATGGCGGGACACAGTGGCATGTATGTTAATCAAATTATAATACACGCCGACTCCCGGACGATTTTTTGTCCGTTCCCTCATTTCCGGCGCAGCCGGGCACGCCCGCATCATGCGTCGACCGGTTCGCCGAACCGGCGCCAGTCGTAGCTCACGCCCAGTTCGATGCGCACGGCCGCCTCGACGAGATCGATGCTGTGCCCGCGGGCCAGCGCGTTCGCCCGCTCGATCATCGTCTCGAGCGACGGCAGCGGCGCATCGCTTTTCCACGCGAAGACGATCAGGTTCGACGCGCTGTCCTCGGCGGGCGCGAGCGCGGCCGAGGTGCCGAACACGTCGCGCAGTGCGGCGAGGCAATCGGCCACGCGCGGATCGTCGGTCAGCAGATTGACGACCAGCACGCCGCCCGCCGCCAGATGGCGGCGGCAGTCCGCGTAGAACGGCCGGCTGCCGAGCTCGAGCGGCAGCCCGCCGGCGTCGAAGCCGTCGACGATCAGCACGTCCGCGCACGCGTCGCCCGCGGACGCGACGTATTGGGCGCCGTCCGCGCACAGCACCGAGAAGCGCGCGTCGTCGGGCGGAATTCGGAACCGGTCGCGCAGCGCGATCACGTCCGGATTGATCTCGATCGACGTGATGCGCGCGTCGGGCAGGTGCCGGTACAGATATTTCGCGAGCGAGCCGCCGCCCAAGCCGATCATCGCGATCCGGCGCGGCTCGGAGTGCAGCAACAGAAAGCCCATCATCGTGCGCGTGTAGCCGAGCGCGAGCAGATCCGGGCCGTCGACATACATGCAGCTTTGCATCCCGCGATCGTCGAAGCAGAGCGACACGAGGTGCGGCGTCTCGATCACGACGGGCGAGTTCGCGTGCGCGCAGCGGTGCGGCGCGGACAGCGGCCCGGACGAGTTCGCGGGCATGCCGGGAAAGCGTGGTTGCATCGGCCGGTTCTCCCGCGCGTCAGTTCGCGCTCAAGAGCGACGCGAGCGAATGAAGCGCGTCGTCCTCGTCCGGGCCGCTCGACAGAATCTGCATCTGCGTGCCGCGCTTCGCGCGCAGCGCGACGACGGACATCACGTCCTTCGCGTTCGCGCGGCGGCCGTTCGCGACGACGACGATGTCGCTCTGGAAGCGGCCCGCCGCGCCGGCGAGCGCCTGGCCCGCGAACGCGGCGTCGTAGCGCCCCCATTTCAGGCCGATCTCGATCAATGCTTGTGCCACCGGGAATCCTTCAAGTGATTCGTTGCACGCGGGCCGTCGCGGCCGGCTCGCGCGCCTGCGCGCTCAGTCTCAGTGCATCGCGCGCGCCTGCGCGCGGGCGAGGAACGCGAGCAGCTCGCCGTCCCATGCGCCATCCTGCAGGACGATTTTCGCCGTGTCGAGCGGCTTCATGTCGCGGTTCAGATGCACGAGCGCCAGCGAGCGGGGCGGGCACGGCCGCCGGAAGAAGCGCCCGTCGTCGTCGAGGAAGAGGCAGGGGCGCTGCCGGATCTGCGCGCTCGACACCGAGATCGGGTCCAGCACGTGGCGCGCCGATTCCTTCGGGTAGACGAAGATGACGTTCGTGCCGAGCGCCTCGAGGCGCTCGCACGCGGCCGAGAAGCGGTAGAGCATCTGAAAGCCGCGCTCGCCGCTCCTGCCGACGCCGACGATCACGAGGCCCTGCGCGCCCATTACGTCCCGCGGCACGCGGCGCGCGTAGTCGTGCGCTAGGAGCGCTATATGCATGTCGAACATGCGTGCGTCCGGGTCGGGCCGCGCATCGGGGGGCGCGTGCGGTTGAGCCAATCGCCGGAACGGGCCGGCGCGTGATCGATCATTTTCGTGCGCGGGAGTGTATATGCACATAACATTAACATGGTATGTGCGTGCTCGGAAAGTGGGCAGGTGCGCCGGGCGACGGGAGCCGATGCGCGGCAAGGGGATCGAAGCGGGCGCTGGCGCCTGACGGACGGCTTTCGGCGGGACGAATTGCGGGCGCAACCCGCGCAACAATGCTGCCGGCTTCGGCTTCGGCTTCGGCTTCGGCTTGGATTGGACCGATTGGCTGAACCCGCTGGAATTCGGCGCTCGACCGCACTTTCGCGCCCCGGGGTTCTCGTCGAGCGGCTCGAACGCGCCGCATGGCCGGCGCTCGGACGGTGGCGCTGGCGGTTTAGGGGCGCGAAGCGAAATCGCTCTACTGCGACGGGCTGCGCCCGAAGCCGCGCCAATGGCGATCGCCTCGCGCCGACGCGCCGACCGGCACGGGGCCGCGCTCCACCCCGTCGATGCGCCGTCAGCCCGCCCGCCTGCCGCCGCCCGGCCGGCTCGCCCATTCGCGCAGGTCATCGAGCATCGGGACGCCGGCCAGCACGACGAGCAGACCCGCGAGCGGGATCGTCACCGAGTAGCCGACGTGCTTGAAACCGAGCGCGCCCGCGAGGCCGCCCGAGAAGAACATCGCGAGCATCGTGCCGAGCACGCGCAGCTTCAGCCGGTTCGCGTACACGTCCGGCTCGCCGGGCTCGGCCTGCGTCGAATTCCAGTAGAACAGCTTGCCGAGCTCGATGCCGAGATCGGTGACGATGCCCGTCATGTGCGTCGTGCGGATCTCGGCGTTCGAGAGCTTCGTGATGATTGCGTTCTGCAGGCCCATGATGAAGCACAGCAGAACGACTGTGACAGGCACGAAGAACGTCCGCCAGAGCGCCAGATGGCTGCCGAGAAGGCCGAAGCACAGCAGCAGGAACGCCTCGAGCAGCAGCGGAAACGCATAGCGGCTGTGCAGCCGCTTGCGCCGGCCCCAGTTGACGAGCACGGCCGACGCCGCCGCGCCGAGCAGGAACGACGCAAGCGACGCAACGCCCGCGAACACGAGCACGACGTTGCCGAGCGCCGCCTGATCGGCGATCGCCGACACGATCCCGCTCATGTGCGACGTGTACTGCTTGACGGCGAGAAAGCCGCCGGCATTCGCGGCGCCCGCGACGAACGCGAGGGAAAAGCCGAGGTGCCGGTTGGCGTCGAGATTGCGATCCTTCCCGGCGAGGCTGCGAAAGTAGGCGACTGGCATGGCGTGACGTGGCGGCGGGCGAACCTGCGCATTGCGCCCGCGTGCCCGGCAACCTTCGCGTTCGAGCGCCGAACAGGCGCGAAGCGAAGCGGGGCGCGACGGGGCGCGAGGCAATGCGGATCGACGCGTGTGGTGACAGATCGACAATGGTGCTAGGATGATAACGACATTATCATACTCTTGTAACGATATGGTCCTGCGTGGTCCTGCGATGACATCCCGCCCGGCGTCCGGAACCGATCAGGAGACAGGCGGCGCGGGCACGCGCCGCGCGCGCTGCGGCGCCGCATTCGCGCGGCCTTTAGCCGCTTGCGCGGCGCGCGCCGCTTCGCCATACTCGTTGGCACGTCCGTTGGCACGTCCGTTGGCGCGACGCTAGGCGATCCGCGAGTCAAACAACATGGAACAGGGCCTGCTTCTCCGATGCGTGCTGCTCGTCGCGCTCGCGTGGCTCGCGCTCGGCTGCGCCGGACTCGCGAACATGCGTCGCACCGGTGCGGTCGCTCACGGTCTCTTTCCGCTCGGCGCGCTGGCCGGGCTCGCGCTCGCGGGCATCGGATTCGCCGGCGTGTTCGCCGAGCCGTCGACGGTCGTGCTGCCGCTCGGCCTGCCCGATCTGCCGTTCCATCTGCGCATCGACGCGCTGTCTTCCTACTTTCTGTTCGTGCTCGGCATGGTGACGGCGGGCGTCGGCGCGTTCTCGTCCGGCTACTTTCGCAAGGGCGAGGGCACGGCGCCCGGGCTCATCTGCTTCGAATACCACGCGTGCGCGGCAAGCATGGCGCTCCTCCTCGTCGCGGACGACGCGTACTGCTTCATGGTCGCGTGGGAGACGCTGACGCTGTCGGCGGCCTTCCTCGTGATGACGAATCACCGGATCGCCGAGATCCGCCGCGCGGCGTTCCTGTACTTTCTGATCTCGCACGTCGGCGCGCTCGCGCTGCTCTCGTGCTTCGGCCTGCTGCAGGCGGGCACGGGCGACTACACGTTCGCGAACATGCGCGTCCAGCATCTCGACGGGCTCGCCGCGTCGGCCGCGTTCTTGCTCGCGCTTGCCGGCTTCGGCGCGAAGGCGGGCGTCTTTCCGCTGCACGTCTGGCTGCCGGACGCGCATCCGGCGGCGCCGTCGCCCGTGTCCGCGCTCCTGAGCGGCTTCGTGCTGAAGGTCGGCCTGTACGGAATCCTGCGCACGGTGCTCGATCTGCTGCATGTGCAGGCCGCGTGGTGGGGCGTGCTGACGCTCGCGCTCGGCCTGTTCGGCGCGCTGCTCGGCGTCGTGTTCAGCACGATCCAGACCGACATGAAGCGGCTGCTCGCGTATTCGTCGATCGACAACATCGGGCTGATGTGCGTGAGCCTCGGCCTCACGATCCTGTTTCTCGGCTACCGTCTGCCCGCGCTCGCCGCGCTGTCGCTGACGGCGCTGCTGTATCAGATCGTCGCGCACGCGTGCTTCAAGAGCCTGCTCTTCCTCGGCACGGGCGCCGTGCTGCACGCGACGGGCGAGCGCAATCTCGGGCGGCTCGGCGGGCTGATCCGCTTCATGCCGTGGACCGCGTGGGCGATGCTCGTTGCCGTCGCCGCGAGCGCCGGGCTGCCGCCGTCGAGCGGCTTCGTGTCGGAGTGGCTGCTGGTGCAGAGCTTCCTCTTCACGCCGGGCCTGCCCGATTCGGTGCTCGGGATGACGGTGCCGCTCGTCGCGGCGCTCGTTGCGCTGACGGCCGCGCTTGCCGGCTATGCGATGGTCAAGTTTTTCGGCATCGTGTTCCTCGGCCAGCCGCGCGAGCCGAAGCTCGAGCGCGCGCGCGACGCGAGCCCGTGGGAGCGCGTCGCGTTCTGCTGGTTCGCGGCGGCGAGCGTGCTGCTCGGCCTCGCGCCCGTCCAGTACGTGAAGGTGCTCGACGCGGTGACGCGCTCGCTGATCGGCGCGGGCATCGGCGGCACGAACCACGGCTGGCTGCTGTTCGCGCCCGTGTCGGCCGCGCGCGCGAGCTACATGCCGGCGCTCTTCATGCTGTTCTTTCTCGCGTGCTGCGCGCTCGCGTGGCTGCTCGTGCGGCGCTTCTATCACGGGCGGCTCAGGCGCGCGGCGCCGTGGTCGTGCGGCCATCCGTTCGTGACCGCGCGGATGCAGGACACGGCCGAAGGCTTCGGCCAGCCGATCCGCGAGATTTTCACGCCGTTCTTCCGGATCGAGCGGCGGCTGCCTTCGCCGTTCGATTCGCGGCCGGAATACCGGATGAGCGTCGCGGATCGCACATGGCATCTGCTCTACGAGCCGGTCGCGGCGCTCGTGAATCGCGTCGCGGCGCTCGCCGGATTGCTGCAGACGGGCCGCATCGCGATCTACCTGACGTACAGCTTCGTCGTGCTGATCGTGCTTCTGACGGTGGTGAGACGATGGTGACCGCCTCCGGCATCCTGTCGCAGACGCTCGAGATTCTCGTCGCGCTCGCGGCCGCGCCGCTGCTGACGGGCTGGGTCGACCAGTGCCGCGCGTGGCTGCAGAACCGCCGCGCGCCGAGCATCTGGCAGCCGTACCGGATGCTGCACAAGCTGTTCAACAAGGAATCCGTCGTCGCGCGGCACGCGAGTGCGCTGTTTCGCGGCGCGCCTTACGTCGTCTGGGCGGCGATGACGCTCGCGTGCGCGATCGTGCCGACGCTGTCGACCGAGCTGCCGCTCTCGCCCGCGGCCGATGCGATCGCGCTCGTCGGCCTGTTCGCGCTCGCGCGCGTCGCGCTGTCGCTCGCGGCGATGGATATCGGCACCGCGTTCGGCACGCTCGGCGCGCGCCGCGAGATGCTGATCGGCTTCCTCGCGGAACCGGCGCTCTTGATGGTGCTGTTCTCGGCGTCGCTGATCACGCAGTCGACGCTCTTGACGAGCATCGTCGCCGCGCTCGGCCACCGCGAGCTCGTGATCTATCCGAGCCTCGCGTTCGCGGGAATCGCGTTCACGCTCGTGTCGCTCGCGGAGAACGCGCGGCTGCCCGTCGACAACCCGGCCACGCACCTCGAGCTGACGATGATCCACGAGGCGCTGATTCTCGAATATTCGGGCCGCCATCTGGCGCTGATGGAATGGGCGGCGAGCCTGAAGCTCTTCGCGTATTCGTGCATCGGCCTCGCGCTGTTCATGCCGTGGGGGATCGCCGAGGCGGGCAGTCCGCTCGCGCTCCTGCTCGCGCTGCCGGCGCTCTTCGTGAAGCTGCTCGTCGGCGGCGCGGCCCTCGCGGTGGTCGAGACGACGAACGCGAAAATGCGCCTCTTTCGCGTGCCCGAATTTCTCGCGACCGCGTTCCTGCTCGCGGTGATCGGCATGCTCGTCCATTTTCTGCTGGGGGCGTAGATGCACGGCTACGCGACGCAGCTCATCAATTTCCTCGCGGCGATCCTGCTGCTCTTGTCGTTCGCGATGCTGAGCCAGCGGAGGATCTTGTCGCTGATCCATCTGTATACGCTGCAAGGCGTCGCGCTCGTGTCGGCGAACCTGATCCTCGGCTTCGTGACGGCGGACACGCACCTGTACGTGTCCGCCGCGCTCACGCTGCTGCTGAAGGTCGGGCTGATTCCGTGGATTCTGTACCGGCTCGTGCAGCGGCTCGACGTGAAGGCCGACGTCGAGCCGCTTCTCAACATCCCGGCGACGCTCGTCGCCGGCATCGCGCTCGTGATCGTCGCGTTCAACGTCGCGGCGCCGATCAGCCGGCTCGCCGAATCGGCCGCGCGCGGCACGCTCGGCATCGCGCTCGCGTGCGTGCTGCTGTCGTTCATGATGATGATCACGCGCGCGAAGGCGATTCCGCAGGTGATCGGCTTCCTGTCGATGGAAAACGGCCTGTTTTTCGCGGCCGCGGCGGCGACCAACGGAATGCCGATGATCGTCGAGCTCGGGATCGGGCTCGACGTGCTCGTCGGGATACTGATCCTCGGCGTGTTCATGTTCCAGATCCGCGAGCAGTTCGACAGCCTCGACATCCACCATCTCGAGAAACTGAAAGATGAATGACGTCTTCGCGCTGCTCGCGTCGCTCGGCATTCCGCTCGTCGCGGGCGGATGCCTCGCGCTCGTGCGCAGGCAGCACGTCGCGCGCGCGCTGAACGTCGGCTTCAGTTTCCTCACGTGCGCGGCGACGCTCTTGCTCGCCGCGCGCACGGTCGCGCACGGGCCGATGTACGCGGTGGGCGAACTCTTCTTCGTCGATCCGTTCAACGTGTTCCTCGTCGCGCTGACGGCGTTCGTCGGCTGGACGACGTCGCTGTTCTCGAATCCGTACATGCGCGTCGAGCAGGACCGCGGCAAGATGAGCGACGCCCGGATGCGGCTCTATCACTGCATGTACCAGCTGTTCATTTTCGCGATGCTGCTCGCGCTGCTCACGAACAACGTCGGCGTGCTGTGGGTCGCGATGGAGGCGGCGACGCTCGCGACGGTGCTGCTCGTGAGCGTCTACCGCAGTGCGGCGAGCCTCGAGGCCGCGTGGAAGTACTTCATCCTGTGCGGCGTGGGCATCGCGCAGGCGCTGTTCGGCACGATCCTGCTGTATCTCGCGGCGGGCCGGCAGCTCGCCGGCGGCGACGCGCTGCTGTGGACGAGCCTGAACGCGGTCAAGACGCAGCTCGATCCGACGATCGTGTCGATCGCGTTCGTGTTCCTGCTCGTCGGCTACGGAACCAAGGTCGGGCTCGTGCCGATGCACAGCTGGCTGCCCGACGCGCACGCCGAAGGCCCGACGCCGATTTCGGCGGTGCTGTCCGGGCTGCTGCTGAACGTCGCGCTGTACGCGGTGCTGCGCTGCAAGGTGCTCGCCGACGGCGCGCTCGGCAACGGCCTGCCGGGGCGCCTGCTCGTCGGCTTCGGGCTCGCGTCGGCGCTCGTCGCATCGTTCTCGCTGTTCCGGCAAAGGGACGTGAAGCGGCTGTTCTCGTATTCGTCGATCGAACACATGGGGCTCATGACCTTCGCGTTCGGCCTCGGCGGCCCGGTCGCGACGTTCGCGGGGCTGCTGCACATGACGGTGCATTCGCTCGTCAAATCGGCGATCTTCTTCGCGGTCGGCCACGCGGCGCAGAAGGCGCGCACGCAGTCGATCGACGGCATCCGCGGGCTCCTGCAGGTCAGTCCGACGGTCGGCTGGGGGCTGATGCTCGGCGCGCTCGCGATTCTCGGGATGCCGCCTTTCGGCGTGTTCGCGAGCGAATTCCTGATCCTGACGACGGCGATCGCGAAGCTGCCGTGGAGCGCGCCGTTCCTGCTCGTCGCGCTCGCGGCGGCGTTCGCCGCGATCTTCATGCGCGTGCAGCGGATGGTGTTCGGCGAATCGAGCGTCGCGACGCTCGAGCATCCGCCGGCGCTGCTGCCGGTGTTCGTTCATCTCGGCCTCGGCTTGATGCTCGGGCTCTACGTGCCGCCGTATCTCGCGACCTGGTATCGACAGGCGGCGGCGATGATCGCGGGGTAGGCGATGCGGATCGAATCCTTGCAACTCCCCAGCCGGACGCGCCTCGCGAGCGAGATGGGGCTGCCGCACGTGGCGTTCGCGTCGGTCGACGCCGACGCGTGGACGCGCGCCGCCGAGACGATCCGCGAGGCCGGCGGGCGGCTCGTCGCGCTTTGGGGCGGCGAGCCCGCCGCCGGGCGCTTCGAGGTGTGCGCCGCGTACGAGCTCGACGACGGCCTGTTGTGGCTGCGGCTGCCGGTCGAGCCGGCGGCGAATGAAGAGAATGAACCGAACGAAGCGGTCGAATCGGTCCAAGCGGGCAATGCCGGCAAGGCGGACGAAGCCGGCGGGACGGGCGATGGAAGCGACATGGGCGACATAGACGACATGGGCGACTACCCGGACCTGTCGACGATCTTCGCCGGCGCGACGCGGATGCAGCGCGCGGTCCGCGACCTCGTCGGCCTGCGCGCGCGCGGCGCGACCGACGTGCGGCCGTGGCTCGCTCACGGCGCATGGCCGCGCGGCTACCATCCGCTGCGCAAGCGCGTGACGGGCCGCGAACGCTTCGAGATCGCGACGGCCGACTATCCGTTCGTGCCGGTCGCGGGCGACGGCGTGCACGAGATCGCGGTCGGGCCGATTCATGCGGGCGTGATCGAGCCGGGGCATTTCCGCTTCTCGGTCGTCGGCGAGAAGATACTGCGGCTCGAGGAACGGCTCGGCTACGCGCATCGCGGCGTCGAGCGGCTCCTCGAGCGCGCGGGCGCGTTCGAGGGCAGCCGGCTCGCCGCGCGCATCGCAGGCGATTCGACGGTCGCGTTCACATGGGCGTACTGCATGGCGCTCGAGCAGGCGCTGACGGTTCGCGTGCCGGCCCGCGCGCTGCGGCTGCGCGGGCTGCTGCTCGAGCGCGAGCGCGTCGCCAATCATCTCGGCGACCTCGGCGCGCTCGGCAACGACGCGGGTTTCGCGGTCGGCCTCGCGCAATTCTCGTGGCTCAAGGAGGACTGGCTGCGCCTGAACGACCGGATCTTCGGGCATCGCCATCTGATGGATCGCGTCGTGCCGGGCGGCGTCGGGCGCGACGTCTCGGCGGACGACGCGGCGGCGATCGTCGCGCAATGCGACCGGATCGAGGCCGAGGTGCGTGCGATGCAGACGATCTATGACGACCAGTCCGGCTTGCAGGACCGTTTCGCGGGAACCGGGCGGCTCGCCGCGCAGACGGCCGCGCATTTCGGCGTGTGCGGATTGGCCGCGCGCGCGAGCGGGCAGGCGCGCGACGTGCGCGTCGACCATCGGCTCGCGCCGTACGACGCGGTGCCCGTCGAAGCGCACGGCGACCCACGCGGCGACGTCGCCGCGCGGGTCGCCGTGCGCTTTGCCGAGACGTACGAATCGGTGCGCGCGATTCGCGCGCTGCTCGACGATCTGCCGGGTGGCGCGATCGCGGCCGAGATCGAGCTCGCCGCGATCGCGCCGGGCAACCCGGAGGAGGCGACGGAGGCGGGAAGGGCGGAGGCGGCGGCAGGCGCCGCCCACGATGCGCGGCGCGGCGTCGGCTGGATAGAAGGCTGGCGCGGCCCGGTGCTCGTCGCGCTCGTGCTCGACGCGCGCGGCGCCGTCGCGCGTTGCCATTGCCACGATCCGTCGTGGCAGAACTGGCCCGCGCTCGAGCATGCGATCATCGGCAACATCGTTGCCGACTTCCCGTTGATCAACAAGTCGTTCAACCTGAACTACGCGGGGCACGACCTGTAATGTGGCAGCTCATCAAACAGATCGCGCGCACCGGCCGGCCGGACGAGCCCGCGCCGGCGGGCGAGGACGCGTGGCAGCGGGACGCGCGGCGTATCCGGCAGGAGATTCTCGACATCCTCGGGCGCGCGCTGAGCATCCGCGCGATCGACGCCGGCTCGTGCAACGGCTGCGAGCTCGAACTGCACGCGCTCGGCAATCCGTACTACAACATCGAAGGGTTGGGGATCAAGTTCGTCGCAAGCCCGCGGCATGCGGACATGCTGCTGATCACCGGGCCGCTCACGCTCAACATGCGCGACGCGGTGCGCCTCGCGTACGAGGCGACGCCCGCGCCGAAGCTCGTCGTGGCGGCGGGCGACTGCGCGTGCACGGGCGGCGTGTTCGCCGACAGCTACGCGGTGTGCGGGCCCGTCGAGAAGCTCGTGCCGGTCGACCTGACGATTCCGGGCTGCCCGCCGCGGCCGATCGACTTGCTGCGCGGGATTCGCGGCGCGCTTGAGCGAGCGCGCCCGGGCGGGCGTTGATTCCCCGACTTCCTCGACGCACCCGGGCGCTCCGGGCGCTCCGGGCGAGACAAGGCCGCGTGCGGGTTCGGATTCGAATCGATTCCGGCACGCCGGCGGCCGGTGCGCCGCGCGACATCGCGCGCCGGGCTTCGACACGGCGATTCCTCTTCGCATCGACATACGTTCAAACCGTTCGATCGGCGTTCGGCGAAGGCCGGCGGGGCTGCGCGCCCGATCCGCGAACGTATCCATTCCGTCTGTAGGGGAATTCCTACGGCTGTTGCGCATAATCCTACGCTGCTCTCGTCTTTTGCTGATTTCCAATCAGGCACTTTTTATCGCACCCTTCACGGATCGAAAAATACAAAAATTGCCGCGCCTGCTTGAAGCTGTACTTGATCCGGTCTCTCGCCAGTTTCCCGAAAGACGCGAACACTCACCGCGACGGCCGGGTTCGGCCGAGCGAGCAACGCAATAGAAAGGCACGAAGTCGATGGGATTACTGCGGAGTTTTCGAGCCTGGTGCAAGCTGCGGCGCCTGCCGCCGATCAAGATCGAGACGAAAGCGGCCGAAGCGGAGAACGAGGCCGCGACGCACGCGAAATGGGCGGTCGTCATCCGCAATGCGGACGGCGCGCGCGTCGGCGAAGCGATATACGGCCTTTCGCAATTGACCGACCGGCTGTACGTGCACAGCCTCGAGATCGCGCCGTCGGAG
This sequence comes from Burkholderia sp. ABCPW 111, assembly GCF_000773065.1. Lineage (NCBI taxonomy): Bacteria > Pseudomonadati > Pseudomonadota > Betaproteobacteria > Burkholderiales > Burkholderiaceae > Burkholderia > Burkholderia sp. ABCPW 111. The sequence goes on along the minus strand of NZ_JPWT01000052.1, from coordinate 22,235 downwards.
CGCCGGCGCGGCTACGCGCTCGCGTTCCTGATGATGCTGAATCGCTATTACAAGGTGCCGATCGTGCCGATGTCCGAGATGCCGGGCGGCAGCCCGTTCTGGGTTACCGTGAGCAAGCTGCGGCCCGGCGGCCTCGCCGTGCAGTTCGAGCAAAGGAGCGACGCTGCGGACAAGCCGCCGCCGCGTGCGTAGCGGCGTCCGGAAACTGAGCGAAAGGAGCGGGCGGCGTTCGGCCGCCTTTTTTTTGTGCGACCGATTCGTCGATGCTCAATGCCGTGTCGTATCCGCGCCCGGAAGGGGATGCGCGCTGGGCGGCGACGGGGCGCGTTGATTGCCGGCGCGGCGACGGGCGTCGTATTGTCGTATTGTCGTATTGTCGTTTCGGAGCGGACGCGGGCGACACGAAGATGGCGCGGCCGTCACGAAGCGATCGCATTGACGAAGCGAATCGCTTCGCGGCAATCGGCGCTTGCACCTGTCGCTAGCCGGGTGCCGCAGCGCGACGCCGCTGGAGGCGGCATCGAAAGCGCAATCAAAGCGGCATTGAAAGCGCGTGTCGCCGCTCGCCATGCCGCGCCGGAATCGGCGGCGCGCCGACCCGCGCTGGCCGCAAAGCGCACGGCAGCCGGTGCGCGCAGCCGGCCGTCGACGCGCCTCAGGCAGCCGGCGCGTGCACGAGCAACAGTGGAATCTGCGTGAGCCGCGCGACGCGCAGCGCGACGCTGCCGAGCAGCCAGCGCGACACGCCGCGCCTGCCGTGCGTGCCCATCACGAGCAGATCGGCGGGCCAGCGGTCGGCCTCGCGGACGATCGTGTGCGCGACGTCGTCGCTCGTCCGGTCGGTGCTGACGACCGCGATGCTCGACTGACCCGGCGCTTCGTCGAGCAACTGGCGCGCGACGGCCAGCGCCTTCTCGCTTTCCTCGACGAACGCGTCCTCGAGCACGTGGATCGGCACGAAATCGGTGAGCCGCACCGCGCGGTCGATCACGTAGATCGCGCGCAGATGCGTGTCGGGCGTCGCGAATTGCGCGCCGTAGCGCAATGCGTGCGCGGCGATCGGGCTGCCGTCGGTCGCGAACATGATGCGCTTCGGCGCATGCACGGCCGATTCGACGCCGGAGGGCACGAAAAGAATCGCGCAATCCGTCCTCGCGAGCAGCGGCTCGGATACGCTGCCGTCTACCCAACGAAGCAACCCCTGATACTGATGCGAGCCGACGACGAGCAGATCGGCATTCCAGTCGCGTGTTTCGTCGAGCAGCGCGTCGACGACGTCGCCGCCTTTCTTCGCGAGGTCGACGATCGCGGTTTCGAGCGCGACGTCGGTGCGACCGAATGTGGTCGTCGCGTCGCCGAGCACGTTCGACGCATCGTTGACGAGCTCGGTGTGCGCCGCCGCAAACTCGGACGGTGCGAACGTATGCGGCAGCGTATACGCGCGCGGCGTGTCCACGACGCTGACGAAGCGTACGGCCGCGCCCGCGGGCACCACGCGCTTCAGGTAGTCGACCGCGCGCTGCGACGCCTTCGACGCGTCGATCGCGACGAGAATGCGCCCAGGCAGCGACAGCGGAGCGGGATTCGAGGTATCGGTGGCCATCGTCGACTCCATCAAAGTATTGGGCGCGCCAACTATCGGGTCATTGTGCGGCACCGGTCCCGCCATTCGTTGAGCGAAATCAATCTTTTCGAGCGCGGCGAGGCGGCGCGCGGGCGGCGGGGCCGTGCCGCGTAATCGCCGCGCATGCCGCTGCGGCGCGGCGTTTCGCCGGTAACGCGATGCCGAACCGGCCGGCTTCACACGTTTTGCTCGAATCGAAGCGCCGTTGTGCGCGCAGGGGCGCGCACATAGAATAGTTGCTCGCACAATGCATCTATTCGAATCGAACGCATCGCCGTCGAGCGGCGCGCATCGGTTGTCTTGCAATGCACCGTGCGCGCCGCCGCTTTCTCCATCCGAGCGTCATCCGATAAGGACTTCCAATCATGTCGCAGCCGCATCTCCATCTTTCCCCGACCGCGATCTATCCGTTCGACGCGCGCGGCGTCGCGAAGCGATTCCGCCATGCGGCGATCTTCGGCGCGATCGACGCGCTTCAGTCCGGCGAAACCATGCGCTTCGTCAACGATCACGATCCACTCCCGCTCCTCGAACAGATTCGGCAGCATTATGGCGAGCGGGTCGGCATCGAGTATCGGCAGCGTGAGCCCGGCGCGATCGTGATCGATTTCATCGTTCAATGACCTATGCCGGCGGTCGCGCGGGCAGTGCGCCGGCCGTCGCGACATCCCCGCTCGCCGGCTGCGACGCACCGCGTTCGGCGCGTCGCGCGCGACAGCCGGCGAGCGGCCCGCAACAAGCGATAAGCTGATCCAGACCGTCATGCATTCATCCGACCGATTTCCCGATTTCTTCGACGCCGCGCCGCGCATCGCGTTGCGCGATCCGCTCGCCGCGTTCCTCGGTGCCGCGCACGACGGCGGCGCGATCGAGTACCGCTACGCGGACGTCGTGAAGCTGGCAGGGCATTCGTGTCCGACCGTCGCGTCCGCGTACCTGATGACGCGCGCGGCGCTCGGCGCGCTCTACGGCGGCGTGCCCGCCGAGCGCGGCGCGATTCGCGTCGCGTTGCGCGATTCGGCGACGGAAGGCGTGACGGGCGTGGTGGCGAACGTCGTCGGCCTGCTGACGGGGGCGACGTTCGATACCGGGTTCAAGGGCATCGGCGGCCGGTTCGACCGCCGCCGTCTGTTGACGTTCGGCGAACCGATGCCGGGGCAGCTTCGCTTGACGCGCGTCGATACGAATGCGAGCGTCGGCGTGTCGGCGCGGCTCGATCGCGTGCCGGGCGATCCGCGAATCGCGAATCTGCTGCCGCGCTGTCTCGCGATGACGGCGCAGCCCGAGGACGTCGCGTTGTTCCGCGAGCTCTGGCAGGCGCGCGTGCGCCGGCTGCTGCTCGAACATGCGGACGACGCCGACGTGATCGTGCTCCACCGTTGACGCGCGATGGCGGTTGCGGCGCGGCGCATCCGACGCGCGCTGCGGAACCGGCGTCGCGCTTGCATGTCGGCGTCCGGCGGACGGCGCTCGCTTGCGGCGTCGGCGAACGGATGCCGCGAGCAAGCGGCAGGCCGAAAGCGGCAAATCAAACGTCGCTCGACGAACGCCGCCTAACCGACGACCAGCTTCGTCGAAGCGAGCATCAGCGGCAGCCCGGCGAGCGCAAGCCCGGTCGACACGAGGATCATGCCGGCGATGTCCTCGGTCGGGCCGTCGTACTGCTGCGCGATCAGATGGCTCAGCACCGCGACGGGCATCGTGCAATGAACGACGAATGCGCCCGCGGCGACGCTCGGCAGCCCGAGCAGCAACGCGAGCGCGAGCTCGACGCCGAGCCCGCCCGCGACCCGCACGACCGCGAGCACCGCCACGCGGCGCAGGCCCGCGAGCCGGATGTTCGCGAGCGATGCGCCGAGCATCAGCAGCATCAGCGGCGGCGCCATGTTGCCGAGCTGCTTCACGCTCGCCGCGAGCGGCGCGGGCAGATGCAGGCCGTTCAGCGTCATGAAGAGCGCCGCGACGACTGCCCAGATCGTCGGACTGACGGCGATCGATTTCCACGAAGCCTGACCGGACAGCAACCAGACGCCGATCGTGAAATGGCCGATCTGCACGAGCGCGGAGAACGCGACCGCATACAGCAGGCCTTGCTCGCCGAAGGCGAAGAGCGCGACCGGCAGGCCGAGATTCGACGTGTTGGGCAGCATCAGCGACGGCAGGTATTGCCGCATCGGCAGCCTCAGCACGCGCAGGAAGAGCGCGCCGAGCGCCGCGAAGCACACGAGGGCGACGGCGCCCGCCGCGAACGTGTGGACGAGCACGCGCGCGGTCAGGTTCGGCCGGTCGAGCGACGACAGCAGCAGGCACGGAATGCCGATGTTCGATACGAGCGCGCTCAGGCACGCCGCGTTCATCGGAAGCTTGAGCCTGACCCACAGCAGGCCGATCAGCGAGCACGCGAAGATCGGAAAGACGACCAGCGAAAAATCGTTTTGCATTCGGACGATCCCGAAGAGACGGCGGCATGTGCCGACGATGCGGCACGCCGCGCGCCGGCCGTTGCATGATGCATTCTCGGCGGCCGGCGCGCAGCGTTCGAAACGCGAAGCGGGCGAGCGTCGGTGGTCAATCGTCGCCGAAGCCGAACACGAGCTGACGCTCGAGCGCGCCGTGACCGTCGAAATTCAGCCGCCGCATGTTGCGCCGCTGATCGGGCGGATAGCCGGTTCTTCCGTGGGTGACCGCGGTGTTGTCGCCGATCAGGATCTGCCCGGGCTCGAGCGGAAACAGCAGCACGTTGTCCGGATCGGTCAGGAAGCGCGCGAGGCTGTCGTACATGTCGGCGGCGGCGGCCGCGGGCGTCGCCGTGGCCGCGCCGTCGTTCATCCTGAACTTGATCGACCAGCCGTCGTCCTCCGCCTTGAACACGGGCGCCGTGCTCTTTTGCGTCGTGCGCTCGATCGTCGGCGCGTCGGCGCGGGCGAGCGGCGCGGCGTCGCCGTAGCGATCGACGATGTGACGGTACGCGGCCTTCGCGCTCGACAGCGTCGACAGGCCGCCCTGGTGCGACGGCCTCACGCATTGCAGCGTGATGATCCGCTCGGGCGCGTCCGAAAATGCCCCGTCGGTATGCGGCAGATGCGCTTCGTGCGACGAGTCGATATGGCCGTCGACCGGTTTGAACGCGTTGATCGGCACGACGCCGTCGCCGTCCGCGCGCTTGTGCGGCGCGGCGTTGCCGAGCAGTGGCTTGAGCGCGAGCAGATTGTCCCTTTCCGACGATTCGCAGTCGAGGATCACGAAACCATAGCGATTGAAGGTCCCGACCATGTCGGAGATCCCGTCGCCGGTCATCGTGCCGGGAGAGTGGATCGGCAGCGTCACTCCGGCAAGCGGCAGCGTGCTGTCGAACGGTTGGCGTAGCGCTTGCGCGCAAAGGCTGGAAGTCTGAGTCAACATGATCGGCCCTCGGAACGTGGATTTCACACGGTTGACGCCCAAGTATTTCGGTATGCTTATCAATGGGCCCTGTCTCCTCCTATGTCTGTCTTTCTACTTTCCATCTTTTATATTACAGATCATTAACCGCGTTGCGATTTTGTTTACAAATAGACAGGTCTTTCTAATTTGGCGTCGGAAATCCGCGCGTAGAAATGATGTGGCGTGAATTTGCAGATGGAGTGCGGACAGATTTTGATTCCGCTCAGACGTTAATGTGCCGATGCCGATCGAAATTGCCTCGGTCGCGTTCGCTCTGTTCGAGCGCCCGGCGCGCCGCGAAAGCATTGGCGCAATGTCGGAATATGCAACCGCGGTCGAAATTAGAAAATTCGTGCGCGAGCGCCCGCATCCATCATTCGCAATTGAAAAATAAGAATATTCGAGCGTTTAAAAAAGGAAAAATCAATGACGCGGGTTCGGCGATCGCGCCGAACGGGATCGATAACGGCTGCACATGGATGGCGGATCGATTCGCCGGCGCCCATTCCGGAAACGACGAAAACGATTTCGGCGAAGGCGCGCAAATCGGGCGCCTCTGCTCGTGCGCATCGCTTGAAACGAGGTGTCGGACGGTTATTCGGCCGGATCGAGCAGCGACAATTCGTCGACGAACCGCACGGCGAACGATGCGGTGCCGCGCGCATCCGCCGCGCGCTCCGCGGCGATCGCATAGATCGCGTGCGCCGCGCCCGCCGCGGCGAGCGGCGCACCGCGCTGCGCGAGAAGCGCCGCGATCAGCGCACCGAGCGCGCACCCGGCCCCCGTCACGCGCGTCAAGCGCGCGTCGCCGCCCGCAACGGCGAGCGTGTCGACGCCATCCGTCACGTAGTCGGTCGGCCCGCTCACCGCGACGATCGCGCCGCTGCGCCGCGCGAGATCGCCGATGAACGCGAGCGCGCTTTCGGAGCTCGCGGTCGTGTCGACGCCCTTGCCGGCCGAAGCGCCACCCGCGAGCGCGATCAGCTCGCTCGCATTGCCGCGGATCACGGTCGGCTTGAACGCGAGCAGGCCGCGAACGATCGCGTCGTAATCAGGCGCCCCCGCGCCGACCGCGACGGGGTCCAGCACCCAGCGCGTGCCGGCCTCGGCGGCGGCGCGCGCGGCCGTGCGCAGCGCGTCGGCGCCGCTGCTCATCAGCGCGGCCGTGTTGATCCACAGCGCGCCGGCGCCGGCGGCGAAGCGCGCGGACCAGTCGGCCGCCGCGCCGATCGCGGGCGCGGCCCCGACGGCGAGCAACACGTTCGCGCTCAAGTTCGCGGCGACGTAGTTCGTGAGTCCGTACACGAACGGCGCCGCGTGCTTGACGGCGGCCAGTTCGTGGCGCACGGATGGCGTGTTCCAGGAGATCGATTCCATGTCGTGGTTCCTTGTCGCGTTCGCGCTCATGCGCACGCGTGAATGCAGGTGGGAGCGTGTTGGCCGATCGGGCGCGATCGGGCACTGAAGCAAGCCCGTCCCATCGGCCATCGCGAGAAGGCGCGGCTCGCGCACTGTAGCCGCTGTGGCGCGCGCATGCGCCGATCGGCGTCAAGTGTTTGCAGAGCGACTCGCCGTGACTCGATGCGGCGGCCGGCGCAGTCGGTCGCGCGGGGCGCGGCCGGCGCGCGCCCGCGGCCTCACGCGCCGCGCCGCTTCGATTTCTCTGCGGGCATCGACAGAATGTTGAGCGCCTGTTGCATCAGCTCGATGCTCTGACTCTCCTGCATGATGCCCGCGTGCAGCACGAGATGCTGCAGGCGACGATCCTTCGTGTTCATGTCGTGCGCGAAATCGCGCGCCTCGATCTCGCGATAGAGCGCGAGCTTTTGTCGATGCAGATCGAGCCGCCGCTTGATTTCGTCGCCGAGCCCCGTCGGCCCGACGACCGCTTCCGCGCGCAGCCGGATCATCAGCTCGTCGCGCAGCGGCTTCGGATCGTCGTGTTGCGCGATCCAGCGTTTGAGCTCCTTGCGGCCCGCGGGCAGTATCCGGTACGCGCGTTTGCGCCCGCGAGCCTGCTCGACGGGCGTGGATTCGACCCAGCCTTCGCCCTCGAGCCGCGCGAGCTCGCGGTAGATCTGCTGATGCGTCGCGTGCCAGAAGTAGCCGATCGAGCGGTCGAAGCGGCGCGTCAGCTCGGAGCCTGAGCCCGGGCGTTCGGCGAGGGAGGTGAGCAGCGCGTGAGGCAGGGACATTGACGAGCGGGCGAGTGGTCGAAACCCTTGCATCTTGCCATACCGCGCAGCGTCCGCCCGTTTAGAGCGCTCACTTTATGCAACGCGTTGCAATTGAAAGGCGATGTCGATATATTTATGCAACCCGTTGCAAAAAAAGAGCGACCGATGACTTACTATCCCCACCTGACGGCTCCACTGGAGCTCGGTTTCACGTCGTTGAAGAATCGCGTATTGATGGGCTCGATGCACGTCGGGCTCGAGGAAGCGCCCAACGGCTTCGAGCGGATGGCCGCGTTCTACGCGGAGCGCGCGCGCGGCGAGGCGGGGCTCATCGTCACGGGCGGGATCGCGCCGAACGAGCGAGGCCGGATGATGCCGGGCGGCTCGATGCTCACGACGGAGGAAGAGGCCGAGCGCCACCGGATCGTCACGCGCGCGGTGCACGACGCGCACGGCAAGATCGCGATGCAGATCCTGCACTTCGGCCGTTATGCGTATCACCCGTCGCTCGTCGCGCCGAGCGCGCTGAAGGCGCCGATCAACGCGTTCACGCCGCATTCGCTGTCGGCGAGCGAGGTCGACGCGACGATCGACGATTTCGTGCGCTGCTCGGCGCTCGCGCAGTACGCGGGCTACGACGGCGTCGAGATCATGGGCTCCGAAGGCTATCTGATCAACGAATTCATCGCGGCGCGCACGAACCATCGTGACGACGAATGGGGCGGCCCATACGAAAATCGCATCCGCTTTCCGGTCGAGATCGTGCGGCGCGTGCGCGAGCGGGTCGGCGCGAATTTCATCATCATCTACCGGCTGTCGATGCTCGACCTCGTCGAAGGCGGCTCGACGCTCGACGAAGTGATCCGGCTCGCGCAGGCGGTCGAGGCGGCCGGCGCGACAATCCTGAACACCGGCATCGGCTGGCACGAGGCGCGCATCCCGACGATCGCGACGAAGGTGCCGCGCGCCGCGTATGCGTGGGTGACGAAGCGGCTCGTCGGCAAGGTCGGCATTCCGCTTGTCGCGACGAACCGGATCAACACGCCGGAAATCGCCGAGCAACTGCTCGCCGAAGGCTATTGCGACATGGTGTCGATGGCGCGGCCGTTCCTCGCCGATTCGCAATTCGTGCGCAAGGCGCGCGAGGGCCGCGCCGATGAGATCAACACCTGCATCGGCTGCAACCAGGCATGCCTCGACCACATCTTCAGCGGCAAGATCACGTCGTGCCTCGTCAACCCGCGCGCGTGCCACGAGACCGAGCTCGTGATCACGCCCGCCGCGCAGCGCAAGCGGATCGCGGTGGTCGGCGCGGGGCCCGCGGGCCTGAGCTTCGCGGTCACGGCCGCCGAGCGCGGGCACGAGGTCGAGCTGTTCGAGGCGTCGCCGGAGATCGGCGGGCAGTTCAACGTCGCGAAGAAGGTGCCCGGCAAGGAGGAGTTCCATGAGACGCTGCGCTATTTCCGCCGGCAGATCGAGCTGCACGGGCTCACGCTGCATCTGAACACGCGCGCCGACGTCGCGCGGCTCGCGGGCGGCGGCTTCGACGAAATCGTGCTCGCCACGGGCGTCGTGCCCCGCGTGCCCGACATCGACGGCGTCGATCGCGCCAACGTGCTCGGCTATCTCGACGTGCTGCGCGACGGCAAGCCGGTCGGCGCGAACGTCGCCGTGATCGGCGCGGGCGGAATCGGCTTCGACGTCAGCGAATATCTGACGCAGACGGGCGAAAGCGCGAGCGTCGCGCCGCCGAAGTTCTACGCGGAATGGGGCATCGACGTCGGCTACGAGCAGCGCGGCGGCGTGCGGATGCCGCACGTCGACGCCGCCGCGCGCAACGTGCATCTGCTGCAGCGCAAGGCGTCGAAGGTCGGCGACGGGCTCGGCAAGACGACGGGCTGGATTCACCGGACGTCGCTGAAGTCGCGGCGCGTTGCGATGTCGTCGAGCGTGTCTTACGAGCGGATCGACGACGCAGGGCTGCACGTGACGATCGACGGCGAGCCGCAGACGCTCGCGGTGGACAGCGTCGTCGTCTGCGCGGGCCAGGAGCCGCAGCGCGAGCTGTACGACGGCCTGCGCGCGGCGGGCTGCTCGGTGCATCTGATCGGCGGCGCGCACGTCGCCGCCGAGCTCGACGCGAAACGCGCGATCCTGCAGGGCACGAGGCTCGCGGCATCGATCTGATGCGGGCGGCTCGCCGCGCCGCACGTGCCGATGCGCGTGCGGCGCGGCATCACGGCAGATCACGGCACGTCACGTCGCACGACAGTGCGACATCAACCATTGACTGACAAGGAGACGCGACATGACTTCGATTCCCGCCGGCGTGCACCCGGCCGTGCTGCCGTCACTCGAGCGCTGGCATGCGATGGTCGCCGCGCACGACATGACCCGGCTGGCCGATATCGCCGATCCGAATGCGGTGTTCCGCTCGCCGATCGCGCATTCGGCCTACGCGGGCGCGCCCGCGCTGGTGCTCGCGATCGGCACGGTCATCAACGTATTCGAGGATTTCGTCTATCACCGGCAGCTCGCGACCGACGATGGCCTGAGCGTCGTGCTCGAATTCAGCGCGCGAGTGGGCGACAAGCAGTTGAAGGGCGTCGATCTGATCCGCTTCGACGAAGCGGGCAAGATCGTCGAGTTCGAGGTGATGGTGCGGCCGGCAAGCGGCTTGCAGGCGCTCGGCGCCGAAATGGGCGCGCGAATCGGCTCTCGCCTGCCCGAGTTTAAATCGAATGTGTGAACGATAAGCGAATAAAAATAGAAATAGAGATTTTCGCTTTATAAAACACTAATAGCGCCTTCAGGCTAAATATTACGATTGCATTGCTTTAAACTTCGAAACGGGTCGCGCGGGCGTTGTGCCGCGCACGTGTGACCGCCTCTTCTCGTCGATGATCCGCGAACGAATTCGCGGATCGTTTTATTTCGAATACGCGACAGTCGTGTTTCAAGACATGGCGGAACACCGATCTTCCGATCGGATTCGCGCGTGCGCGCGTCGGCGCGCACGCGCGACGCCGTTGCGCATGCCGACATGCAGTGATCGATCAAGCAGTGGAGGAGACTGTTTCGTCCGCTCGCGCATTGGCGCGCGCGGCGAACTCGCAGGTGCGACGGAAAAAATACCAATTGGAGGCCTGATGACTTGTTTCGTTGACCAACTGAAGTTGATTTTCGATCATTATCCCGGTCTTTGGGGCTGCCAGGACAGCCAGTCGCGATTCATTCACGTCAACGATTCGTTCGCGCGAGTCGTCGGCGTGCACAATCCGCGCGAGCTCGAGAACAAATCCGCATTCGATCTGCCGTGCGGATCGTCGAATTGTGCGGACCAATTCCAGGCGCAGGACCGCGAGGTCCGCGAAACCGGCCGGGCGATCAAGGTGCTCGACATCCACCCGTATGCGTCGGACGTCTGGATGGCGTTTGTGTTCACGAAAATTCCGCTTGTCGACAGCAACAAGGAAATCGTCGGCACGATCTTCCATGCGGCGGAGGTGTCGCAGCTCGACATGGTCACGCTCGGCCGCGTGATCGGCGATTCGTACACGGGCAAGCGGGTCGGCGATCCGTTCGAGCAAGGCACCTACCGGATCGATTCGCCGAGGGACGCGCTCGCGCTGACCGAGCGCGAACGGCAGGTGCTGTTTTTTCTCGCGCGCAACAAGACGGCGAAGGATGTCGCGAACATCCTCGGCTTGTCGGCCCGGACGATCGAGCAATACGTGGAAAACCTGCGCTGCAAGTTCTCCGCGTCGAGCAAGAACGAGCTGATCGATCTGGCGTCGGGCGCCGGCTATTGCAACCGGATTCCGCAATCGTTGCTGCGCAATCAGCTATCGGTGGTGCTCGAGCGCGCCGCGCCGCAAGGGCCGGCCAGTGCGCTGGCGGCTGCCGGGCAATCCGCCGTCGTCGCGATGCTCTAGCCGAGCGCGCCGCTCGCGACGCGAGCGAGCGGCGCGTCGTCGTGCGGCTCGGCGGCGGGCGTCGGCTCCCACGCGGCGGGCGCGACCGCGAGCAGCCGCTTCAGTTCGAGCACGATCGCGTCCGCCGGAATGCCGCTCGGTCGAATGCCGTCATGGCCGAGCCTCGGCATGATGTGCTGCACGCCGTCGTACTGCCAGCGGCACGCGTGCGGCTCGACCGCCTGCAGCGCGCGCGCGAAGATCGACAGATCGCGCCGCGGCCGCGGCGCCGCCGACACGCGTTCGACCCACCCCTCGTAGCGTTGATGCACGACGACGTCGCCGTGCGCGACGAGCGCGAGCGTCGACAGCGGCGTCCGGTTGTGGAAGCCGATCGGCGATAGGCCGAAATAGCGCTGCGACGCGCATCCGCGCAGCGCGTTTGCGGCGGGCAGGCGAAACACCGCGAGGTCGAGTTCCGGATGCTGCTCGAGCGCCGCGTCCGGATGATCGAGCAGCGCCTCGGTCGACGCGTGGTGCCGGTCGGCGTCGAGCCAGAGCTCGCCGGGTATCGATGGCGCGTCGAGCAGATCGCGCAGCACCGGCAGCAGCGCGCGGAAGACCCGCGCGATGCGCGTGCTTTCGTCGCGCGGCGCGCCGATGTCGCGCGCCGCGCGCGCGACGACGGCATTCAGCGCGAACGCGAGCCGCCGCGCGGTGTCCGAGCGGCCGCGCGCGAAGTCGCCGAAGCGGGCGACGTCGACGAGCAGCGCCTGATGGCGCAGCGCATGATCCGGCGCGATCAGCCCGTACACCGACGCGAGCCCGTCGAGATCGAAGTGATCGGTCGTCACGTGGCGCACGTCGATCTCGTCGAGCCTCTCGGGCACGAAGCGCAGCACGCTCTCGGTCGACAGGTTCGCCTTGTATCGCGCGGGCGTGCGGTTCGCCGGCCAGTGCGACAGCGTGAGCCGCGTCGCCGCGTTATGGGTCGCATCCGCCGAGATGTTCGGCACGTCGCGCGCGTGCTCGAACGGCAGGAACGAAAGCCGGTCGCCGGGCGTGAGCGTGACGGCCTCCGGCTGCGACGCGGGCGCGGCGTCAACTTCGCGCGCGAGCGCGGCCGCGATGCGCGCGGCATCGGCATCGGCATCGGTTTCGGCATCGCGCAGCGCCAGCTCGCCGTGACCGCCGAAGTCGTAATGGAGCGTGCCGAGATTGCGTCGGCGCAGGTCGAACGGGTTGCCGTCGCGCGTGACGGCGCCGCCGCCGGCGATCACGTTTTGCAGATCGATGAACTGGTTTTCGCGGATCGCCACGACGCGGCCCGCGAGCAGCCGCAACTCGACGCCGTCGAGCCGGGCCGCGACGTCGTCGTCGAACCGCACGACGTGATCGCCGTCGTGGAGGGAAAGATGGGTCGTCATCGCAGTGATCCTGTCAAGTCAAGTTGTCGTACCGAGGTGGAACAGCAGATAGGCGGCGATCGACCAGACGACGAGCGCGATGTGGGTCAATTGCAGGCCTTCCTGCCGTATCCAGTAGCCGTACCACAGCCCGCCGAGCAGCAGCGCGAGCGCGCAAGCGGCGAAGCCTGTCGCGCCGGCGTCGAGCCACGGCAGCGCGGGTGCATGCGGCGCGGGCGTCGCCAGGCACTGCCAGAGGCCGCCCCACATCGCGATCGCGGTGAACGCCTGCAGCAGCACGATGATCGCGAGCGCCGCGCGGTGCAGGCCGCGAGACGTCGTCGCGCGGCGCAGCAGCGGCGTGTCGACGGGCGGGTCCTGCTTCAGCAGCGCCATGCTCATCGTGCGGCCGACGGTGTTGGTCGTCGTCGCGAACGTCTGCACGTTGTTGATCGTGACGATCGTCGCCCATCCGGCGATCGCGAACGCGTGCAGGCTCTTGAATGAATCGATCTCGGTCAGCAGGCTCATCGTGCGTCGTGCTTGTCGTGTTGCGGGGATCGGCAGGGCGACGCGCGCCGCGCGCCGCGATGGCGGCGGCGCGCGCGGCGGTCATCGGGCGCGCACGCGCCGCGCGACGAGCGCGGCGAGCACGGGCGCCGCCGCGAATACCGAGAAGAGCCACGCGGCCGCCTGCTGTGCGCCCGCGAGGCCGCCCGGCTCGGAGAAGCCGGCGAGGTTCGCGACGAGGCCGGCGAGCGCGGAGCCGATCGCGGTTGCATAGAGCTGGACGGTGGTGATCGACGTCGAAGCGAGATCTTCCTGGCCAGCCGGCGCGCTCTGCAGCACCTGCGTGAGCAGATGCGGCCAGCCGACGCCGATGCCGACGCCTACCGCCGCGAGCGCCGCGCACAGCACCGCGAGGCCGGGCCCGGCGCTCAGCAGGTGCGACGGCGGCACGACGATCGCGAGCGCGACGAGCGCGAGCACGACGAGAAGCGGCCCGCCGCGCACGAGCGCCTGCGCGGTGCGCGCACTGCGCCCCGAGCTGAACAGCGAGCCGGCCGTCCAGCCGGCCGCCATCAGCGCGGTCAGATAGCCGGCGAGCAGCGGCGGGTAGCCGTGAATGATCTGCAGGAAATACGGAACGAAGATCTCGGTGGTCATCCCGATCACGAGCAGGCTCATGCACGCGTAGATCGCGCCGAGCGGCGCGCGCACGTCGTACGCGCCCGTCGGCAGCAGCCGGATCGTCGCGCCGCGCTCGAAGCGCGCGATCAGGATGGTGATCGCGATGCCGGCCGCGACGCCCGCGACGTTCGCGACGATCTCCCTCGACAGGCTCGCGACCGACACGACGAGCACCGACACCGCGAGCAGCAGGATCTTGCCGATCGCGGGCCGCGCGGCCTGCGCGCCCGACGCCTCGCGCGCGGGCAGCTGGACGATCACGATCAGCGCGAGCACGACGGCGACGGGCACGAGCGCGACGAACGCGAGCCGCCACGTGCCCGACTGCGCGAAGATCCCGCCGATCGCGGGCCCGCACAGCGTCGCGACGCCCCACATGCCGGACACCATCGCCATCGCGCGCGACCACAGCCGCTCGTCGAACACGATGCGAATCAGCGCGTAGCTGAGCGCGAACAGGATGCCGCCGCCGAAACCCTGCGCGGCGCGGCCGACGAGCATCCACGGCATGCCGTTCGCGCCCGCGCACGCGAGCGTGCCCGCGCAGAACACGACGAGCGCGACGAGATACGCGGCGCGCGGGCCGAAACGGCTCAGCACGTTCGCGGACAGCGGCGCGCCGATGATCGAGGCAGCCATGAACAGCGTGGTGTTCCATGCGTAGTACTCGAGCCCGCCGATGTCGCGCACGACCGAAGGCAGGATCGTCGTCGCGATGTAGATGTTGATCGCGTGCAGCGCGACGCCGCCTGCGAGCGCGATCGAGCGCAAGCCGTTGCGGCCGGACAGCAGCTCTCCCCACGAAGGGGCGGTGATGGAACTCATGGACTACCTCGTCGATTGCTGGGTTGGATGGGCGTCAGGATGGCGACAGATGCTGCGAGATCAGGTGCGGATTGCTCTCGAGCATTTCGATCTCCGGAGAATAGACTTCGATTTCGAGCCCGTCGGGGTCCTGGAAGTAGAAGGCGGTGCGCACGCGGTCCGGGCCGGCGTGATAGCCGGGCGCCGGGCCGTTGCCCTTGACGATCCTGATGCCGCCGTCCGCCTCGACGAGCGCGGCGATCGTCTTCACGCCGTCCGGGTCCGAACGCACGCCGAAGTGATAGCCGGGCGGGTAGGCGACGGCGTCCGCCTGCTCGATGAAGAAATCGAAGCCGTTCAGCTCCATTACAACCTTCTTCGGACCGAGGTTGTAGCAGTAAGAGGCTCCAAAGATTCGGCGGTAGAAATCGACCGATTTGTCCAGATCGCGCGCAAGGATGTTGATGTGGTTCACGCGCAGCTCGCGCGGCTGGCCCTGCTCGGGTTCGTCGCGCAGCCGGCGCCACATCTTGATGCACGCGGTGAACGTCGCGAAGCTCGCGAGCCAGTCGCGCGCGATGTCGGACGACGCGTCGGCCGCCGTCAGCTCGAGCGCGAGCGGATAGCAGAACGCGCTCGAATGGCCTTCGCGCCAGACCGCGGGCGCTTCGCCTTCCGTGCCGGCCGGATCGATGCGGATCTGCGCGGCGGCCGCCCAGCCGGCCGTGCCGGCGCGCTCGGCGCTCGCCTCGGCCGACGCCGAGCGGGACAGCACGAACACGCCGTCGGGCGCCGCGCCGTTCGTCTCGGGCGCGCGCAGCCGGTAGCCGGCCGCCGTGCATTGCGCGGACAGCGTGCGCGTGATCCGTTCCGCGTCGGCGGGATTGACGTCGAGATTGATCAGTTCGAAAACGAGCATGGTTAGACCTCGCTGGCGGGACGTTGACCGATGAGCAGCGTGTAGCGGCCGATCGAACGCTCGCTGACCGACAGGCCGTTGTCGCGCACGACGCCGGCGATCCACGGCGTCGGATGCAGTTCGCCGTGATTCGTGTTCACCATCATGTGCAGCGAGAAATCGGCGGAGAGCGCGGGCGTCACGCGATCGCCGTTCATCGTCATCGTGAGGATCAGGAGGGCGCCGCCCGGCTTCACGAGGCCGGCCGCGTGGCCGATCACGGCGCGCGCCTCCGGATCGTCGAAGTAGTGCAGGCAATCGTTCAGCATCACGACATCGGCCGCGCCGCCCTCGAAGTTGCGCGCGTCGAGCAGGTTCTTCTCGAAGAACTCGACGCGGCCGGCCAAGCCGTGCGCCTTGACCGTCTTCTGCGCGGCGTCGCGGGTCGTCGGCAGATCCCAGATCTGGCCCGTCAGCTCCGGGTGGCGGCGCAGCACTTGCGCGAGATACGTGCCGTGGCCGCCCGCGAGATCGATCACGGTGCGCGCGCTCGCGAACACGCCCAGGCCGCTCACCACGTCGACCATCGGTTGGCTCAGGCGCACCATCGCGTCGTTGAACGCGTCGCGCGCGCGCGTGTCGTGCGCGAAGCGGCTTTCCTGCTGGAACGCGAGCGGCTTCTCGCTGCGCAGGATCTCGCCCAGGCGCGGCCAGTTGTCCCATTGCAGATGCTGATGCTCGACGATCGGGCCGATGTAGTCGGCGCTCGTGGTCGTCAAGTAGCGCGCGGTCAGCTCGGTGTTGCGGAACGCGTCGCCTTCCTTGGCGAGCAGGCCAAGCGCGACGAGCGCGTGCAACAGGATCGCGGCCTTGCCCTCGACCATGCCGAAGCTCGCCGCGACTTCGGCGGGCGTGCGGCTCGTTTGCGTGAGATCGAACAGCTTTTCGGCGACGGCGTAATGCAGGATCGCCGATTGCCGGTATTGGTCGGACAGCTTCACCAAGTCGACCACCGAAGTCAGTGCCGCCTTGTCTTCGGTCGACTCGTAGATGGTCTCGACAGCAGATGCGTTCATTGAGGTCCTCGTTCGATGTGGTGCGGGGAAAAAACGGTGCGCGACGCTGGGCGCCGCGCGGCTATTGAAGTACGGCGCGCCCGGGCGGACGCGCGAGACGGCGCAGCAGGATGCGCTGGCCGCAGCCGATCGCGAGATGCTGAAACGGCCGCAGGCCCCAGCGGTGCGCGACGTCGTCGATCGACGCGACGAGCCGCGGCGCCGGTACGGGCGCGCCGCAGCGTGACGGGTGCACGTAGAGCAGTAGCTCGTCGGCGAGATCGCCTTCGAACAGCGCGTCGCACAGTGAGAGATCGGCATCGACGAACAGCTCGTTCGCGCCCTGGGCGGCAAGACGCGCGAGCGCGTCGGGCAGGGGCAGGTCCGCTTCGGCGTCGATGCCGGCCTCGATCGATGCGCCGGCTGACGGCGCGTGGGCCTGGCGAGCGCCTTCGCGATGCAGCGCGAGCGTCGGCACGCCTTCCGCCGTCGCGGGCGCCGCGTCGAGCGCCGCGCAGTCGCACGAGCGAACGAGGTAGCGCGGCGCGGCGCCGTTCCTCGCCGCAGCGTAGGCCGGGCCTTGCGGCGCGAGCACCACCGAGCTGCGCGCGCGCCAGTGCCGGATGTCGTCGCGGGACTCCGATTCCGTCACGTCGAGCACCGTTCGGTCGATTTCGTCGAGCGGCCCGTCGATCGACAGGATCAGCTTCGCGCGCGTCCATGGCCGGCCGCGCTCGATCCGGCTGAAGAAGCCGATGTTCAGCTCGCGCGCGTAACCTTCCATCAGCCCCTGTTCGACGACGATGCCCGCGTCGGCGAGGCGCGCGGCGCCGCGCCCGGCTACCTGCTCGAACGGATCGCGCGCCGCGATGACGACGCGCGCGACGCCCGCCGCGACGAGCGCGTTCGCGCACGGCGGCGTCCTGCCGTAATGCGCGCACGGCTCGAGCGTCACGTATGCGGTCGCGCCGCGCGCGCGCTCGCCGGCCTCGCGCAGCGCGTGCACTTCCGCGTGCGGCTCGCCCGCGCGCCGATGCCAGCCGGTGCCGAGCACCTCTTCGCCGCGCGCGATCACGCAGCCGACGCGCGGATTCGGATGCGTCGTGTAAAGACCCTGTTCGGCGAGCCGCAGCGCGCGGGTCATGTGCGCACGGTCGATGTCGGAAAACGTGCTCATCGTCGGCCGTCCGTCGAGGATGCGGCGCGCGCCATTCGTGCGGGGCGGCCGCGGGCGGGCGGCATCGATGCGCGGCGCGCGCGCCGATCGGCGATCCGCGCGGCGCTCATCGCGACTCCACGAGCCGGAAGCCCATTGCGTAGATGTCGCGCTGATAGCGGCCGTGACGGCGCGCGCAGCGCGCGAGATCGCCGAAGCGCGTGAAGCTGCCGCCGCGCGCGATCCGGTAGCTGCCTTGCGTGACGGCGAGGTCGTCGTCGATCGGCGCGCCGCCCGGATACGGGCGATAGTCGTCCGCGACATATTCCTCCACGTTGCCGGCGAGATCGTCGATGCCGAACACGCTGCGGCCGAGCGGGAAGATGCCGACGGGCGTCGTCGACAACGGTCCGGCCTCGACCGTGTTCGCCGCGCGCGGATCGAACGCGTCGCCCCACGGATACTCGACGCCCGCGCCGCCGGACGCCGCGTACTCCCATTCGGCCTCGGTCGGTAGCCGGAAGCGCCGCCCGGTCGCTTCGCTCAGCCAGTGCGCGTACGCATCGGCCGCCTCGGCGGGCACCGTCCAGACCGGATGGTTCGCGCGCTCGACCGGATAGACGCCGAACGTCCACGACGTCGGCAGCCACGGCGCGTCCGTCTCTTCGAGGAAGAGCCGGTATTCGAGGTTCGTGACCGGATAGCGCATCATCCGGAACGCGGCGAGCTCCGTCGTGTAGCGCGGGCACTCCTTCGCGATCCACTCCTCGATCACGCCGACGCGCTCCCATTCGGCGACGACCTGCGGCACCCGTTCGGGCTCGGTGCCGAGACGCGCCTGCGCGGCGGGCACGTCGCACATCGCCGGATCGAGCGGGCGGATTCGCGCGTCGCCCGCGAATCCGAGCAGCGTGCCCGCCGCGTAGCGCCGCTCGAACGGCGCGTCCGGGTCCTGCGCGATCGCGCTCCACTGCTCGGGCGCGGCGCGCAGCAGGTCGAGATGCGTCGAAAACACGGTCGCGCTCGTACGCGCGACGAACAGGTTCTCCGGCAGCGCCATCGCCGCGCGGTCGCTGAGATAGTTCGGGTTGTCGGCCAGCTTGAGCGTCATAGGCATCAACTCGCGTCAGTCGGTTCGGGTTTTGCGAACCGTCAGCACCAGGTAGTGCAGGCCGGCCTTCGGCCGCGGCACGCGGTGGCTGCTGACGGGCGTGAAATGCGCGGCGGCCAGCAGTTCGACGAGCTCGGGCTCGGTGAACTCGCGGTAGAGGCGCTGCGCCTGGTTTGCGTACAGCCGCCCCGGGCCGTCGGACTCGAACACCGAGATCGTGAAAAGCCCTTCGGGGCGCAGCAGCGCATGAACGCGCGCGAGGTACGCGCCGTACGCGTCAGGATGCTGATGGTGCAGGCAGCCGTTGTCGAGCGCGCCGTCGAAGAGCGCCGCGCCTTCGAATTCGGACACGGCGCGCGTCACGAAACGCACGCGCTCGCCCCAGCGCTGCGCGAGTTGCGCCCACTCCGGCGGCTCGACGAGATCGACCGCCGTCACCTGGTGCCCGTGCTCGAGAAAGTACGCGGTGTCCCGGCCGCGGCCCGCGCCCGCGTCGAGAATGTCCGCCGGGCGGCCGAGATGCTCGTGCAGGATCGCGCTCGCCGGGCGCATCGCGGCCTCGTCGGTCCAGACGTCGCGCCCGTCGTGGTAGCTCGACACGAAATCCGAGCGCAGCACCGCCGCGTACTCGCGCGGCGCGGCGAGCGGCCCGTCGACGGGCGCGATGGTGCGCTGCGCGTCGATGTAGTGCGGTTCGGCGGCGCTCATGCGCGCTCCAGCGGGATGCGATAGACGTTGCCGTCGTACGAGCTCGCGAGGAACGCGCGCGCGGCCGGGTCGTAGGAGAGCGACGACACGCCCGCGGTCGTCACGCGCACGTCGAGCGCCCAGCGCTTCTCGATCCGGTCGTAGACGGCGACGCGGCCGTTGTAGCTGCCCGTCGCGACGTGGCGGCCGTCGGCGCTCGCCGCGACGCACTTGATCGAGTGCGTGTGCGGCGTCGCGATCACGTCTGCGTGATGGTCGGGCGACCAGATCCGCAATTTCAGGTCCCGGCTCACCGACGCGAAGTAGCCGCCGCCGAGGCCCGCGCAGCCGTTCGCGATCTTGTCGTGCGCGCGCTTGAGCTCGAACACCGGCTCGAGCGTCGATGCGCTATACCAGGTCGCCGACGCATCGGCCGCGACCGAGAAAATCTGATCGCCCGAAACCGCGATGCCCTTGACCGCGTTCGCGTGCAGCGGCAGGTCGGCGGCGTGCGTCGCCTTCGTGCCGTCGATCCGCAGCACGATGCCTTCGCCCGTGTACGCGCCGATCACCGCGTGCGCGATGCCGTCGCGCTCGAACGACGCGCCGCAGTTCAGCGGCGAACGGTGCTGGTGCAGCTCGCGGCCGCTGCGCGCGTCGAATACCTTGCCGAGCTGGCCGCCCGTCAGGATCAGCTCGCCCGCCGGCGTGAGGAAATTGCACAGGCTGCCCGTGCGCGCATGCTCGCGCTGGTCGACACGCACGATGCCCGCATCGCCGATCGTCCACAGATGGCCGTCGACGGGCTCCACCGCGTTCACGCCGTGCGTCGGCGGCAGTTCGGCCGCGTCCCAGTGCTCGGTCTTCCAGTTGTAGCGGCGATAGCTCGAATGGAACGTCGAGAACACGATGTGCTCGTCGCCTTCGAACGAGCACGAGCGCGGCCACACCTCGGGCGGCAGCGCCGCGCCGCCGAGTGCTTCCGGCTGGCCGGACGCGCCGATCCTCCAGAGCCGCATCGTGCGGTCGTACGACAGCGACACGAGCAGGCCCCGGTCGCCGTCGAGCACGAGCCGCTTCACGCCCGCGTCGTGCGCGTCGATCGTCGCGCGCGCGCCGTCGACGCCGATCGAGATGATTTCGCCCTCGTCGTTGCCCGCGAAAATGCGGCCGTCGGCGGCGATCGCGATCGTGTCGGTTTCGATGCCGTCGAGATCGATGTCGGCGACGAGGCCGTTCTTCGCGAGCGACCAGCGCTTGATCGTGCCGTCGTCGCTCGACGACACGATCTCGTCGGTGCCGCGCATCCATTCGACGGAGATCACGTCGGCGGCGTGGCCGCCGAACGTGTTCAGCAGCTTGCCGCTGAAGTCGTAGACCCGCACGCGATGATCGCGCGACGCGGTCGCGACGAGCGGCTTGTCCGGATGGAACGCGCTCATCTCGACGTCGTCTTCCTGGTCGGCGAACACGGCGACGAGCCGCAGATCGGGCACGGTCCAAAGGCGCGCGCTGTAATCGGACGACGACGTGACGACGTACGCGCCGTCTGGCGAGAACGCGCCCTGGTTCGCGAGATGGTCGTGCATCGCGCGGGCGAGCGGACGCTGGGTCTTCGCGTCCCACAGGATGACCTGGTTGTCGTAACCGGCAGTCAGAACGTATTGGTCGCGGTGCGCGGCAATCCCGCTGATCGGTGCGCGGTGAGTGATCATTGCAGTTCCTGGCTGAGGTTGATGGCGTGACGGTGGTGATCGATCTTCGCGCGCAGGTAGCCCTGGTTCGTGTGGTTGACGAACACGCCCGTCTGCCGCACGCGCTTGATCTGGATGCCGTGCTTCTCGATCTGCGAAATCTTGTCCGGGTTGTTGGTGACGAGCGAGATCTCGCTGACGCCGAGCGCCTGAAGCATCTGCGCGGCGACGCGGAAATCGCGCAGGTCGTCGGGGAAGTTCAGCGCGCGGTTCGCGGCGAACGTGTCGAGCCCTTGCGAGATCTGCAGGCGGTATGCGTCGAGCTTGTTGTACAGCCCGATGCCGCGGCCTTCCTGACGCAGATAGAGCAGGATGCCGCCTTCGCGGCCGAACATCGCGACCGACTCGTCGAGCTGCTCGCCGCAATCGCAGCGCGCGGAGCCGAACACGTCGCCCGTCAGGCACTCGGAATGCACGCGCACGAGCGGCGCGTCGGTGAGCGGCCCGAAGACGAGCGCGAGATGCTCGGCGCTGTCGCAAAGGCCCTGGAACGTCACCATCTCGGCCTCGTACCGCTGCTGGTCGGTGCGCGGACGGATGGGTACGTTGACGCGCGTACGGACGGACGCGCTCAGCGTTGGGGGGATACGACGATCATTCATGCTGTGCCTCAAGGTTATTCAACATTGAGATACGCATCGCGAAGAACACGGAAGTCTTGTTGCTTTGTTGTTATGTCTGCTGGGTGAATCGATTTCCGTTTTGTTGCTGTCTCTCGGGTTCTAGGCGAGCTCTTGATTGGCTGCTGCGTCCGATTGTGCAAAAGCTTCGCCGATTGTGCATCCGTACCGATTACGGTATCGCCGGTCATTGTTCGATTCGTATCGCCGTCTCTTAATTGGTTGCGT
This sequence comes from Burkholderia sp. ABCPW 111, assembly GCF_000773065.1. NCBI lineage: Bacteria > Pseudomonadati > Pseudomonadota > Betaproteobacteria > Burkholderiales > Burkholderiaceae > Burkholderia > Burkholderia sp. ABCPW 111. The sequence goes on along the minus strand of NZ_JPWT01000052.1, from coordinate 187 downwards.
GCTCAACTAATTTTTGGTGGACAAAATCGCTACCGCCATCGCCGCCGCGGGCGCCGCCGCATGTCCGTAGTCGACGGGCGCATCCGCTGGGCGCGGCGTGTCGCCCGCGCGCTCGATCCAGCCGCCGCCCAGCGCGCGGTACAGATCGACGAGGTTCGTCCAGCGCGCGAGCCGCGCGCTGATCAAC
>NZ_JPWT01000051.1:0-97781 GCF_000773065.1 Burkholderia sp. ABCPW 111 | reverse complement strand
GCCGTTGCTGCCGCCGTTGCCGTTACCACCGGCATTGCTGCCACCGTTGCCGTGACCGCCGTTGCTGCCGCCATTGCCGCCACCGTTACCGGTGCCGCCATTGCCGTTGCTGCCGCCGTTGCCGTTACCACCGGCACTGCTGCCACCGTTGCCATGGCCGCCGTTGCTGCCGCCATTGCCGCCACCGTTACCGGTGCCGCCATTGCCACCATTGCCGGCACCACCACTGCCATTGCCGTTGCTTCCGCCGTTACCGTGACCACCACCGTTGCTAGCGCCGCCACTACCGTTGCCACCGCCATTGCCGCCGCTACCTTGACTGCCACCGCTATTTCCGCCGCCGTTGCCGTGACCCCCACCGCTGTCGCCGCCGCTACCGCCGCTGTGTCCACCATGGCCACTGCTCGACGTGCCGCCGCTCGAAGTGCCTCCACCCGAAGTACTGCCACTCGAAGTGCCGCCGCCCGAAGCACCGCCGTTCGAGGTGCCGCTGCCCGACGCGCCGCCGCTTGAAGTACCGCCACTCGAAGTGCCGCCACTCGAAGTGCCGCTACCCGAAGTGCCGCCGCCCGAAGCACCGCCGTTCGAGGTGCCGCTGCCCGACGTGCCGCCGCTTGAAGTGCCGCCACCCGAAGCGCCGCCACCCGAAGTGCCGCCGTTCGAGGTGCCGCCGCCCGAAGCACCGCCGCCCGAAGCACCGCCGTTCGAGGTGCCGCCGCCCGAAGTGCCGCCACCCGCAGCACCACCACCCGACGTACCACCACCCGAATGTCCGCCGCCGGCGTTGCCGATGCCCGATGCGTTGCCCGCGGAGTTACCGCTGCCGCGGCCCGTGCCGGTCGTGCCGCCGGAGGTCGAACCTGTCGTCGTGCCGCCCCCGATGCCCGCCGGCCCGACGGCGCCATCCCCGTTGTTTCCATTGCCGCCGCTTCCACGGCCATTGCCCGGGCTGCCGCCGGTTCCGACTCCGTGCTCGCCGTTGCCCCCCGCGCCGTTGGCGAGATGAAGCACGGATTCGCACGCTGCCGGATCGGCGGAACAGGGCGACGCCAGTTCCGCGGGCGGCATCGCGACGTCCGCATTGGCGGACACATCCGGCGCGCCGGCCTGCGTCGCGTTTTGCGCAACCGGCAACGGTGCGGAAAGCGGCGCGTCGTCGCGTGACTGCGCGGCGCTCGGCCCCGCGGGCATGATTTCTTGCGCGAGCGCATACGAGCCGCAGCAGTACGCGAATGCGGCCGCCGCCAGCAAGGTCGCGCGATAGCATCGGCCCGCCGCGCGGTACGGCTGTTTCGTCTTGTGCATCATGGGTCTCCCGAAGCGCGCGGTCCGTGTTGCCGCGCGGTTTTATGCGTGTGTTGCCCGGGGGCCGGAAGATGCGTTGTCGTTTCAGTGGCCGATCTCGTCCGGACTGGTGCGAGACCAGCCGGCCGCGTCGATCGGCACGCGGGCCCGCCGTGCGCGCCCCTCACTGCGATAACCGTGCCATCGGCCGCTCACGCCCATCGAGCAAGGCGTGGGCGCTTCGCGAACGCGGCGCTGAAACATCGGAGAAGCGGTTTTGTTTCCGAAATGAAACGTCGGGAGGAAGGTCCGCGCGTGGACGCGTCGGCCGCGCGCCGCGAGCGGCGGCGCAGGATCGATGCGATCCGGCAGGCCAGGAACAGCGCGGCGATCCCCCATCCGATCGCGCCGACCCTCTCGCCGATCGCGTCGAGCGGGTTGCGCTCCGCGCCCGGCGGCGAGAGCGTGTGGGCGAGCAGGGAGGCCGCCTGGATGCCGCCGATCGCGCATGCGCGCGTCGAGGGCACGGCCATTGTGCTCGCGTCGTGAAGATGCTCGCGCTGCGGATCGCCCGTCTCCCGGCCGCGCGCGCGGCTCATCGGCACGTCGTCCGTCGAGCCGATCGGCGTCATTGGGGCCATGAACCGCGCGGGAAACGGCGGAATCCGGAAGAGCGGCAGGTCCTGGCTCGCCGGTGTGGCGTCGATCGCAAGGAGGCGGGTTTGGTTACAGAATTGAAACCGAGCCGGCCGGCACGGCGGCCGGATACCTGTTCCGGCTAGTCGAAACGAACCGGAGCCGCGGGCGCGCCAAGCGCGCGAAGAAGCGGGCGAAGAAGCCCGCGGATGCGCATGCGTGCCGGCCGAGTCCGCAGCGTCCGGCGTGCGGCGGGGTTATGCCGCCGCGCGATTCTGCGGGATCGCGCGGTTCAGGCCTGCCAGCCCGAGCGGGAACGTTACGGATATCGTGCGCGGTGCGCTTGCGCCGCCTATATCGCAAAACGTGTTGAAAGGTGTCGAAGCGGTCACGCAGCGCGACCGCGGTCAGCGCCGCGCCGAGCGTGGCGGGGAGACGACGCCTCGTCGCGAGGCGGGCGGCGTGAACGCTCCGCCGTGGCCTCGTCGATGCCCGGGCGGCGCGTGCCGAAAAAAAAGCCCGTCCGTTTCCGGACGGGCTTTCGTTTCATGGGCCGCGCGGCGCGATGCCGCCGCCGCACGGCCTCGCAAGCCGGCCGCTCAGCCGCGGCGGACCTGCTTCGCGTTGATGACCGCTTCCGACACGTTCGCCGGCGTCTCCGCGTAGTGCTTGAACTCCATCGTGTAGGTCGCGCGGCCCTGCGTGGCGGAGCGCAGCGACGTCGAGTAGCCGAACATCTCGGCGAGCGGCACCTCGGCGCGCACGAGCTTGCCGCCGCCGCCCGCGATGTCCTCCATGCCCTGCACGATGCCGCGCCGGCTCGACAGGTCGCCCATCACGTTGCCCATGAAGTCCTCGGGCGTCTCCACCTCGACGGCCATCATCGGCTCGAGCAGCACCGGCTTCGCGCGGCGCATCGCTTCCTTGAACGCCATCGAGCCGGCCATGCGGAACGCGTTTTCGTTCGAGTCGACGTCGTGGTACGAGCCGAACGTCAGGTGCACCTTCACGTCGACGACCGGATAGCCCGCGAGCACGCCGCTCTTCAGCGTCTCCTCGATGCCCTTGTTGACCGCCGGAATGAACTCGCGCGGAATCACGCCGCCCTTGATCTCGTCGAGGAATTCATAGCCCTTGCCGGGGTTCGGCTCGAGCTTGATCACCGCGTGACCGTACTGGCCGCGGCCGCCCGACTGCTTGACGAACTTGCCCTCGACATCCTCGGCGACGGTGCGCACCGTCTCGCGATACGCGACCTGCGGCTTGCCGACCGTGGCTTCCACGCCGAACTCGCGCTTCATCCGGTCGACGATGATTTCGAGATGCAGCTCGCCCATCCCGGAGATGATCGTCTGGCCGGATTCCTCGTCGGTCTGCACGCGGAACGACGGGTCTTCCTGCGCGAGGCGATTGAGCGCGAGGCCCATCTTTTCCTGGTCGGCCTTGGTCTTCGGCTCGACCGCCTGCGAGATCACCGGCTCGGGGAACTCCATCTTCTCGAGGATGATCGGCTTGCCCGGATCGCACAGCGTGTCGCCGGTCGTCGCTTCCTTCAGGCCGACCGCCGCCGCGATGTCGCCCGCGCGCACTTCCTTGATTTCCTTGCGCTCGTTCGCGTGCATCTGCAGGATTCGGCCGAGCCGTTCCTTCTTGTCCTTCGTCGGGTTCAGCACCGTGTCGCCCGATTCGACGACGCCCGAGTACACGCGAAAGAAGATCAACTGGCCGACGAACGGATCAGTCATGATCTTGAACGCGAGCGCGGAGAACGGCTCGTCGTCGCTCGGATGACGCTCCGCTTCGTGGTCGTCGAGATCGTGGCCGAGGATCGCGGGCACGTCGGCGGGCGACGGCAGATAGTCGATCACCGCGTCGAGCATCGCCTGCACGCCCTTGTTCTTGAACGCGCTGCCGCAGAGCATCGGCACGATCTCGTTGGCGATCGTGCGCTGGCGCAGCGCGGCCTTGATTTCGTCTTCCGTGAGCGAGTGATGGTCGGTCAGATATTTCTCGAGCAGCGCCTCGCTCGCCTCGGCGGCCGCCTCGACCATCTTCTCGCGCCATTCCTCGGCGCTCGCGCGCAGGTTCTCGGGGATCTCTTCGTACGTGAACTTCACGCCCTGGCTTTCGTCGTCCCAGACGATCGCCTTCATCTTCACGAGATCGACGACGCCCTGGAAATGCTCTTCCGCGCCGATCGGAATCTGGATCGGCACGGCGACGCCTTTCAGGCGCTCGCCGATCTGCCGCTGCACGCGGAAGAAGTCCGCGCCGACGCGGTCCATCTTGTTGACGAACGCGATGCGCGGCACCTTGTACTTGTTCGCCTGGCGCCAGACGGTTTCGGACTGCGGCTGCACGCCGCCCACCGAGTCGTAGACCATGCACGCGCCGTCGAGCACGCGCATCGAGCGCTCGACTTCGATCGTGAAGTCGACGTGGCCCGGCGTGTCGATGATGTTGATCCGATGCTCGGGATAATTGCCGGCCATGCCTTTCCAGAACGCCGTCGTCGCCGCGGACGTGATCGTGATGCCGCGCTCCTGCTCCTGCTCCATCCAGTCCATCGTGGCCGCCCCGTCGTGAACCTCGCCGATCTTGTGGCTCACGCCGGTATAGAAGAGGATGCGCTCGGTCGTCGTGGTTTTGCCGGCGTCGATGTGAGCGCTGATACCGATGTTGCGATAGCGCTCGATGGGGGTTTTGCGGGGCACGTGAACCTCCTAATGGTTCTGGACGGAAACGGCCCGGCCGGTGCGGCCGGCGCCGTCGCTCTTGCGAGACTTAAAGCATAGCGCTTGCTCGGGGCTTTTGCAGATGCGGGCGATGCATCGGCAATCAAGTCCCGCGCGTCGGCGAACGCTTGAGCGCCTCGTCCGTGCACGAAAACGGCGCGCGCGAAAAAGCCGGCGCGCGGCCGGCTTTCTGTCGTGGCACGGGCGGAGGCGGGCGGCGCGCGTCGCCCGCGTCGGGCGTCACTGCGGCTGCGGCAGCCCGTCGATCTTCATCCCCTGCTTGATGCCCTTCGCGGCGAACCAGCCGCGGCTCATCTCCAGCGCGTAGACGCCGTTGTTGCGCGGGCAATGGTTGTCGGTCGTCTCGGCCTTCATCTCGTCGATGTCGGTGATCGTGCCGTCCGCGCGGATGAACGCGATCGACAGCGGGATCAGCGTGTTCTTCATCCAGAAGCAATGCACGGCGTTCTCGTTGAACACGAACAGCATCCCTTCGTTCGGCGCGAGCTGCGAGCGGTACATGAGGCCCTGCTCGCGATCGGCGTCGTTCGCCGCCACGGCCGCGTCGATCACGTACATGCCGGCGCGCAGCTTCACGCGCGGGAATTCGCTCGGCTGCTTCGCGCCGGGCGGCAACTGCGCGGTCTGCGCGGCCGCGGCGTGCATGCCGCCCGCGGCGAGCGCGAGCGCGATCGGGAAGGCGGCGGCTCGCACGAATCGGGCGAGCGAAGAGCGCGGGGAAAATCGCACGGCTTGGGCTCCTATCGGGAATTCGAGACCCGCATGGTACGCGAAGCGCGGCGTCGCGCGCAGATCACGTGCACGGTGCGAGGCGGGGGAACGGAGACAAAAAGAAAAAGGCAGATCGCCTCGCGGGGATCTGCCTTGCAACGCCGTAAGAACGGCAAAGACTTGTTCTTGACTGCGTCTTACAACTTGCTTACTTAGTTCGAAGCAGCAGCCGGGGCTTCAGCAGCGCTGGCTTCCTTCGCCTTCTTCGCGTGCTTCTTGTGTGCGTGCTTCTTGTGGGCCTTCTTAGCCGGAGCCGAAGCAGCTTCAGCCTTCTCAGCCGGAGCCGAAGCAGCGGCCGGAGCCGAAGCTTGCGCGAAAGCAGCCGTTGCGAAGAGACCAGCGACCAGAGCGGCGATCAGTTTGTTCATGTTGTGTTCCTCAGCTTTAGTTAATTAACCAAATGACCCGGCATAGGAGTCATGTCGTCTAACGTGCCATCCACCTTTCGGTTGACAGACGCATCGAGAAAAATCTCTTCGCGCTGCAGGCGGCCGGTTCGCGCAGGTGTCGCTCGAGCGACGGGACCGCGGTTCGGTCGCCAATGCCGGATAGCTGGGAGTGGCATCTGCGTCGTTTAACGCGTCGGGTTCGAAGTCGGTTGACGCGCGGCGAAACGTGTCACCGCATTGTCATCCAGGCCGCTTTGCGCGCTCCCAGGGCGCGCGGGGCGGCAACTCGCGGGTTTCGCCGGGCGCGAGGCCGAGCGCGAACACGTCGAGCGCGCCGATGCCGACTCGGATGAGGCGCAGCGTCGGAAAGCCGACCGCCGCGGTCATTCGCCGCACCTGGCGGTTCTTGCCCTCGGCGATCTCGAGCTCGATCCAGGTCGTCGGGATCGCGGCGCGAAAGCGGATCGGCGGGGTGCGCGGCCAGAGCGCGTCGGGCGGCGCGACGAAACGCGCGCGGCACGGGCGGGTCACGTAGTCGCCGAGATCGACGCCGCGCTCCAGCGCCGCGATCGCGGCCGCGTCCGGCGCGCCCTCGACCTGCGCCCAGTAGCGTTTGACGAGCTTGTGGCGCGGCTCGGCGATCTTCGCCTGCAGCGCGCCGTCGTCGGTGAGCAGAAGGAGCCCTTCGCTGTCGGCGTCGAGGCGGCCCGCCGGGTAGACGCCGGGCGTCTTCACCCAGTCGCCGAGCGACGCGCGGGTTTCGTGCGGAGAGAACTGGCAGATCGTGCCGAACGGTTTGTTGAGGGCGATGAGGCGCATGGGGCAAGGCTCGCGAGGGGACGGGCGGCGCGACGCGGGCCGCGTTCTATGGCAAATGGCGGAATCTTAATGCATAATACGGAACGGCAAGTCTTTTGTCTTATATAAGACTTGCGCGGGTCCCGCGTACCAGTTTCGCGCCGCCTTCCGCCGCGAGAGCGCTAGAATAGCGGCTCGCCTTTGCGGACGCAGGGCCGGCGCCGCGCGCGCCCGACCGCGCACAACCAGATACCCACCAGCCCAGCCATATCACTGGAGTCGATCATGCCGTATCAGCACATCAAGGTTCCGGAAGGCGGTGACAAGATCACCGTCAACAAGGATTTCTCGCTCAACGTTTCCGATCAGCCGATCATCCCTTACATCGAGGGCGACGGCACGGGCTTCGACATCACGCCGGTGATGATCAAGGTCGTCGACGCGGCGGTCGAGAAGGCGTACGGCGGCAAGAAGAAGATCCACTGGATGGAGATCTACGCCGGCGAGAAGGCGACGAAGGTCTACGGTCCGGACGTGTGGCTGCCGGAAGAGACGTTGCAGGTGCTCAAGGAGTACGTCGTGTCGATCAAGGGCCCGCTCACGACTCCGGTCGGCGGCGGCATCCGCTCGCTGAACGTCGCGCTGCGCCAGGAGCTCGACCTGTACGTCTGCCTGCGCCCGATCCAGTACTTCAAGGGCGTGCCTTCGCCGGTGCGCGAGCCGGAGAAGACCAACATGGTCATCTTCCGCGAGAACTCGGAAGACATCTACGCCGGCATCGAGTGGGCGGCGGAATCCGAGCAGGCGAAGAAGGTCATCAAGTTCCTGCAGGAAGAGATGGGCGTGAAGAAGATCCGCTTCCCGGAAACGTCGGGCATCGGCATCAAGCCCGTGTCGAAGGAAGGCACCGAGCGTCTCGTGCGCAAGGCGATCCAGTACGCGATCGACAACGATCGCAAGTCGGTCACGCTCGTCCACAAGGGCAACATCATGAAGTTCACGGAAGGCGCGTTCCGTGACTACGGCTACGCGCTCGCGCAGAAGGAATTCGGCGCCGAGCTGATCGACGGCGGCCCGTGGATGAAGTTCAAGAACCCGAAGACGGGCAACGAGATCGTGATCAAGGATTCGATCGCCGACGCGTTCCTGCAGCAGATCCTGCTGCGTCCGGCCGAGTACGACGTGATCGCCACGCTGAACCTGAACGGCGACTACGTCTCCGACGCGCTTGCCGCGCAAGTCGGCGGCATCGGCATCGCGCCGGGCGCGAACCTGTCGGATTCGGTGGCGATGTTCGAAGCGACGCACGGCACGGCGCCGAAGTACGCGGGCAAGGACTACGTGAACCCGGGTTCGGAAATCCTGTCGGCCGAAATGATGCTGCGCCACCTCGGCTGGACCGAGGCGGCCGACGTCATCATCGCCGCGATGGAGAAGTCGATCCATCAAAAGCGCGTCACGTACGACTTCGCACGCCTGATGGAAGGCGCGACGCAAGTGTCGTGCTCGGGCTTCGGTCAGGTGCTGATCGAAAACATGCAGTAAGCGCGTCGGCTTGGCCGATGTCGAACGACACCCCGGCGGGCCGTGTGCCCGCCGGGGTGTTTCGTTTTGGCGCGGCGCTCGCGCGCAACGCACGTAAGCGCCGCACCATGCGCGCGCCGACTGGTGTATCGTCGGAATTTCCGTTTCGGCGACACAGGAGTCGATCGATGTTGCGCAGACATTTTCTTTCCAGCGCGCTGGCCGCGGCCGTCGCGTCGCTCTTCGCGCGCGGCGCACTTGCGGCCGGCGGCGAGATGCACGACATGGGCGGCATGGAAGGCATGGACGACATGCCGGGCATGTCGCCCGCGCCCGCCCGCGCACCGCGCGCGAAGCCGGCGGCGCAGGCGCTCGCGGCCGCCGACGCGCTGCCTGCCGGCGCGCCGCTTGCCGCGTTGCGCGTGCTCGCGAACGAGAGCCGCGAGCCCGGCGTGTTCCGCGCGACGCTCGTCGCGCAGCCCGTCGCGCGCACGCTGTTGCCGGGCGCCGCGCCGACGACGTTCTGGCAATTCGGCGCGGGCGTGCAGGGGCCGGTGGTCGGCCCGCTCATCGACGTGCGCGAAGGCGACGCGGTCGAGCTTCGCTTCGTCAACCGGCTGCCGCAGCCGTCGACGATTCACTGGCACGGGCTGCCCGTGCCGCCCGACCAGGATGGCAATCCGTCCGATCTCGTCGCGCCGGGCACGACGCGCGTCTATCGCTTCACGCTGCCGAAGGGGAGCGCGGGCACGTACTGGTACCACCCGCATCCGCACATGGCGACGGCCGAGCAGGTGTTTCGCGGGCTCGCGGGGCCGTTCGTCGTGCGCGCGGCCGACGATCCGCTCGCCGGCTGGCCCGAGCGGCATCTGTTCATCTCCGATCTGAAGCTTGCACACGACGGAACGATTGCGCCGAACGACATGATGGACTGGATGAACGGCCGCCAAGGCCAGTTCGTGCTCGTCAACGGTGCGCGACGGCCGCGCATTTCGCTCGCCGGCGACGAGCGCTGGCGCGTATGGAACGCGTGCAGCGCGCGCTATCTGCGCATCGGGTTCGACGACGGCCGATCGTTCGCGCACATCGGCACCGACGGCGGCCTCTTCGACGCGCCGCGCGACGTGACGTCGCTGCTGCTCGCGCCCGGCGAGCGCGCCGAGCTCGTCGTGCGCGCGGGCGATCGCGCGTCGCGCGCAGTGCTGACGGCGCTCGAGTACGACCGCGGCAAGATGTCGATGTCGGATGCCGCGCACGGCAGCCTGCCGCCCGATCCCGCGCTGCCGCTCGCCGACGTCGCGTTCGAGCCCGGCGCGCCGCGTGCGCTGCCCGCGCATTTGCGCGCGGTGCCCTCGCTCGGCGAGCCGGTCGCGCGCAAGGACGTGTCGTTCGGCGAGCAGATGGACATGAACGCGATGATGCGCTCGCCCGCGCACGGCCGACCGGCCGGCATGCGCTTCATGATCAACGGCGCGACGTTCGAGCCGCACCGCGCGACATTGACGAGCCGGCGCGGCGACGTCGAATTGTGGACGATTCGTAACGAAACCGACATGGATCATCCGTTTCATCTGCACGGCACGCAGTTCCAGGTCGTCGAGCGCGAGATCGACGGAAACAAGACGCCGGAGCCCTATCGCGCGTGGCGCGACACGGTGAACGTTCGGCAGGGCGAGCGCGTGCGGATTCTCACGGCGCAGTTCGAGCGCGGCGAGCGGATGTTCCACTGCCATATTCTCGAGCATGAGGATCTCGGGATGATGGGCGTGCTGAAAGTCGTTTGAAATGCGCGGCGACCGAGTTCGGTCATCGAGCGCATATTCGGTTCGTCGTGGCGCTCGAGCGCGCCGCGGGCGGACGAAAAAAAACCCGGCTGGAAGCCGGGTTTTCTATTTTGATCCAGACGGCCCTCAAGCTGCTTGGATGTTCGACGCTTGCTTGCCCTTCGGGCCTTGCACTACCTCGAAGCTGACCTTTTGGCCTTCCTTCAGGGTCTTGAAGCCCTGCATGTTGATCGCCGAGAAATGTGCAAACAGATCTTCGCCGCCTTCGTCGGGCGTGATGAAGCCGAAGCCCTTCGCGTCATTGAACCATTTGACAATACCAGTTGCCATACCTACTTCCCCTGTCACACAGTCGCTACTTACAACGAGCACGCTCGAAAAGCTAAACGACCGGCAAACGCAGCCGTTCCCCCCTCACAAGCTCACCTCGGCCTCTTCCAATAGTCGTAAAGACAAATTGAAAAAAGTGCCAGCTTGATTGTTGGCGCTCTTTATTAGAGTGTCAAGAGAATTTTTAGACGTATACGGGGACGTTGTAAAGAACCCATTTTCAGGGTTTATCCGGCTTTGCTTTGCAGCATCGGAGCGAGCGAGGCGGCTTGAAAAGTCGCATAATCGTCGCATATACCAGGCTCGAGTGACGCGCGGTCGAGGTCGTCCGCGTTGTGGGATACTCGATCCATGCATGGTGCGCGGGCGGCATGCCGCATGCTTGCATATCGAACGGGAGCCGGCACCGCAGCCGGCTCCCGTTCGATATGAGAGGGACGCTGCCGCACGCGGGGAGCCGGGGAGGGCGCCGGCTGGTCAGTCGGTTAATGACAGGATTGCGGGCCTGTCCGAGTTGTTTAGAATGGGTGTATGGCGATTATCCCGGACAAGCAGGACAGCACCGTCCTGGAACGCAAGGAACAGAAGCTCAAGCCACCTTCGATGTACAAGGTGGTGCTCCTGAACGACGACTTCACGCCAATGGAATTCGTCGTGATGATCGTGCAGGAGTATTTCAAGAAAGATCGCGAAACGGCCACACAGATTATGCTGAAGGTGCATCGCGAAGGGCGGGGGGTTTGTGGGGTCTATACGCGAGACATCGCGTCGACCAAAGTCGAGCAAGTCGTTACCCATGCGCGGCAGGCCGGGCATCCGCTGCAGTGCGTGATGGAGGAAGCATGATTGCCCAGGAATTGGAAGTCAGCCTGCACATGGCGTTCATGGAAGCGCGCCAGGCGCGGCATGAGTTCATTACGGTCGAGCATCTGTTGTTGGCCCTGCTGGATAATCCGACGGCAGCCGAGGTGTTGCGCGCGTGTGCGGCGAACATCGAGGATCTGCGTCAGAACCTGCGCAATTTCATCCACGACAACACGCCGACCGTTCCCGGCACCGACGACGTCGACACGCAGCCGACGCTCGGCTTTCAGCGCGTGATCCAGCGCGCGATCATGCACGTGCAGTCGACGTCGAACGGCAAGAAGGAAGTCACGGGCGCGAACGTGCTGGTCGCGATCTTCGGCGAGAAGGATTCTCACGCGGTCTACTATCTGCAGCAGCAGGGCGTGACGCGCCTCGACGTCGTGAACTTCATTTCGCACGGCATCGCGAAGACGAGCAGCAGCGAATCCGCGAAGCCCGCCGACGCGAACGCGGAGGGCGAGGACGCGAGCACGCAGAAGGAAACGCCGCTTGCGCAGTTCACGCAGAACCTGAACCAGATGGCGAAGGACGGCCGCATCGATCCGCTCATCGGGCGCGAATCCGAAGTCGAGCGCGTCGTGCAGGTGCTCTGCCGCCGCCGCAAGAACAATCCGCTCCTCGTCGGCGAGGCGGGCGTCGGCAAGACGGCGATCGCCGAGGGCCTCGCATATCGGATCACGCGCGGCGAGGTGCCGGACATCCTCGCGAACGCGCAGGTGTATTCGCTCGACATGGGCGCGCTCCTCGCGGGCACGAAGTACCGCGGTGATTTCGAGCAGCGTCTGAAGACGGTGCTGAAGGAGCTCAAGGAGCGTCCGCACGCGATCCTCTTCATCGACGAGATCCATACGCTGATCGGCGCGGGCGCCGCGTCGGGCGGCACGCTCGACGCGTCGAACCTGCTGAAGCCGGCGCTGTCGTCGGGCACGCTCAAGTGCATTGGAGCGACGACGTTCACCGAATATCGCGGCATCTTCGAAAAGGATGCGGCGCTGTCGCGGCGCTTCCAGAAGGTCGACGTGACCGAGCCGACCGTCGAGCAGACGGTCGCGATCCTGCGCGGCCTGAAGTCGCGCTTCGAGGAGCATCACGGCGTCAAGTATTCGTCGGGCGCGCTGTCGGCCGCGGCCGAACTGTCGGCGCGCTTCATCACCGACCGTCATCTGCCCGACAAGGCGATCGACGTGATCGACGAAGCGGGCGCCGCGCAGCGCGTGCTGCCGAAGTCGAAGCAGAAGAAGACGATCGGCAAGAGCGAGATCGAGGAAATCATCTCGAAGATCGCGCGCGTCCCGCCGCAGAGCGTGTCGCAGGACGACCGCAGCAAGCTGCAGACGCTCGATCGCGATCTGAAGAGCGTCGTGTTCGGCCAGGACCCGGCGATCGACGCGCTCGCGGCCGCGATCAAGATGGCGCGCGCGGGCCTCGGCAAGCTCGACAAGCCGATCGGCGCGTTCCTGTTCTCCGGCCCGACGGGCGTCGGCAAGACCGAGGTGGCGCGGCAGCTCGCGTTCACGCTCGGTATCGAGCTGATTCGCTTCGACATGTCGGAATACATGGAGCGCCACGCGGTGAGCCGCTTGATCGGCGCGCCGCCGGGCTACGTCGGGTTCGACCAGGGCGGGCTGCTCACCGAGGCCGTCACGAAGAAGCCGCACTGCGTGCTGCTGCTCGACGAGATCGAGAAGGCGCATCCGGACATCTTCAACGTGCTGCTGCAGGTGATGGATCACGGTACGCTGACCGACAACAACGGCCGCAAGGCGGATTTCCGCAACGTCATCATCATCATGACGACGAACGCGGGCGCGGAGTCGATGCAGAAGGCGACGATCGGCTTCACGACGCGTCGCGAAGTCGGCGACGAGATGGCGGACATCAAGCGCCTGTTCACGCCCGAGTTCCGCAACCGGCTCGACGCGACGATCAGCTTCCGTTCGCTCGATGAGGAAATCATCATGCGGGTGGTCGACAAGTTCCTGATCCAGCTCGAGGAGCAGTTGCACGAGAAGAAGGTCGACGCGCTCTTCACCGACTTGCTGCGCAAGCATCTCGCGAAGCACGGCTTCGATCCGCTGATGGGCGCGCGGCCGATGCAGCGGCTGATCCAGGACACGATCCGGCGCGCGCTCGCCGACGAGCTGCTGTTCGGCAAGCTCGTCAACGGCGGCCACGTGACGGTGGACGTCGACGAGAACGACAAGGTGCAGTTGTCGTTCGACAAGACGGCGACGCCGCCCAGCAAGCCGAACGAAGAGGCGATCGAAGTCGAATAACCGCTCGTCCGAACGCTTCGAACAAACGGCGCGGGATGTTTCCCGCGCCGTTTCGTTTTATTTGCGGCAGGAAAAAAGCACGAAAGCAGGAGTTTGGTTTGACACAACAACAACGAACGTTCGACTCGATCGTCGAGCGCGAAAAGGGCCTGCGGCGCGGGCTTTCGTCGGGGCAGATGGCGATGATCGCAATCGGGGGCGCGATCGGGACAGGGCTCTTTCTGGGCAGCGGCTTCGCAATCGGGCTCGCGGGGCCGGGCGTGCTGGTGTCGTATGCGATCGGCGCGCTGATCGCGCTGCTGCTGATGGGCGCGCTCGCGGAAATGACGGTCGCGCATCCGACGTCAGGTTCGTTCGGCGCATATGCGGAGCATTACGTCGGCCCGCTCGCGGGGTTTCTCGTCCGCTACGCGTACTGGTCGGCCGTCGTGTTCGCGGTCGGCACCGAGGTGAGCGCGATCGCCGTCTTCATGAAGTATTGGTATCCCGGCGTGCCCGGCTGGTATTGGGTCATCGGGTTTTCCGCCGCGCTGGTCGCGGTGAACATGACGAGCGTCACGCTCTACGGCGTCGTCGAATACGTGTTCTCGCTGCTGAAGATCGCTGCGATCGTCGCGTTCATCGCGCTCGGCGCGTACTACGTCGCGACCGCGCCCGCTTCGTCCGGCATCGGCTTCGCAAATTACTCGGCGCACGGCGGCTTCTTCCCGAAAGGCTTCTCGGGCGCGTGGGTCGCGGTGATCGTCGCGATCTTCAGCTATATGAGCATCGAAACCGTCGCGATCGCGGCGGGCGAAGCGCGCGATCCGCAGCGCGCGGTGTCGCAGGCGTTCCGTTCGACGGTGTTCCGCCTCGTGCTGTTCTATCTGCTCACGCTCGCGCTGATGCTCGCGATCGTGCCGTGGACGCAGGCGGGCACCGACGAGAGCCCGTTCGTCAAGGTGATGGCCGCGACGAACGTGCCGTATGCGGCGGGCGTCATCAACTTCGTCGTGCTCGTCGCCGCGCTCTCCGCGATGAACAGCCAGCTCTACGTGACGACGCGGATGATGTTCAGCCTGTCGCGCGCGCGGCTTGCGCCGGCGATGTTCGGGCGCGTCGGCGCGAACGGCGTGCCGCTCGCGGCGCTCGTGGTGTCGTCGAGCGGCGTCGCGGTCGCGGCCGTGCTGGTCGCGCTGTATCCGGACACCGCGTTCACGCTGCTGATGGCGATCGCGATGTTCGGCGCGTTGTTCACGTGGCTGATGATCTTCGTCACGCACCTGTACTTTCGCGCGCGTTACCGGGGCCCGGCGCCCGCGTTCCGGATGCGGCTGCATCCGGTGGGCAGCCTGCTCGGCGCGGCGCTCGTCGGCGCGGTGCTCGTGACGACGGCATTTACGCGGGAGTTCAGAATGACGATGATGATCGGCATTGCGTTCGTCGCGCTGCTGACGCTCGCGTATCGGCTGCATTACCGTGCGCGGCACGCTCGCTGACGCGACGCGAAGCGCACGGACGGCGCAATAGCGCGACGCCGGGACCGGGATACGGCGGCGCGGCGTCATGGTGGCGTGGCGGCGTGGCGGCGTGGCGGCGGCGCTTGCCGCGTTGCACTTCTGGCGAGAGACGACATGCCGACGAAAGGGAAGACGGGCGAAGCAAGCGATGCCGGTCGCGCGGCGGCCGCCGCGTTCGCGCGTGCGGCAAAGCGCGTCGCGCTGGGGACGCTCGTGAGTGTCTCGCTCGTCCAGCCGCTGGGCGTCGCGTTTGCATCGGCGTTGCGCGCGTCGTCGAGCAACGCGGCGGTGCCGCTCCTCGACACGACGCCGTGGCTGGCGAGCGTGCAGGCGCCGAAGGCCCCGTTCTTCACGCGCGAGTCGGACGCCGAGGGCGTGTCGTTTCACTTCAGGAACAGCGGCCGCTCCGTGCCGAAAGGCGGTGAGGTGATCGTCAGCGAATCGCCGAACGGTGACATGTGGCTCGGCGCAATGGTGCACGCGACGTACATCGACGACTCGGGCGTCGCGACGTCCGGCTGGCTCGTGCGCTCGCATTTGCGGCAGGTGAGGACGCCGGTGCGCCAGTCCGCGTGGGACGGCCACTGGCGCAGCAGCGCGGGCGCGCGCCGGCTGATCGCGCACGGCGATCGCGTCAGCTATTCGTTCGCGGGCGCGGGCGGCGCGCAGCCGCGCGTCGAGATGCTGATGCGGATGCGGCGCGTGTCGGACGCCGAAGCGACGCTGTCGCGGATGCAGGCGTCGGACGGCATGTGCGATCTCGATGTACGGCGCCTCGGCGATTACCTCGTCGTGACCGCGCGAGATTGTTTCATCCCAGGCGTGAATCCCGACGGAATCCTGCGCAGACGGCAGTGACGAGCGCGTGCGGCGTGCGCGCGCCCGTCAGACGGATGTTCGCGCACCGCGTATACGGGTTAACGCTCTCTTAAGCGAACGTTCCTTAGCATTCGAGTCTCGTGCCGCATCGCGGCGATTGATCTGTTTCGAATTCCTTCGAGAGGCTCGCATGAACAAACTCCCTGCGATCACGCTCGCGTTCTGGGTGATGAAGATCTGCGCGACGACGCTCGGCGAAACCGGCGGCGATTTGCTGTCGATGACGCTCAACGTCGGCTATGCGTATAGTTCGCTGATCCTGTTCTCGTTCTTCATCGTCACGCTCGCCGCGCAACTCGCGACGACGCGCTACCGCCCCGCGATCTACTGGGCGGTGATCGTCGCGACGAGCACGGCCGGCACGACGATGTCCGACTTCATGGACCGCACGCTCGGCCTCGGTTATGCGGCCGGCTCCGGCATTCTGATCGCGATCCTGCTGACGATCTTCGCGGTGTGGCGGCTGCAGGGCGAATCGCTCGCCGTCACCGAGATCCGCACGCGCAAGGTCGAGTTGCTCTACTGGATCGCGATCCTGTTCTCGAACACGCTCGGCACGGCGCTCGGCGATTTTCTCGCCGACAGCTCGGGCCTCGGTTTCGCGGGCGGCGCGTTCCTGATCGGCGGCCTGCTCGCGGTGATCGTGCTCGCCGCGTATTTCACGAACGTATCGAAGGTGTTCCTGTTCTGGGCGGCGTTCGTGCTGACGCGTCCGTTCGGCGCGACGGTCGGCGATCTGCTGACGAAGCCCGTCGCGAAGGGCGGCCTCGGGTTCGGCACAGTCGGCTCGTCGGCGATTCTCGCGGGCGTGCTGATCGCGCTGGTCGTCTATGCGGTGTTCGCCGAAGCGAAGCAGGCGAAGGAGGCGACAGGCGTGCGGCAGTCGCAGCTTGGCTGGAAAGCGCCGGCGCTCGAGGAGTGAGCGGCGCTCAAGCGGCAGTGGAGTAAATGGCGGGAAGCAAGCGCGTGCGGGGGCGGCAACGCCCCCGCACGCGTTTTGTCGTTGCGGCTTCAGCCGCGGCCGGTACTGCCGAAGCCGCCCGCGCCGCGCTCGCTTTGCGCGAAATCGTCGACGAGGTTGAACGTCGCCTGCACGACCGGCACGATCACGAGTTGCGCGAGGCGCTCGAACGGATTCAGCACGAACTCGGTTTGGCCGCGGTTCCACGTCGAGATCATCAGTTCGCCCTGATAGTCGGAATCGATGAGGCCGACGAGGTTGCCGAGCACGATCCCGTGCTTGTGGCCGAGGCCCGAGCGCGGCAGGATCAGCGCCGCATGGCCCGGATCGGCGAGGTGGATCGCGAGGCCCGTCGGCACGAGCGCCGTGTCGCCCGGTTTCAGCGTGACGGGCGCGTCGAGGCAGGCGCGCAGGTCGAGGCCCGCGCTGCCCGTCGTCGCGTATTTCGGCAGGTAATCGCGCATGCGCGCGTCGAGAATCTTCAGGTCGAGTTTCATGCGGCGAAAATCGGTGACGGAGGTTGAGAGAGAGAGCACGGCCGCGGCGATGCGTCAGATGAGGCTTGTATCGGGCAGCCGCTTCGCGATCTCGGCGACGAGCGCATGCGCGAGCGTCATCTTGTCGGCGCGCGGCAGGCGCGTCGTGCCGCCGGCTTCGAACAGCACGACTTCGTTGTCGTCGAGGCCGAACGTGAGCGGCCCGAGATTGCCGATCAGGAGCGGCACGTTCTTGCGCACGCGCTTTTCTTCGCCGTGCACGTCGAGATCGCCGCTCTCCGCCGCGAAGCCGACGCAGTAGGGCGCATCGGGCAGCGCCGCGACGGTCGCGAGGATGTCCGGGTTCTCGACGAACGTGAGCGCCGGCATCTTGTGGTCGGCGGTCTTCTTGATCTTGTGCTCGGCCGGCTGCGCGGCGCGCCAGTCGGCGACCGCGGCGACCGCGACGAACACGTCGGCGTCCGGCACCGCGTTCATCACCGCGTCGTACATCTGCTGCGCGGTCTGCACGTCCTCGCGGTACACGCCCCACGGCGTGGGCAGATGGACGGGGCCCGCGACGAGATGCACGTCGGCGCCCGCTTGCTGCGCGGCGCGCGCGATCGCGAAGCCCATCTTGCCGCTCGAGCGGTTCGTGAGGCCCCGCACCGGATCGAGCGGCTCGAACGTCGGGCCGGCCGTGATCAGCACGCGGCGGTGCGCGAGCACCTTCGACTGGAAGTGCGACACGATCGCCTCGTAGATCGCCTCGGGCTCGAGCATCCGTCCGTCGCCGACTTCGCCGCACGCCTGCGCGCCCGAATCGGGGCCGAGCACCGCGACGCCGTCGTGGCGCAATTGCGCGACGTTGCGCTGCGTCGCCGGGTTCTGCCACATCTGGCGGTTCATCGCGGGCACGACGAGGAGCGGGCAGTCGCGCGCGATGCACAGCGTCGACAGCAGATCGTCGGCGAAGCCGTGCGCGAGCTTCGCGAGGAAATCGGTCGACGCGGGCGCGATCACGATCGCGTCGGCTTCGCGCGACAGATCGATGTGCGCCATGTTGTTCGGCATCCGCGCGTCCCACTGGCTCGTGTAGACGGGGCGGCCGGACAGCGCCTGCATCGTGACGGGGGTGATGAACTGCGTCGCGGCGTCGGTCATCACGACCTGCACGGTCGCGCCCGCCTTCGTCAGAAGGCGCGTGAGCTCGGCGATCTTGTAGCAGGCGATGCCGCCCGTCAGGCCGAGGACGAGATGTTTTCCTGCGAGTTCTGCGTGTGCCAACTGAGGCCTCCGAAAGCACGTGGGGCCGGCGAGCGCCGGCCCCTGCGCGAAGTGTATGCGCTCAGAGCGCGCCGCGCACGCGACGCAGCTCGTCGTAGATGAGGAGCACCGCGCCCACCGTGATCGCGGAGTCGGCGAGATTGAACGCGGGCCAGTGCCACGCGCCGACGTGGAAATCGAGGAAGTCGATCACGTGACCGTAGATCAGACGGTCGATCACGTTGCCGAGCGCGCCGCCGAGAATCAGCGCGAGCGACAGGCTGAAGAGGCGCTGATGCCCGTGGCGCTTGAGCAGATAGCAGATCACGAGCGTCGCGCCTACGCCGAGCGCCGTGAACGCCCAGCGCTGCCAGCCGCCGGCGGTCGCGAGAAAGCCGAACGCCGCGCCGCGGTTGTAGATCAGCGTCAGGTTGAAGAACGGCGTGATCTGGTGCATCGCGCCGTACGCGAACGTTTTCAGCACGGCGATCTTCGTCAACTGATCGAACAGGATCACGATGAGCGAGATGCCGAGCCACGGCGCGAGCGCGCCGCCCGAGGATTTCGACAGGGTCTTCGCCATTTACGCAGCGCTCCGGGTTTCGCCGTTTTCGAACAGGTTGGAGAAGCAGCGGCCGCAAAGCGTCGGATGATCGGCGTGCGCGCCGACGTCCTCGCGGTAGTGCCAGCAGCGCTCGCACTTCTGGTACGTCGACGTCGCGACGTCGACGCCTTCCTCGCTTTCCGCGTCGACCTTCGCGACCGTCGCCGCCGACGTGATCAGCACGAACTTCAGATCGTCGCCGAGGCTCGCGAGCGCGTCGTAGCGCGCGCCCGACGCGCGCACCTCGACTTGCGCCTGCAGCGACGAGCCGATGCGGTTCGCGGTGCGCGCTTCCTCGAGCGCCTTCGTCACGTTGCCGCGCACGTCGCGCAGCAGCGACCACTTCGCGACGAGCGCGTCGGCGTTCGCGATTTCCGGATACGCGTAGTAGGTCTCGGTGAAGATCGTGTCGCTTTGCGGCTGGAACACGCGCCACGCTTCCTCGGCCGTAAACGACAGGAACGGCGCGAGCACGCGCAGCAGGCCCTGCGTCACGTGGTAGAGCGCCGTTTGCGCGGAGCGGCGCGCGTTCGAAGCCGGCGCGCTCGTGTACAGGCGGTCCTTCAGCACGTCGAGATAGAAGCCGCCGAGATCTTCGGAGCAGAACGTCTGCAGCTTCGCGACGACCGGGTGGAACTCGTACTTCTCGTAGTGCGCGAGCAGCTCGGTCTGCAACCGCGCGGCGAACGCGACCGCGTAGCGGTCGATCTCGAGCCATTCGCTCGCGGGCAGCGCGTCCTTCGCGAAATCGAAATCCGACAGGTTCGCGAGCAGAAAGCGCAGCGTGTTGCGAACCCGGCGATAGCCTTCCGTCACGCGCTTCAGAATCTCCTCGGAGATCGCGAGCTCGCCCGAATAGTCGGTCGACGCGATCCACAGGCGGATGATTTCCGCGCCGAGGCGGTTCGCGACTTCGTGCGGATCGATGCCGTTGCCGAGCGACTTGCTCATCTTGCGGCCTTCGCCGTCGACGGTGAAGCCGTGCGTGAGCAGGCCCTTGTACGGCGCGCGGCCGTCGAGCATCGACGCGGTCAACAGCGACGAATGGAACCAGCCGCGGTGCTGGTCCGAGCCTTCGAGGTAGAGATCGGCCGGGAACTGCAGTTGATCCCTGTGCGAGCCGCGCAGCACGTGCCAGTGCGTCGTGCCGGAGTCGAACCAGACGTCGAGCGTGTCGCGGTTCTTCTCGTAGAGGTTCGCGTCGTCGCCGATCAACTCGCGCGCGTCGAGCGTCTGCCATGCCTCGATGCCCGCCTGCTCGACGCGCTTGGCGACTTCCTCCAGCAGCTCGAGCGTGCGCGGATGCAGCTCGCCCGTTTCCTTGTGGACGAAGAACGCCATCGGCACGCCCCATTGACGCTGGCGCGACAGCGTCCAGTCCGGGCGGTTCTCGATCATGCTGTGCAGGCGCTGCTTGCCCCACGACGGGTAGAACGCGGTCGCGTCGACCGCGTCGAGCGCGGTCTCGCGCAGCGTCTTGCCGCCGTCGGCCGGCTGCGTGTCCATGCCGGCGAACCACTGCGACGTCGCGCGATAGATGATCGGCGTCTTGTGTCGCCAGCAGTGCATGTAGCTGTGCGAGTAGTGCTCGTTGCGCAGGAGCGAGCCGGCCGCCTTCAGCGCGTCGACGATCTTCGGATTCGCGTCCCAGATCGTGAGGCCGCCGAACAGCGGCAGCGATTCGATGTAGCGGCCGTCGCCCATCACCGGGTTGATGATGTCCGAATCGGTCATGCCGTGCGCCTTGCACGACGTGAAATCCTCGACGCCGTATGCGGGCGACGAGTGGACGATGCCCGTGCCGGTGTCGGTCGTCACGTAGTCGCCGAGATAGACGGGCGACGTGCGCTTGTAGCCCGGATGCGCGGCGGCGAGCGGGTGGTGAAAGCGCAGGTTCGCGAGCTTGTCGCCGCGCGCCGTCGCGATCACGTTGCCCGTCAGGCCGAAGTCCTTCATGCACGCCTCGACGCGTTCCTCGGCGAGGATGAGCAGGCCGCGTTCGGTGTCGACGAGCGCGTAGGCGATCTCCGGATGCAGGTTGAGCGCCTGGTTCGCGGGAATGGTCCACGGCGTCGTGGTCCAGATCACGATCCCGCCGTCGGCGCGCGGCAGCGCGGCCAGGCCGAACGCGCGCGCGGTCTTCTCGGGCTCCGCGAACGCGAACAGCACGTCGATCGTCGGATCGGTGCGGTCCTTGTATTCGACTTCCGCCTCGGCGAGCGCCGAGCCGCAGTCGAAGCACCAGTTCACGGGCTTCAGGCCGCGGTACACGTAGCCCTTCTCGATGATCTTGCCGAGCGCGCGGATTTCCTCCGCCTCGTTCAGGAAGTTCATCGTCTTGTACGGATTGCCCCATTCGCCGAGGACGCCGAGACGCTTGAAGCCCGCCTTCTGCTTCTCGATCTGCTCGGTCGCGTACGCGCGCGCCTTCTCCATCACCTCGGCGGCGGGCAGCGACTTGCCGAACTGCTTCTCGATCTGGATCTCGATCGGCATGCCGTGGCAGTCCCAGCCGGGCACGTACGGCGCGTCGAAGCCCGCCATGTTGCGCGACTTCACGACCATGTCCTTCAGGATCTTGTTGACCGCGTGGCCGAGGTGGATGTCGCCGTTCGCGTACGGCGGGCCGTCGTGCAGGATGAATTTCGGGCGGCCCTCGCTCGCCGCGCGGATCTTGTCGTAGACGCCGCGCGCCTCCCAGTCCTTCACCCATTGCGGCTCGCGCTTCGGGAGGTCGCCACGCATCGGGAACGGCGTGTCGAGCAGGTTGACCGGATACTTGGCCTGCGGTTTCGAATCGGCTTTCTTGTTGCTCATGTCGGGATCGCTGTGAAATCTTGGGGACGCTCGTGCGTCGTGAAATCGGTGAGGCGCGGCGCCGGCTTCGGGCGGCGCGGCGGACGGGGGCGCCCGGTGCGGGCGCGGCGTCGATCAGCTAATTCGGTCGGTGGCGGACGTCGCGAAGCCGGTCGCGCGGCTGCCCGGCGCGCGGCCGTGTTCGGCGAAGTACGCGCGCGTGTCGACGACGTCCTGCGCGATCGCGCGCGCGAGTGTCTCGAGGTCGACGAATTTCGCTTCGTCGCGCAGCTTCTTCAGGAACTCGACGCGAACGAGCTTGCCATATGCGTCGCCGTGCCAGTCGAGCAGGTGCACTTCGAGCAGCACGCGGCCGGAATCGTCGATGGTCGGCCGCACGCCTAGGCTCGCGACGCCCGGCAGCGGCTCGGGCCCAATGCCGTGCACCTGGACGACGAAGATGCCCGACAGCGCTGGGCGCTTGTGCGCGATCGGCAGGTTCAGCGTCGGGAAGCCGAGGTCGCGGCCGAGCTTCAGGCCGTGCGTGACGTGGCCGCTGATCGCGTAACCGTGGCCGAGCGCGCGCGCGGCCGCGTCGAGATCGCCCGCCGCGAGCGCGGCGCGCACGCCGGAGCTCGAGATCCGCGCGCCGTCGGCGTCGGCGAGCGTTTCCATCTGCTCGACCTCGAAGCCGAAGCGCTCGCCCGCCGCCTTCAGCGACGCGAAATTGCCCGCGCGCTTCGCGCCGTAGCAGAAGTCGTCGCCGACCATGATCCAGCGCGTGTGCAGCCCGTGGACGAGCGTGCGCTCGACGAACGCCTCGGGCGACTGGCTCGCGAACGTGTGATTGAAATGCTCGACGACCACGCGCTCGACGCCGTGCTCGCGCAGCGCCTCGAGCTTGTCGCGCAGCATCGCGATCCGCGGCGGCGCGCTGGCCGGATTGAAGAATTCGCGCGGGTGCGGCTCGAACGTCATCACGCACACGGGCAGCCCGCGCGCGTCCGCCGCCGCGCGCACGCGCGCGAGCAGGGCCTGGTGGCCGCGATGGACACCGTCGAAGTTGCCGATCGTCAACGCGCACGGGGCGCGGCTTTCGGCGTTGGGCAGGCCGCGGAAAACTTTCACGATAGCGGTGGCAGCGTGGGGGAAGAGCGGCCGGATGCCGCAAAGCAAAAGATTATAAACGTTCGGGCGGCCAGGCGGCTCAGGATGCCGGAAACGGCAGGGCCGAATGGTAAAATCCGCGGATGAAAAAACTCGTCATCCTGATTTCCGGCCGCGGCAGCAACATGGAGGCCATCGTACGCGCTTGCGCGCGCGAGGGCTGGCCTGCCGAGGTTGCCGCCGTCATTTCCAACCGGCCGGGCGCCGCGGGCCTCGAATTCGCGGCGTCGCACGGCATCGCGACGGCCGTCGTCGATCACCGCGCGTTCGACAGCCGCGACAGCTTCGATGCGGCGCTCGCCGCCGAGATCGACCGCTTCGGCCCCGATCTCGTCGTGCTCGCCGGCTTCATGCGCATTCTGACCCCGGCCTTCGTCGCCCAATACGAGGGCCGGATGCTGAACATCCATCCGTCGCTGCTGCCGAGCTTCAAGGGCATCCATACGCACCAGCAGGCGCTCGACGCGGGCGTCGCGCTGCACGGCGCCTCCGTCCACTTCGTGATTCCGGAGCTCGACAGCGGCGCGATCGTCGCGCAGGCGGCCGTGCCCGTCGTCGCGGGCGACGACGCCGCCGCGCTCGCCGCGCGCGTGCTCGCGGCCGAGCACGCGCTGTATCCGCGCGCGGTGCGCTGGTTCGTCGAAGGGAAGCTGCGCCTCGAAGCGGGGCGCGCCGTCGTCGCGCCGGACGAGGCGCGCTGGCTGTTCGCGGATGCAATCGACATGTCGACGAGCGAGGGCGTATGAAGCTGCACGGATTCCTGATTGGCCAGACCGAGGCGCTTCTCGCCGAAGTCCTGAAATTCGCCGGCCCGGCCGACGTCACGACGAGCCGTTTCTTCCGCGCGCATCCGAAGCTCGGCCACGCCGAGCGCGGCGTGATCGCCGAGGCGGTGTTCGCGGTGCTGCGGCGGAAGATGGAGTACGCGCACCTCGCCGAGAGCGGCACGGGCGCGCCGGCGCGGCGGCTCGCGCTGCTCGGGCTGATGCAGACGGCCGGCCGCTCGGCGCTCAAGCCGTTCGTGTCGGCCGCCGAATGGGCGTGGCTCGACCACGTCGCGAAGATCGATCCGGCGAGCCTGCCGCTGCGCGTGCGCACGAACCTGCCGGATTGGATTCATCAGGCGCTTGCCGAGCGCATGGGCGCCGACGAGCTCGCGCAGTTCGCGGCCGCCGTCAACTATCCGGCGCCGCTCGATCTGCGCGCGAACGTGCAGAAGGCGACGCGCGACCAGGTGATCGACGGCCTGCGCGCGGCCGGGATCGACGCGGGCGCGACGCCGTTCGCGCCGTTCGGCGTGCGCGTCGTCGGCAAGCCGGCGCTCACGAAGCTCAAGCTGTTCGAAGAGGGACAGATCGAAGTGCAGGACGAGGGCAGCCAGTTGCTGTGCTCGCTCGTCGCGCCGCGGCGCGGCGAGATGGTCGTCGATTTCTGCGCGGGCGCGGGCGGCAAGACGCTCGCGCTCGGCGCGATGATGCGCTCGACGGGCCGCCTGTACGCGTTCGACGTGTCCGAGAAGCGCCTCGCGAAGCTCAAGCCGCGCCTCGCGAGGAGCGGCCTGTCGAACGTGAACCCGGTGCTCATCGACAGCGAGCACGACGCGAAGATCAAGCGGCTCGCGGGCAAGATCGACCGCGTGCTCGTCGACGCGCCGTGCAGCGGCCTCGGCACGCTGCGCCGCAATCCCGACCTCAAGTGGCGCCAGTCGCGCGAGACGATCGCCGAGCTCGCGCCGAAGCAGGCGTCGATTCTCGCGAGCGCCGCGCGCCTCGTGAAGAAGGGCGGCCGGCTCGTCTACGCGACCTGCAGCGTGCTCGAGGCGGAGAACGAGACGATCGTGGCCGAGTTTCTCGCCGCGCATCCGGCGTTCGCGCTCGTGCCGGCGAGCCGCGTGCTCGCCGAGCAGCGGATTTCGCTCGACACGGGCGACTACCTGTCGCTCTGGCCGCACCGCCACGCGACCGACGGCTTCTTCGCCGCGGTCCTCGAGCGGCGCGCGCAGTAACGGGCGGGCTCGCGCATGGTCACGAATCACCTGACGCGGCGGCTCGCCGCCGTCGCGCACGACTTCGGCCAGCCTGCGATGATCTGGCAGGCGGCCGCGTTTCTTGGCTCGCTCGCGCTCGCGTGGCTCGTCGCGCGCTATGTGCGCGGGCGGATCGACGCGCGCCGCCGCTCGGCCGGCCGCTCGCCCGGGCCGGGCGCGCTCAGCCTGAACCGCGCGCTGTTTCCGCTCGTCGGGGGCGCGTTCATGTGGCTCGCGGAGACGGCGTTCGACGAGCTGATGCCGACGTCGCTGCTGCAGCTCGCGCTCGTGCCGCTGTTCGGCATCGGTCTCATCTACATCCTGTTCTTCGTCGCGCGCCGCGTGTTCGCTCGCGACGGCCACACGCACGCGTGGCTGTCGATCGTCGAGAAGATCGCGTCGATCGTCGTGTGGATCGCGATGGCGCTCACGGTGCTCGGCATCCAGCACGACGTGCTCGTCTGGCTCGACAGCGTCCAGTTCCGCGTCGCGAACGCGCGCCTCACGCTGTTGTCCGTGGTGTCGGGCGCGCTGTGGGTTTGCGTGACGCTCGTCGTCGCGATGTGGCTCGGCTCGGTGCTCGAAGAGCGGCTGATGCGCGCGCGCTCGCTCGACGCGAACCTGCGCGTCGTGCTCGCGCGCGTCGGGCGCGCGCTGCTCATCTTCGCGGCGGTGCTGATCGGCCTGTCGCTCGTCGGGATCGACGTGACGGTGCTCGGCGTGTTCGGCGGCGCGCTCGGCGTCGGGCTCGGCTTCGGCCTGCAGAAGATCGCGAGCAACTACGTGTCGGGCTTCATCATCCTGCTCGACCGGTCGCTCAGGCTCGGCGACGCGATCAACGTGGGCGGCCTGCAGGGCGTCGTCACGCAGATCCGCACGCGCTACACGGTCGTGCGCGGCCTCGACGGCAACGAGACGCTGATCCCGAACGAGAAGCTCATCACCGACGTCGTGCAGAACCAGTCGTCGTACCTGACGCGCGGTTACGCGAAGGTCGCGGTCCAGATCGCATACACGTCGGACGTCGAGCACGCGATGTCGCTTCTCGCCGACGCGGCGAAGGGCATCGACCGCGTGCTCGAGGAGCCGGCGCCGACGCCTTATCTCGTCGGCTTCGGCGCGGACGGCATCGATCTCGAGCTCGGCTTCTGGATCGCCGACTCGGCGAAGGGAACGGCGAGCGTGCGCTCGATGGTGAACCGGAACATCTGGCGGCTTTTTGTCGCACACGGGATCTCGATCCCGTTCCCGCAACGGGAGGTGCGCGTGATCGGGCTGCCGGACGGAATCGCGCCCGCGGCCGGCGCGGAAGGCTTCGCGGCCGATCGGCCGCGGCAGGACGCGTAGCCGCGCGGGGCGCCGACGCGCCCCGCGCAGCCCGAAAACGCCCGCGCACGTATTGCGGCGCCGCAAAAAATATTCATTTTTTACAAAGACTTGGAACGGATGCAGTAAAATTCCGTCCTATCACGCGGTATGCTTTCATTTTCTTGACGCGGATCATTTGAGCCGGCGTCCTTACTTTCACAGGTAACTGCCTTGTTGAATTCCCTGCTCGATTTCTTTTCCAACGGGCTTCTGCGTTTCTCGTGGTGGCAGATCGTGCTGTTCACGCTCGCCGTCACGCACGTGACGATCGTCGGCGTGACCGTCTATCTGCACCGCTGCCAGGCGCACCGCGCGCTCGACCTGCATCCGATCATGAGCCACTTCTTCCGCCTGTGGCTGTGGATGACGACGGGCATGCTGACGGGCCAGTGGGCGGCGATCCACCGCAAGCACCACGCGAAGTGCGAGACCGAGGAGGATCCGCACAGCCCGCAGACGCGCGGCATCTGGAAGGTGCTGCTCGAAGGCGCCGAGCTGTATCGCGCGGAAGCGAAGAACGAGGAGACGATGCGCAAGTACGGCCACGGCACGCCGAACGATTGGCTCGAGCGCAATCTCTACTCGAAGTACCCGATTCTCGGCGTGAGCCTGATGATGGTGATCGACGTCGCGCTGTTCGGTTTGGTCGGCCTCACCGTGTGGGCGGTCCAGATGGTGTGGATTCCGTTCTGGGCGGCGGGCGTCGTCAACGGCCTCGGCCACTTCTGGGGCTATCGCAACTTCAACGCGGCCGACGCGAGCACGAACCTGTTCCCGTGGGGCATCGTGATCGGCGGCGAGGAACTGCACAACAACCACCATACGTTCGCCACGTCGGCGAAGCTGTCGAACAAGTGGTACGAGTTCGACATCGGCTGGATGTACATCCGCATCATGTCGGCGTTCGGGCTCGCGAAGGTGAAGAAGATCGCGCCGACGCCGCGCCTCGCCGCGCGCAAGACGGTGCTCGACCAGGAAACGCTGCAGGCCGTGCTGTCGAACCGCTACGAAGTGATGGCGCGTTACGCGAAGACGCTCAAGCGCGCGTACAAGCAGGAGCTCGTGCACCTGAAGGAGCTCGGCGCACGCGAGAAGTATCAGCTGATGCGCGGCGCGCGCAAGTGGTTCCACAAGGAAGAGGCGGGCCTCGACGAGCCGCAGAAGCGGATGCTGCCGGAGATCTTCGCGAACAGCCAGAAGCTGCATACGTTCTTCGAGTTGCGCACGGAACTTGCCGCGATCTGGGAGCGTTCGAACGCGTCGCGCGAACAGCTGCTCGCGCAGCTGCAGGACTGGTGCCATCGCGCCGAGCAAAGCGGCATCAAGGCGCTGCAAGAGTTCGCGACGCGCCTGCGCCGCTACGCCTGAGTCGTTCGCGCCGAAATCGATTAGAATTTCAGGACGTCACAAACCCCGCGCTGGCGGGGTTTTTTCTTTTGGGCGCGCCGTTCGACGACGGCGGCCGATCAGCAGGGCTGAGCTTTGCACAGAACCGGAACAAGCGCTGAGGCGATAACGCCGGTCGATAGGAGATGAGGATGCAATCGGCGATCAAACCCGTCGAGTACGACCGCCCGCTCGCAGCAGGGGCGGCCTGCGGCGTAGGCGAGGCGTGGGCGAAGGTGCCCGAGCCGCTCGCCGCCGGCGAGCGCGACGCGCTGAAGGCGCGGATCAAGGCGTTGCTCGAACGCGAGAAGGCCGTGCTGGTCGCGCACTATTATGTCGACGCGGATCTGCAGGAACTCGCGGACGAGACGGGCGGCTGCGTCGCCGATTCGCTCGAGATGGCCCGCTTCGGGCGCGATCACGACGCGCGCACGCTCGTCGTGGCCGGCGTGCGCTTCATGGGCGAAACCGCGAAGATCCTGAGCCCGGACAAGCGCGTGCTGATGCCCGACCTCGACGCGACGTGCTCGCTCGATCTCGGCTGCCCGGTCGACGAATTCTCGCGGTTCTGCGACGCGCATCCGGACCGCACGGTCGTCGTCTATGCGAACACGAGCGCCGCGGTGAAGGCGCGCGCCGACTGGATGGTCACGTCGTCGATCGGCCTCGAGATCGTCGCCGATCTGCATGCGCGCGGCGAGAAGATCATCTGGGCGCCGGACCGGCACCTGGGCGGCTACATCCAGAAGAAGACGGGCGCGGACATGCTGATGTGGCAGGGCTCGTGCCTCGTGCACGACGAATTCAAGGGCATCGAGCTCGATCTGCTGCGCCGCGATTATCCGGACGCGAAGATTCTCGTGCATCCCGAATCGCCGGAGAACGTCGTCGCGCTCGCGGACGTCGTCGGTTCGACGACGCAGCTGATCGACGCGGCCGTGAAGCTCGACGCGCAGCGCTTCATCGTCGCGACCGATCTCGGCATTCTGCACAAGATGCGGCTCGCGGCGCCGGGCAAGACCTTCATCGAGGCGCCGACGGCCGGTAACAGCGCAACGTGCAAGAGCTGTGCGCACTGCCCGTGGATGGCGATGAACGCGCTGTCGAACCTGGCCGAGGTGCTCGAGCGCGGCCACAACGAGATCTTCGTCGATGCCGCGATCGCCGAGCGCGCGCGCGTGCCGATCGACCGGATGCTCGATTTCGCCGCGCGACGCAAGCAGCGCGTGCAGGCGAGCGGCGACCTGCAGCGCGACCAGTCGCTCTTCGCGAACGTGGGGGCGGCATGACGAACGACGCAGTGTCGCCGCTCTTCGCGGAAATCTCGCGCGAATACGGCGCCGCATTCGACGCGGCGATCGCACGCAACGTGGCCGACACGCTCGCCGAGGACGTCGGCAGTGGCGATCAGACCGGGCGTCTCGTGCCGGACGGCGCGCCGCGCCGCGCGCGCGTGATCGTGCGCGAGGAGGCCGTGCTGTGCGGCGTGCCGTGGTTCGTTGCGGTGATGCGCGCGGTCGATTCGTCGATAGAAATCGACTGGCGGTATCGCGAAGGCGACCGGATGGCGGCGGATTCGATCGTCTGCGAACTGCGCGGCCCCGCGCGCGCGCTGCTGACGGCCGAGCGCAACGCGCTCAATTTCCTGCAACTGCTGTCGGGCGTCGCGACCGCGACGCGCCGCTACGTCGACCGGATCGCGGATACGCGCACGCGCATTCTCGACACGCGCAAGACGCTGCCGGGCCTGCGGCTCGCGCAGAAATACGCGGTGCGCGTCGGCGGCGGCGCGAACCAGCGGCTCGCGCTCTACGCGGGCATCCTGATCAAGGAGAATCACATCGCGGCGGCGGGCGGCGTCGGCGAGGCGCTCGACGCGGCGTTCGCGCTGAACGCCGACGTGCCGGTGCAGATCGAGGTCGAGACGCTCGATCAACTGCGCACGGCGCTCGCGCACGGCGCGCAGTCGGTGCTGCTCGACAACTTCACGCTCGACATGATGCGCGACGCGGTGCGCGTTACCGAAGGCCGTGCGGTGCTCGAGGTGTCGGGCGGCGTGAACTTCGACACGGTGCGCGCGATCGCGGAGACGGGCGTCGACCGGATCTCGATCGGCGCGCTGACGAAGGACGTGCGCGCAACCGACTACTCGATGCGCATCGTCGAATGACGTGATGGCGGCGCGCGTCCGGCTCGCCGGACGTGCGGCTCGGCCGAGGAAAAAGGCTGCCGGCGCATTGCGCGCCGGCGGCCTTTTTTTGTCGCGCCGGTTTCGAGGCGCTTCGTGGCGCGCGGCAGGCCGTTGGGCCGTTATTTCGGCACGCGCCGCGGCGGGGTGAGCACGGTCGGCAGCGCCTTGGGCAGCGCGTGCGGCCAGTCGCGGCTGTAGTGCAGCCCGCGGCTTTCGTGGCGCGCCCGCGCGCTGTCGACGATCAGCGACGCAACGTCGACGAGATTACGCAGCTCGAGCAGATCGCGGCTCACGCGGAAGTGCGCGTAGTACTCGTGGATCTCGTCGCGCAACAGCTTCAGGCGATGCTGAGCGCGCTCGAGGCGCTTGTCGGTGCGCACGATGCCGACGTAGTTCCACATCAGGCGGCGCAGTTCGTCCCAGTTGTGCGCAACGACCACTTCCTCGTCCGCATCGGCGACGCGACTCTCGTCCCACGCGGGCAGCGGGCCGTGCGTCGCCGAATCGTAGCCGGCGCTTTCGATCGCGTCGGCGGTCGCGCGGCCGATCACGAGGCATTCGAGGAGCGAATTGCTCGCGAGGCGATTCGCGCCGTGCAGGCCGGTGTAGGACGTTTCGCCGACGGCGTACAGGCCGGCGATGTCGGTGCGTCCGGCCAGGTCCGTGACGACGCCGCCGCACGTGTAATGCGCGGCCGGCACGACCGGGATCGGCTCCTTCGAGATGTCGATGCCGAACTCGAGGCAACGCGCGAAGATCGTCGGGAAGTGCTCGCGCAGGAACGCTTCGGGCTGGTGGCTGATGTCGAGATACACGCAGTCGATTCCGCGCTTCTTGATCTCGAAGTCGATCGCGCGCGCGACGATGTCGCGCGGCGCGAGTTCCTCGCGCGAATCGTGCGCGGGCATGAAGCGGGTGCCGTCCGGCAGCTTCAGGAGGCCGCCTTCGCCGCGCACCGCCTCGGAAATGAGGAACGACTTCGCGTACGGATGGAACAGGCACGTCGGATGGAACTGGATGAACTCCATGTTCGCGACCCGGGCGCCCGCGCGCCACGCCATCGCGATGCCGTCGCCCGTCGCGGTGTCGGGGTTCGTCGTGTACAGATAGACTTTGCCGGCGCCGCCCGTCGCGAGCACCGTGTGCGGCGCCTCGATCGTCATCGTCTGTCCGGTGCTCACGTCGAGCGCGTAAAGGCCGACGCAGCGCCGGCCCGGCAGGCCGGGCAGCCCGAGGCGATCGGACGTGATGAGATCGATCGCGTGGTGATCCTCGAAGAACGTGATGTTCGGGTGCGCGCGGGCGCGCTCGGACAGCGTCGCGAGCACCGCGTGGCCCGTCGCGTCGGCCGCGTGGATGATGCGGCGATGGCTGTGGCCGCCTTCGCGGGTCAGATGGAAGCCGAGCTCCGCGGCGTCGTCCTTCGTGAACGGCACGCCTTGCGAGATCAGCCATTCGATCGCTTCGCGGCCGTGCTCGACGATGTAGCGCGTGGCCGCCTCGTCGCACAAGCCGCCGCCCGCGATCAACGTGTCGTTCACGTGGTTCTCGACGCTGTCCGCCGAATCGAGCACCGCGGCGATGCCGCCTTGCGCGTAGTCGCTCGCGCCCTCCATCAACGAGCGTTTCGCGATCAGCGCGACGCGCCGCGTTTGCGCGAGATTGAGCGCGACCGACAAGCCGGCGAGGCCGCTGCCCACGATCGCCACATCGAAATTCATCTGCATCTCCGTTTCTTGCGCGTTTCGTCTTATCTTTTCCGCCATGCGCAATGCGGGCGGAAAGGGCAGAGCATACCGCGCCGAAGAAGCGGGTGTGCGCGCGCCAATGCAAAAAGCCCCGCGATTGCGGGGCTTTTCGTCATCGTCAGGCTCTTTGAAACCGGAGAATTACTTGATCTTGGTTTCTTTGTACGCCACGTGCTTGCGGGCGACGGGATCGAACTTCATGATCTCCATCTTTTCCGGCATGTTGCGTTTGTTCTTCGTGGTCGTATAGAAGTGACCCGTGCCAGCGGTCGACTCGAGCTTGATCTTGTCGCGTGCGCCTTTCGCCATGTTCGTGCTCCTTGGACTTAGGCTTCGCCGCGTGCGCGCAGATCAGCGAGCACGGAATCGATGCCGTTCTTGTCGATCAGGCGCAGGCCGGCGTTCGAGACGCGCAGACGCACCCAACGGTTTTCGCTTTCCACCCAGAACCGGCGGTTTTGCAGATTCGGCAGGAAGCGACGCTTCGTCTTGTTGTTGGCGTGGGAAACGTTGTTGCCGCTCATCGGCGCTTTCCCAGTTACTTGGCATACGCGTGCCATGAGAGCACTCCTAATACGCTGAATTCGGGTTCGATCGCCGTGACGGTTCTCTTCCTCGCATGGCCGCGTGAACTTCGGCCGTGCCGGGAAAAGCGCCTCCGATCCGTGGTTGTTGGCCTGACGACCAAGCCCACGAGACCGCTTCAGCGGCTTCAGAACTGGTTGGAAAAAAGACAGACGACGATTCTAACAGAAAAACTTCAGGAAAATCAAACCCAATTTCGCGGGCGGATGTCGCGCGTCGGCGGGCCCCGGCTGCGCGGGGGCCCGGCGCGTGCGGCGCGCGCCAGCGGCGGCGCGCTAGATCCAGCCCGCCTGTGCGAACGAAAACGTGTCGCTCGCGCCGACGACGAAGTGGTCGATCAGCTGCACGTCGACGAGCGCGAGCGCGTCGCGCAGCACGCGCGTCAGGCGCCTGTCGGCGGCGCTCGGCCGCACCGCGCCCGACGGATGATTGTGCGCGACGATGAGCGCCGCCGCATTCAGCGCCAGCGCGCGCCGCACGATTTCGCGCGGATAGACGGCCATGCGCGTGAGCGACCCGTGCGCGGTTTCCTCCGATTGCAGCAGCCGATGCCGCGCGTCGAGAAAAAGGCAGACGAACACTTCGTGCGGCCGCGTGCCGATCAGGAGCCGCAGGTAATCCTCGACCGCGCCCGGCGAATCGACGAGCGGCCGCTCGCGGGCCCTCTCGGCGAGCGCGCGGCGCGCCAGCTCGACTACCGCGACGAGGATCGCGGTGCGTGCGGGGCCGATCCCGCGCAGGCCCTTGAAATCGTCGGGCGCCGCGTCGAGCAGCGCGCGCAGCGAGCCAAAGCGCGCGAGCAGCGTGCGCGCGAGCGCGAACACGTCGTGGCCGGGCAGCCCCGAGCCGAGGAGGAGCGCGACGAGCTCCGAGTCGGACAGCGCGGCGGGCCCGCGCGCGAGCAGGCGCTCGCGCGGCAGGTCGCGGCCGCGGCGCGCCGCAGGGACGCTCGCGGCGGGCGCGGCGGGAGGGCCTGCCGGCGCGACGGGCGGTGCGACGGGAAGCGCGACGGGCGGCTCGCGCGCCGGCTTGCCGTCGATGTCCTCGCGGGCGATGAGAATCTCGTACTGCATGCTGCCGACCTCCAATATCCTGCGTCCTCGCAAGGCGAATCGCGTCCGCATTCCGCTTCGGCCGCCGAGGTGACTTACAATATGGGCTTTGCGCCGCGCAGCCCGCCGTTTTCGGGCGCCGATTGAACGAGTACCACATGAGCCTCATCGACCTTGCAGAAGTGAAGCCCGGTTCGCACGTCACGCTTCATTACCGGCTCGCCCTTGCCGACGGCGCCGACATCGTCAACACCTTCTCCGACAAGCCCGCCACGCTCCTTCTCGGCGCGGGGCAGCTTGCGCCGTCGCTGGAGGAAATTCTGATCGGCCTGAAGGCGGGCCACCATTCGACCTTCCGGCTAGCGCCCGAACAAGCGTTCGGGCCGCGCAATCCGGACATGATCCAGCGCGTGTCGCTCGCGACGCTGCGCGAGAACGGCATGGTCGGCGAGGATTTCGCGCCGGGCGACCTGATCGAGTTCAACGCGCCGGACGGCGGCCGCTACGCGGGCGTGCTCAAGGAGATCGGCGAGACGTCCGCGCTCTTCGATTTCAATCATCCGCTCGCGGGCCAGGCGCTCACGTTCGAAGTGAAAATCATCGGGATTCTGTAATCATGAGCACCACCGATACGCTGTCCGGACGGGTCGCCGCGGCCGACGCCGAGATTCTGCTCGCCCAGCCGCGCGGCTTCTGCGCGGGCGTCGATCGCGCGATCGAGATCGTCGAGCGCGCGATCGCGATGCACGGCGCGCCGATCTACGTGCGCCACGAGATCGTGCACAACAAGTACGTCGTCGAGGATCTGAAGAAGAAGGGCGCGATTTTCGTCGAGGAACTCGAGGAAGTGCCGTCCGGCAACACGGTGATCTTCAGCGCGCACGGCGTGTCGAAGGCGGTGCGCGACGAGGCGGCCGTGCGCGGGCTGCGCATCTACGACGCGACGTGCCCGCTCGTCACGAAAGTGCACGTCGAGGTCGCGAAGATGCGCCAGGAAGGCGTCGACATCGTGATGATCGGCCACAAGGGGCATCCGGAGGTCGAAGGCACGATGGGCCAGGTCGAGCGTGGGATGCATCTCGTCGAGAGCGTCGAGGACGTGCACAAGCTCGAGCTGCCCGATCCGGAGCGCGTCGCGCTCGTCACGCAGACGACGCTGTCGGTCGACGACGCGGCCGAGATCATCGGCGCGCTGAAGGCGAAGTTCCCCGCGATTCGCGAGCCGAAGAAGCAGGACATCTGCTACGCGACGCAGAACCGTCAGGATGCGGTGAAGTTCATGGCGCCGCAGTGCGACGTCGTGATCGTCGTCGGCAGCCCGAATAGCTCGAATTCGAGCCGCTTGCGCGAGGTGGCCGAGAAGCGCGGCGTCGCCGCCTACATGGTGGACGCGCCCGAGCAGATCGATCCGGCCTGGGTCGCAGGCAAGCGGCGGATCGGCGTGACGGCGGGCGCGTCGGCGCCCGAGGTGCTCGCGCAGGCGGTGATCGCGCGCTTGCGCGAGCTCGGCGTGACCAACGTGCGGGCGCTCGACGGCATCGAGGAGAACGTGTCGTTCCCGCTGCCGCGCGGCTTGAACCTGTCGCCCGCCACCTGATCGCCGGTTTCGACTGCCGTTGGATTGCAAAAAGCGCGCCTTAGGGCGCGCTTTTGTTTTGGGCGTATTTTCTTCGGGAGCAACCATTCGGCACCGATACGGTGCAACTGAGTTGCAATATCATTCGAAATCGTGTGCTCAAAAAAGGTTGCAATGCAGGAAAACCCTGTCGAATCAGGAATATTGGTCGTCCTATAAATAGAGTTACAATGCGCCCGTTTTCAGGCCTGGTGGCCTTTGAAACATGGTTTTGGCAAGGCGCTGGAGACCTTATTCGATGCATCTGGAGTTGGTTTACGCCGGGCCCGTCGACGCTGCGGTTGCGCTCTTCGCAGCGGCCGCCGACGGACGCGACGGCGGAGCGGCGGCGCAGGCCGCGGCGGCTCCCGCCGCTTCCCCGAGCGACGTCCTCGTCGTCGGGGCCGGGCGTCCTGCGGCGAATTTCGTCGCGGTGCCGACTCAGATCAAGCGTGCGCGCGCCGACGTCGTTGCATCCGTCGGCATTGGCGCGCCGGGCGACCTGGTCGCGCGACGCACGGCAGCCGTTCGCGCGGCGCCGGCGTTCCGGCGTGCGCCGATCGCAAGCGGCGCAGTGCGCGCGACCGCCGACACCACGAGGCGCGCCAACCCGAGCGAAGCTTTCGACGTGCCGCAGCCGATGCCGGTGCCCGCCCCCGAGGCGATGGCCGGTGTCGTGCGCGGTCGCGTCGAAGGCGCGAAGGCTGGCGCATGGACGCTCTACGACTTCAAGGAGGCCAAGCACACCGTCCTCAAGTCGTGAACTACAGACGGGACTCGCGACGGCACCGAGGCTTCAGTGCGGTGCCGTTTTCGTATCCGTCCCGGCAAGACGCGCGGTCGCACAGTCCGCTTCGTCCGCGCCGGGCCGACATCACCTTACCGGTATTGATTTAGTACCCGCAGTGTCGTTGAGATGGCGCGATTCCATCGCTTATCCGCGTGGCGGAGCGCTCATCCAGCAGCACGGGCCAAGGAGCTTTAAATGGATATTTTCGTCCAGCAGATCCTCAACGGACTGGTGCTCGGCAGTGTCTACGCCATCATCGCATTGGGTTACACGATGGTGTACGGCATTCTCGGCATCATCAACTTCGCGCACGGCGACGTGTTGATGGTGGGCGCGATGGTCGCGCTTTCCGCGATCACGGTGCTGCAGAATCACTTCCCCGAGCTGGGCCACGCCGCCACGCTGACGATCGGGCTCGTGATCGCCGCGGCCGTCTGCGCGTGCGTCGGCTTCACGATCGAGCGCGTCGCGTACCGGCCGCTGCGCCGCGCGCCGCGTCTCGCGCCGCTCATCACCGCGATCGGCGTGTCGATCCTGCTGCAGACGGCCGCGATGATGATCTGGTCGCGCAATCCGCTGCCGTTCCCGCAGCTTCTGCCGACCGATCCGATCAACGTGATCAAGGCGGGCGAGAACAATCCGGGCGCGGTGATTTCGATGACCGAGATCACGATCATCATCGTCGCGTTCCTCGTGATGGCCGGTTTGCTGCTCCTCGTGCACAAGACGAAGCTCGGCCGCGCGATGCGCGCGATCGCCGAGAACCCGAACACGGCGAGCCTGATGGGCGTGAACCCGAACTTCGTGATTTCGGCGACGTTCATGATCGGCTCCGCGCTCGCGGCGCTCGCGGGCGTGATGATCGCGTCCGAATACGGCAACGTGCACTTCTACATGGGCTTCATCCCCGGCATGAAGGCGTTCACGGCCGCGGTGCTGGGCGGGATCGGCAACCTGGGCGGCGCGATGGTGGGCGGCGTGCTGCTCGGCCTCATCGAGCAGTTGGGCGCCGGCTACATCGGCAATCTGACGGGCGGGGTGTTCGGCAGCAATTACCAGGACGTGTTCGCGTTCATCGTGCTCATCATCGTGCTCGTGTTCCGGCCGTCGGGCCTGTTGGGCGAACGTGTCGCCGATCGCGCGTAAGGAGAACAACATGACATCCATTCAACCGATCGAATCGTCGGCTTCGCTCGTCGAGGAGCGTCATCCCGCGAAGACAGCCACCATCGGCATTCTGACCGCGGCGTTCGTGATCGCGGCGCCGCTGCTCATCGGCGCGGCGGGCGGCAACTACTGGGTGCGCGTGCTCGACTTCGCGATGCTGTACGTGATGCTCGCGCTCGGCCTGAACGTGGTGGTCGGCTTCGCCGGCCTGCTGGACTTGGGCTACATCGCGTTCTACGCGGTGGGCGCGTACACCGCGGCACTCCTGAGCTCGCCGCACCTGACGTCGCACTTCGACTGGATCGCTCAGCTGGTGCCGGGCGGCCTGCACGTGCCGTTCCTCCTGATCGTGCCGATCGCGATGGCGCTCGCGGCGCTCTTCGGCATCCTGCTCGGCGCGCCGACGCTGCGCCTGCGCGGCGACTACCTCGCGATCGTCACGCTCGGCTTCGGCGAAATCGTCCGGATCTTCATGAACAACCTCGACCGCCCGGTCAACGTGACGAACGGGCCGCAGGGGATCACCGGCATCGATCCCGTCAGGGTCGCGGGCTTCAACCTGTCGCAGACGCACGAGATCTTCGGCT
Source organism: Burkholderia sp. ABCPW 111 (assembly GCF_000773065.1). Taxonomy (NCBI): domain Bacteria; kingdom Pseudomonadati; phylum Pseudomonadota; class Betaproteobacteria; order Burkholderiales; family Burkholderiaceae; genus Burkholderia; species Burkholderia sp. ABCPW 111. Next base: position 60,203 of record NZ_JPWT01000051.1, on the reverse strand, counting down.
TCTCGCTGCCGTCGGTCTACATGTACTACTACCTGTTCGTGCTCTGCGCGCTGCTCGTGATCTGGGTCTGCACGCGCCTGCAGCATTCGCGGATCGGCCGCGCATGGGCCGCGATCCGCGAAGACGAGATCGCCGCGAAGGCGATGGGCATCAACACCCGCAACGTGAAACTGCTCGCGTTCGCGATGGGCGCGTCGTTCGGCGGCCTGTCGGGGGCGATGTTCGGCGCGTTCCAGGGTTTCGTGTCGCCGGAGTCGTTCACGTTCTGGGAATCGGTCGTGGTGCTCGCGTGCGTCGTGCTGGGCGGCATGGGCCACATTCCGGGCGTGATCCTCGGCGCGGTGCTGCTCGCCGTGTTCCCCGAATTCCTGCGCTCGACGATGAGCCCGCTGCAGCACATGCTGTTCGGCCACGACATCGTCGATACCGAAGTGATCCGCCAGGCGCTGTACGGCCTCGCGATGGTGATCATCATGCTGTACCGCTCGGAAGGCCTGTGGCCCGCGCCGAAGCATGAGGACCGAATCGCGAAACTGGCGAAGCGCGGCGGCAAGAAGCCGGTGCGCGCCTAAACGACGTGGGACCGGCGTCGGGCGCTGAGGCGCCAGCGCCGGTCGACACAGGAGAAAAGGTAATGAGCGAACAAATTCGACTGTCCGTCAAAGGCGTGAACAAGCGCTTCGGCGGCCTGCAGGCGCTGTCCGACGTCGGCCTCGAGATCAAGGAGGGGCAGATCTACGGCCTGATCGGCCCGAACGGCGCGGGCAAGACCACGTTCTTCAACGTGATCACGGGGCTCTACACGCCCGATTCCGGCGAGTTCCGGCTCGACGGCGAAACGTACACGCCGACCGCGGTCCACCAGGTCGCGAAGGCGGGCATCGCGCGCACGTTCCAGAACATTCGCCTCTTCGGCGGGATGACCGCGCTCGAGAACGTGATGGTCGGGCGCCACGTGCGCACGAAGCACGGGCTTCTCGGCGCCGTGTTCCAGACGCCCGCGGAGCGCAAGGAAGAGCGCGAGATCAAGGAGCGCGCGATCGAGCTGCTCGACTACGTCGGCGTGCTGCAGTACGCCGACTACACCGCGCGCAACCTGTCGTACGGCCACCAGCGCCGGCTGGAGATCGCGCGCGCGCTCGCGACCGATCCGAAGCTGCTCGCGCTCGACGAGCCGGCGGCCGGGATGAACGCGACCGAGAAGGTCGAGCTCACGCGTCTGCTCGACAAGATCCGTTCGGACGGACGGACGATTCTCCTGATCGAGCACGACGTGAAGCTCGTGATGGGGCTGTGCAACCGGATGACGGTGCTCGATTACGGCAAGGTGATCGCCGAAGGTCTGCCGCATGACGTGCAGAAGAACCCGAAGGTGATTGAGGCATATCTCGGCGCAGGGGTGCACTGATGGCATCGGCAATGTTGAAAATCAAGGGCTTGCAGGTCAACTACGGCGGCATCCAGGCCGTCAAGGGCGTTGACATGGAAGTCCGCCAGGGCGAGCTCGTCACGCTGATCGGCGCGAACGGCGCGGGCAAGACGACGACGATGAAGGCGATCACGGGCCTCAAGCCGTACTCGGCGGGCGACATCGAGTACGACGGCCATTCGATCAAGGGCGTGCCGCCGCACGAGCTCCTGAAGCGCGGCCTCGCGATGGTGCCGGAAGGCCGCGGGATCTTCGCGCGGATGTCGATCGTCGAGAACATGCAGATGGGCGCGTACCTGCGCAACGACAAGGACGGGATCAAGAAGGACGTCGACCGGATGTTCGGCTTCTTTCCGCGCCTGAAGGAGCGGGCGACGCAGCTCGCGGGCACGCTGTCGGGCGGCGAGCAGCAGATGCTCGCGATGGCGCGCGCGATTCTGTCGAAGCCGAAGCTGCTGCTGCTCGACGAGCCGTCGATGGGCCTGTCGCCGATCATGGTCGAGAAGATCTTCGAAGTCGTGCGGACGATCTCGAAAGAAGGCATCACGGTGCTGCTCGTCGAGCAGAACGCGCGCCTCGCGCTGCAGGCGGCCGACCGCGGCTACGTGATGGATTCGGGCACGGTGACGATGGAAGGCGACGCGAAGCAGATGCTCGACGATCCGAAGGTGCGCGCCGCGTATCTGGGCGAGTAAGCGTGACCGATGCCGGCCGCGCGCGGGGCGTGCGGCGCGGTGCTCGAAAAGCCGTCACGGTTCGCCGTGGCGGCTTTTTCTTTTGGTTTTGGGTTCGTATCCGGATGGTTCGGTGCACCGGCTCGGCGTGCGCATGGCGGCGGCCGCGCTGCGCGCGACGGGATGACTGCCGCGCGTAGCCATCGACAAAGCACGCGGCACGGATGCCGCGCCTTCGCGTCGACTTCGAAGCGCGCTGTTTCGCGCTCGCCGATCGGCCTATCGAAAACCGACACGCAGCTCGGGCACAATGTGCGTGCCACCATCGAACGGAGACGCGCATGAGCCTCGATTACGGTTTCGTGAAAGCGAAGATCAAAGCGGTTGCGGGCCTGAAGGCGGCGGGGCGCGCGAACGAGACGCAGTATCACGTCCATCTGACGCTCGCGCTGCCCGGCGGCGATTGGGACGTCGCGATCAACGTCGGCACCAACGACGCGGACGACTTGCTCAAGTACAAGCTCGTCTACGATTTTCATCATCCCGTCACGCAGACGCTCGCCGCAGCCGCGGAAGGTTACACCGGCCTGACGAACGACAGCGCGCTGCCGGCGCTAGACTACGTGCGCAGCGACATCCTGAGCGAAACGGGCGCGTGGCGCATGAGCGACGTGATGGACGGCACCGAGCACCCGGAGCCGATTCCGTCGGTGCTGCGGCTCGTCGACGCCGCGCACCGGCAGAACCTCGATCTGTACGTGTTCGGGCGCACGTACGTCGAAGGCAACGGCATTCACGACACGCACATGAACCAGGGGTCGGCCGGCCCGCATTTCCTGCATCAGCTGGGCGACGACGCGAACGATCACAACGACGTGTGGCAGGACGGCGCGCTCCTCGTCGATCTCGGCGGTGCGCAGTGGGCCGCGTACTTCGCGGCGTTCGAACAGCAGGCCGTGCCGACGGACAGCCTCGGCAATCCGCTGCCGGGCGCGGGGCCGATTTCGTAGCGAGACACGAGCGGCGGCGCGCCGCGTGGGCTGGGGGCGCGGCGCGCGCACGAGCCGGCGCGCCGATGCGCGGCGGCTCGCATCGGCTCTAAACGGCCGAAACGGGGCTGGCCAGCGCGGGCGAACCGGGGCGCGGGCGAACCGGCGTGAGCGACGGCCCATGCTGCGCGATGCGCGGCGGCCGAAGGCGGGCGACGCATGCCGCGCGGGCTGGCGGCGCGCGGCCATCGCTTGCGACGTCAGTCCGCCGCGAGCCGCTTGCCGAACGAGATCCGCTCTTCCGCGCGGTAACCGAGCGCTTCGTAGAACCGGCACGCGCCGTCGTTGCCCGGCAGCACCTGCAGGTTCACTTTCGGGCAGCCGCGCGCGGCGAGCGCCGCCTCCGCATGCGCGAGCAGCGCGCGGCCGACGCCGAGCCGCCGCGCGCCGGGCTCGACGGCGAGCGAATACAGCCAGCCGCGATGGCCGTCGTAGCCGGCCATCACGGTTCCGACGACGCGCTCGCCGGCGATCGCGACGAAGAACAGCTCGGGCTGCGTCGCGAGCTTGAGCTCGATCGCGCGCTGCGGATCGCGGTGCGGCGTGCTCGTGTCCGAGTACGACGGAAACGCGTCGCGCCATACGGCGAGCACGGCGCTGGTGTCGCCGCGCTCGAACGTTCGGATCGCGACGCCCTCCGCGACGGTTCCGGTCGACATGGCGATCAGAGCGAGTCGAGCACCGAACGCAGCATCGCCATCATCTGGTCGATCTCGTCGTTCGTCACGTCGAGGGCCGGCATGAAGCGCAGCAGGTTCGGGCGCGCGGCGTTCAGCAGCAGGCCGTCCGGCTGCATCTCGCGCGCCTTCTCGACGATCTGCGGGCCGATGTCCTTGCCGAGCAGGAGCGCGCGCAGCAGGCCTTCGCCACGCTCGCCTTCGAAGCCGCGCTCCTCCGACAGCTCGAGCAGCCTGCGCTTCAGGTATTCGCCGCGCGCGCGCACGCCTTCGAGGAAGCCCGGCGCGACGAGCTGCGAGATCACCGCATGGCCCGCCGCGGTCATCAGCGGGTTGCCGTTGTAGGTGCCGCCCTGGTCGCCCGCCTCGAACACCGCGACGTCGGCCTTCGACAGCAGCGCGGCGAGCGGCACGCCGCCGCCGATGCCCTTGCCGAGCGTCATGATGTCCGGCTCGACGCCGGCGAGCTCGTACGCGAACAGCGTGCCCGCGCGGCCGCAGCCGCTTTGCACTTCGTCGACGATGAGGAGGAGGCCGTGCTGCTTCGTCAGCGCGCGCAGCTGCTGCATGAATTCGCGCGACGCCGGGATCACGCCGCCTTCGCCCTGGATCGGCTCGAGCATCACGGCGACGGTCTTGTCGTTGATCAGCCTCTCGACCGAGTTGATGTCGTTGATCTCGGCCTTCGGGAAGCCCGGCACCTGCGGCGCATAGATCGTGTCCCAGCCCGCCTTGCCGCTCGCCGACATCGTCGCGAGCGTGCGCCCGTGGAAGCTGTGGTCGAACGTGATGATCTCGTACGCGCCGTTCCTGAACTTGCGGCCCCATTTGCGCGCGAGCTTGATCGCGCCTTCGTTCGCTTCGGCGCCGCTGTTCGCGAAGAACACCTTGTCGAACACGCTGTGCTGCGTGAGCAGGCCCGCGAGCTTCGCCATCGGCTCGTTGTAGAACGCCGGCGACGGGTTCAGCAGCTTCTCAGCCTGGGCCTGCAGCGCCTGGACGAGCCCGTCGTTGCAATGGCCGAGACAGTTGACCGCCCAACCCTGGATGAAATCCAGATAGCGCTTGCCGGTGTGGTCGTAGAGCCATGAACCCTTGCCGTGCGTGAACACGATGTCGGGGCGGTTCGTGATGTACATCAGCGAGTCGATCGGGTAGTCGTTCAGCGGCATGGCGGCAGGCTCCAGGGTGCAGTCGGCGAAAAGGCAATAAAAAAAGCCACGGTACGCCGTGGCTTGGTGGTTCGAACAGCTTGTGCGTAACGGGGAAGCGGTTACGCGCGAGTCCGTGACGAGCCGGCGGCATCCGTGCGGAGCGGCGAGCGGCGACGTCGGAGAGCGGACTGGGAGCGGTTCATGTGCGCAAGCATAAGGCATCACGCGGCCCCAAGTAAACCGCTGCGACGCGACAATTCGATGTCGCGGCGGTTCTCTCCGGGGGCCGCGCGGCGCTCAGACCGTGTGCGCGAGGTCCGCGGCGCTCGTAAACGAGTCCGCGTAGAACTCGTCGGCGGGCAGGCCGTGGTGCTGCGTGAAGTCGCGCTGCGCGGATTCGACCATCACCGGCGCGCCGCACGCGTACACCTGGTAGCCGGACAGATCGGGCAGATCCTCGATCACCGCGCGGTGCACGAAGCCCGTGCGGCCCGTCCACGCGTCGCTCGCGTCCGGCTCGGAGAGCACCGGCACGAACTTGAAGTTCGGGATCTCCTTCGCCCATTGCTCGGCGATGTCGAGCAGATACAGATCCTTCTTGCGGCGCGCGCCCCAGTAGAGCGTCATCGGGCGCTCGAGCTTCGCGTGATGCGCGTGCTCGATGATCGCCTTGATCGGCGCGAAGCCCGTGCCGGACGCGAGTAGCACGATCGGCTTGTCCGAATCCTCGCGCAGGAAGAACGTGCCGAGCGGGCCTTCGAAGCGCAGGATGTCGCGCTCCTTCATCGCACCGAACACGTGATCGGTGAACTTGCCGCCCGGCATGTGGCGGATGTGCAGCTCGATCGGGCCTTCCTCGTGCGGCGCGGTCGCCATCGAGTAGCTGCGGCGCGCGCCGTCCTTGAGGATGAACTCGATGTACTGGCCGGCGAGATACAGCAGGCGCTCGTTCGCGGGCAGTTGCAGCTTCAGCACGATCACGTCGTCCGCGCGGCGCTCGAGCGCCGCGACGCGGCACGGCAGCTTCTTCACCTGGACGCCGTCGACGCCCGCGATCTCGCGCACGTCGACTTCGAGGTCGCTCTGCGGCTTCGAGCAGCACAGGAGCGCGAGGCCGCGCGTGCGCTCGTCGTTCGACAGCGCCGACGCGGAGTGCGGCCCCTGCTCGAACTGGCCTTGCACGACCGTGCCCTTGCACGAGCCGCACGCGCCGTTCTTGCAGCCGTAGGGCAAATGGACGTTCTGACGCAGCGCCGCCGCGAGCACGGTTTCGTCGGCCTCGACCTGGAACTGCCGGCCGCTTTGCTTGAGGGTTACGTTAAAAGCCATAAGTCGTTGAGAACAAAAAGTGGGGACCGTGCAACGCGCGCACGGCGGCTACAATGCATTCCTACGGATCAATCGATACACCATGATTGCGACACGAATCCTGCGCCGGCCGCGCGTATTGATCGTCGGCTGCGGCGACGTCGGCATGCGCTGCGCCGCTCAGCTGCGCGCGCGGCGCCAGAACCTGCGCCTCGTCGCGCTGACGAGCCGGCGCTCGCGCTGCGCCGAACTGCGGGCGGCGGGCGTCGTGCCTGTCGTCGGCGATCTGGACGAGCGCGCGACGCTCAAGCGGATCGCGCGCGTCGCGCACGTCGTGCTGCATCTCGCGCCGCCTCAGGCCACCGGCGATGCCGATCGCAGGACGCAGGCGCTCGTCGCCGCGCTCGCGTCGCCGCGGCGGCCGTCGCGTCAGCTCGCGCCGGCGTACGGCAGGCTGCGCGCGGGGCGGGCCGCTGCCAGATCGGCTCGGCCGCCTTTTCGGGCAGCGCGTATTGTAACCGACGCCCTGTCGCGTCCCGTCGTCGTCTACGCGAGCACGAGCGGCGTTTACGGCGATTGCGGCGGCGCGCGGGTTGACGAAACGCGTGCCGTGCGGCCTGCGAATCCGCGCGCGCGACGGCGCGTGTCGGCCGAACGCCAACTGCGCCGCGCGACCGCGCGCGGCGCGCTGTCCGCGCGCATCGTGCGGATTCCGGGCATCTACGCGGCAAACCGGCTGCCGCTCGCGCGGCTCGAGAAGGGCACGCCGGCCCTCGTCGAGGCCGACGACGTCTACACCAACCATATCCATGCCGACGATCTCGCGTCGATCCTGTTGCGCGCCGCCGCGCGCGGCAAGCCTGCGCGGGTCGTCCACGCGAGCGACGACACCGAGCTGAAGATGGGGGATTACTTCGAGCGAGTCGCGCGCGCGTTCGGCATGCGCAGCCCGCCTCGCATCACGCGCGCCGAAGCCGAACGGCAACTCGAGCCGATGCTGCTGTCGTTCATGCGCGAGTCGCGGCGGCTCGCGAACGCGAGGATGAAGCGCGAATTGCGCGTCGCGCTGCGCTATCCGAGCGTCGACGACTTTCTGCGCACGGTCGCCGCGCCGCGCGCGATCATCAAGTGATCGCCGGCAACGCCTCGATCAGCAGGAAGCACAGCAGCGCGCCGATCAGCGCACCGATCAGACTCGGATGATATTTGCGCTTCAGGTGCATCGCGGTGAGCAGCCCGCCGATGATGATCGCGCCGAGCCCGGCGAACGCCAGGATCACGGACGAAATTTCGATCGGATTGTTGATGGTCATGATGTCCCCCCAAACCTGGAACGTATTGTGGTTTTGTATCGAGTATAGCGGGGCTTGATGACGTTGCCATGCTGCAACGCGGCATGGCTCGGATGGCCGAACGGCGGCCGTTCGGGCTTACCCTGACAGGGTTTTCGCTGTGTCGCGCAACGCGGCCAGGTCGTGCTCGCCGAGCCAGCGCCACGCGCCTTCGGCGAGATCCGCCGGCAGCGCGAAGCCGCCGATGCGCGCGCGGTGCAGCGCCTCGACGCGGTTGCTCGCCGCCGCGACCATTCGTTTAACTTGGTGATATTTCCCTTCGGCGACCGTCAGTTCGAGGAGTCGTTCTCCTCGGGCCGTCGCGGCGAGCGCCGCGAGCGGCTGCGATTCGCCGTGCAGCAGCACGCCCGCGCGCAGCGCGTCGAGCTGTGCGTCGTCGAGCGGGTGGCGCACCGTCGCGACATAAGTCTTCGGCACCTTGCGCTTCGGCGACGTGTACGCGTGGACGAACTGGCCGTCGTCGGACAGCAGCAGCAGGCCGGTCGTGTCCTGGTCGAGGCGGCCGACGCACTGGACGCCGCGCTCGGCGAACTGCGGCGGCAGCAGGCTGAAGACGCTCGCATGATGTTGCGGCTCGCGCGAGCATTCGTAACCCGCCGGCTTGTTGAGGACGACGTACGCGCGCGCGTGGTACGGCCACGCGACGCCGTCGACTTCGAACACGAGCCGGGCGGTGTCGAACGGCGCGTGCGCGTCGGTGCACGCCGCGCCGGCGACGGCGACGCGTCCCGCTTCGACGAGCGCGCGGCACTGGCGGCGCGAACCGAAGCCTTGCGTGAACAGAATGCTTTCGAGATTCATGGCGCGCGCATTGTACCAAGCGCATCGGACGCGGATCGGGCAAACGGCGCGCGGCGCGCTCGGGCGCAAGCGGGCGCGAGGGCTGGTAAGCTCGGGGCCCCGCGGCCGCGCCTCGCGCGACCGCCATTCCTCGTTCGAACGAAGGCAAACTATGACCATGACAATGACTTCCGCCGCGCGGCGCGGCCTCGCCGCCGCGTTCGCACTCGCGCTGTCGAGCGTCGCGTTCGCGCACGCGAAACCCGAAAAGACCGATCCGCCCGCGAACGCGGCGGTCGCCACGCCGCAGGCCGTGTCGATCGACTTCACCGAGACGCTCGAGCCGGCGTTCAGCTCGATCGTCGTCGTCGACGCGGCGGGCGCGCCGGCCCAGGCCGCGAAGGCGGTCGTCGACGCGACCGATCGCAAGCGCATGTCGGTCGCGCTCAAGCCGCTGCAAGCGGGCGCGTACACGGTGAAGTGGGTGGCGGTCGCAACCGACGGCCACCGCACGCAGGGCAGCTACAGGTTCACCGTGAAATAAGCCGGCCGCCCGGCGATGCACCGCCGCGGCGTTCGCACGCGCGGCGGCATGGGGCGCATTCGGATGTTCCCGATCCGCCGTCCGGAATCGTCCGGCAGCGCTTCGTTTTCGCGGAAGCGGTCAATTTGATTCGATCTGCTCGGTCGTCGTCTTGCCGGATCGATTCAATGACGCTCGATTTTGAAAATATGCCGTCTCGTTCAAGGCGAATCACGCAAAGCGAGCGAAGTTCGCTCGAAAGAATCGCTCGCGCATTACGCATGCCGACGAACGTGACGACCGCCGCCGCGACGCGAAGAACGATCGCACGATGCGGCTCACCGCCCCGACGGCGCGTGGCAAGCCTCTTCATCCTTTCCGTCGCCGAATGTCTCGCGGCCGAACGCCGTCGTGCCGCGCGCGCGGCGGGGCGTGCGGCGGCGGGGCGCAACGAAGCGCAGCTGCCGCGACGCGCTCAGCGCAGCCGCGTGACGACGGCGCGTGCGCCGAGCGCCGGCGCATCGCCGCGATCGCCGACGACGCGCGGTCCGATCCGTATCCGCTCTTTCAGGAAGTCGAGCATCGCGTGCACGCGCTTCGGCAGATGCTCGCTCGGCCCGACGAACACAGCGTTGATCACTTCCTCGTCGCCGGGATTGAACGCTTCGAGCACCGGCACGAGGCGCCCGGCGTCGACGTCCGCGCAGACGTGAGAGCGCGCGAGCCGCGCGAGCCCGAGCCCGCAGAGGGCCGCGTCGCGGATGCTCTCGCCGTCGCCGAGCAGCAGGCTGCCGCCGGACGGCAGCAGGCGCTGGCCGTCCGCGACGACGAACGGCCATGCCTTCGCGTTGCCGCTCAGGCCGATGCAGTTGTGGCGATCGAGATCGTCGGGAGTCTCGGGCGCGCCGTTGCGCTCGAAATACGCGGGCGAGCCGACGACGACCATCCGGCTGCCGCCGAGCTTGCGCGTCACGAGCCGCGAATCGTCGAGCGCGCCCGCGCGGATCGCGATGTCGCTGCGGTCGTCGAGCAGATCGACCACCGTGTCCGACAGCACGATGTCGAGCGTGATGTCCGGATAGCGGCGCTGGAACTCCGGCAACAGCGGCAACAGATGATGCTTGCCGAACGGCACGTGCGAATTGATCCGCAGGCGTCCCTGCGCAATCGCGCCGCGCGTCGCTTCGCGCTCGGCGTCGGCGATGTCCTCGAGGATGCGCACGCACCGCTCGTAAAACGCGGCGCCTTCGGGCGTGAGTTGCAGCTTGCGCGTCGTGCGGTTCACGAGGCGCACGCCGAGCCTCGTCTCGAGCCGTTGAATGAACTTGCTGATCGCCGACGGCGTCATGTCGAGCCGTCGTCCCGCCGCTGAAAATCCGCACGACTCGATTACCTGAACGAAGACGGCCATCTCGGAGAAACGATTGACCTCGCGCATGGAATGGACGATTTGACGAGCCTTTAAATGGACGAATCCTAGTATATCCGCGACTTGTTTTCGCATTCGCGGGATTTTCTTATTTTCATCTTCGTTGATTTTCATCGGTACGTTGCCGATCGTTTATCCCGCCTCGCGCGCTTCGTATCGGCGATTCGTTGCCGAGGCGGACATCTCGAACGACGTGGACGCGCCGATGTGCCGATGCGTCAATTCGCCGGCTCGAAGCGGCGGCGGCGTCCGGTTTCGCGCACCGCGTCGATCAGCGCGGCGCTCGCGGGCGTCGGCCGCTGCGAGAACGCGTAGAAGCGCGCGGCGGGCAGCGCGGGCAGGCCGTCGCCCGGTCCGCATTCGCGCAGGCCGTCGCGCAGCTGACTGCGCGCGACGGCGGTGACGGCGAACCCCGCGAGCGCCGCCGACACGCAGCCCGCCATGCTGGCGCTTTCGAACACGATGCGAAACGGCCGCAGCGCGGCGCCGAGTGCGGCGATCGCCGCTTCGCGGTAGACGCAAGGCTCCGGAAAGAGCGCGAGCGGCAGCGCGTCGGCCGCGTCGAGCGCGGCGTCCGACGCGCACGCCCATACGAGCGGCTCCTCCCACAGCAGTTCGCCGGCTTCGTCGATGCGACGGCAGCGCTTGCCGAACACGACGTCGATGCGGCCCGACGTCTGCTGGCGCAGCAGATCCGCGGTGATGCCGACTTTGAGCTCGATCGCCGCTTGCGGATGCCGGCGGCGAAACGCGTGCAGCACCTGCGGCAGCCACGCGCTCGCGAAATCCTCGGACGCGCCGACGCGCAGCCGCCCGTGCAGCGCCGAGCCGCGCAGCCGCGCGCGCGCTTCGCGTTCCATCTCGACGATGTTGCGTGCGTACGCATAGAGCGTCTCGCCCGCGGGCGTGACCTCGAGGCGACGCGTCGTGCGGGCGAGCAGCACGACGCCCGCCGCCTGCTCGAGCCGCTTGATGTGCCCGCTGACCGCCGACGGCGTGAGCGCCAGATGCTCGGCGGCGGGCGCGAAGCCGCGACGCTCGACGACTTCGAGGAACGTGCGCAGCAGCACGATGTCGAGCGACATCGACGGCGAATCCGACGGCGTATCCATGCGGGCAACCCATTCAATGCGATATTCGAATAATAGACGATGATTCTTTGTGAATCGTGATGAGCGATCGGGCTACGATCGGCGTGACCTGACGATCGACGGAGGCCACGATGCCCGACTATGCGTTTGCGACGACTCCCTTGCTGGACGTCGCGTATCTCGAATGGAACCCGGGCGGCGCGCGCGCCGCCGTGCTGCTGCACGGCTGGCCGGACAGCCCGGCATGCTGGAAAGCGGTCGCGCCCGCGCTCGCCCGCGCCGGATATCGCGTGCTCGCGCCCGCGCTGCGGGGCTTCGCGCCGACCCGCTTTCGCGACGCGGCGACGCCGCGCAGCGGGCAGCTCGCCGCACTCGGGCGCGATCTGCTCGATTTCGTCGACGCGCTGCGGCTCGAGCGCCCGGTGCTCGTCGGACACGACTGGGGCGCGCGAGCCGCGGCGAACGCATGCGGGCTGCGCGAGCGGACCGCGTCGCATCTCGTGATGCTGTCGGTCGGCTACGGCACGAACGATCCGAATCAGCCGCTGTCGCTGCAGCAGGCGCGCAACTACTGGTATCACTGGTTCATGGCGACGCCGCGCGGGGAGCGGGCGGTGCGCGACGACCGCCGGGCGTTCGCGCGCGCGATGTGGGACACGTGGGCGCCGGCCGGCTGGTACGCGCCGGGCGATTTCAACGAGGCGGCGATCGCGTTCGATGCGCCCGACTGGGCGGACGTCGTGCTGCATTCGTACCGGCATCGCTGGGGCTTCGCGAGCGGCGATGCCGCCTATGCGGACGACGAAGCGCGGCTGAATCCCGCGCCCGTTTTGTCCGTGCCGACGCTCGTGCTGCACGGCGGCGCGGACACCTGCAATCACCCGGACAGTTCCGCGTCGCGCGAGCGTTTCTTCGCGGGACGCTACGAGCGCGCCGTGCTCGACGGCGTCGGCCATTTTCCGCAGCGGGAGGCGGCGGCGCGGGTTGCACACGCGATCTCGACGTTCTGCGCGGATGCCTGAGCGCGGCGGGGCGACGGCGCGCGACGGTTGATGCGTGGCCGTTTCACGTTGCTTGCTGTCTGTCGTCTGTCGACCGTCGACCGTCGACCGTCGACCGTCGAGCGGGCGCGTCAGCTGTCGAGCCGCTTCGTTCAGTCCTCGACCGCGCCCGCATTCAGCCGTCGCTCGGACAACTGACGTCATGACGGCGGCAGCGCGTCGATGCGCGACAGCGCTTCGAGTGTGCCCGCATCGGGCGGACGCCGGTACGGCACGTCGAGCATGCTCGACAGCGTGCCATTGCGGCCGCTCGCGCAACGCGAGCTCGCCGTCGTGCTCGCCCCAGCCTTCGTCGAGTACGCGGTAGCGCCAGCCCGTTCGCCCGCTTTGCCGGGCGCGCGCGGACATTTGGGGGAACCCGAAGCGTGCGTTGAGCTTCCGGCGCGGCTGCCGCGACTGCGGCACCTGCGGCGTCGCGCCGCCGAGCGTGCAGACGGCGCCGATGCGTGCGTCGCGCGCGATGATGCCGCGCGTCGACAGGTTCTCGCCGAATGCGCTCGGCCGCGCGAGCACGTCGCGCATGCCGATTCCGGCCGCTCACGACGGCTGGTGATCGAACGCGTAGCGATAACCGCCTTGTCGGGGCCGCCATGATGCTTGCGAGCGGCCTGCTCGTCACCGGCGAATCCCGTTTGGCCGAGCCGAAGCCGATCGCGCGCCGGTTGCTTGTCGATCGCGCTCGCCCGCGGCGTGCACGCGAGCGGTTCAATGGCGGCGATCAGCCGCGCGTCGAGCTTGGCGTTTACGGGTTGCATGCGCGCCGATCCGTTGATGCGCGCCCTGTCTCGCGCAGCGCGTCGAGCGCTGCGGCAAGCTCGCGCGTCCGGTCTTCGTTCGATGGCCGCAGCGGCTCGCGCGGCTCGTCCGCGTCGAAGCCGGCAGCGCTCAACGGGACCAGTTTCGGACGTTTGCGTGCGACGCAAGATTCCCCCGGTGCGCAGACGTCGCGTGCGACGCGTGACGAAGGGATGGGGCGATGGCCGCCGAGCCGGTGACGGGTGGCGCCCGGTGTGGGCGAATCGGAGCGAGCGGGAGTGCGACGGCGCACGCGCGAGCGGCGGCGGGAACGAGTAGCGGCGGGCCCGAATGAAAAAGCCCCGCGCTGCTGGTGTCAGGCGGGGCTCGATGCGGCGGCACGGTGGCGAAAAGCGTGTTCGCCGGCGGCCGGCGCCGCGATGAGCATCGGCGCGCTGCGCGCGATGCTTCGATGTCTGTTTGGTGCCCAGGGCCGGAATCGAACCGGCACGCCTTGCGGCGGGGGATTTTGAGTCCCCTGCGTCTACCAATTTCACCACCTGGGCAAACCTGCGCCGCGCATGCGATTGCGCGCGGCGGAAACGCGGATTATCACTGAAATTCCCCATGTGGGCAAGCATCCGGCTGACGGCGTCGCGCAGGTGTGCGGCTCAACGGCTCAACGGCTCAACGGCTCAACGGCTCAACGGCTCAACGGCTCAACGGCTCAACGGCTCAGATAGACGAACGCGCCGTGCGTCACGATCCCCATCACGCTCGCGCGCTGGTCGAGCCCGACGTGATCGGCGGCGCTCGTGTTGACGATGCCGTTCGGCACGACGAGCTCGTGCGCGCGTTCGAGCTCGGCGCGCAGCGCCGTGCGGAATGCCGGCGTGCCCGGCTGCGCGGTTTTCTGCGCGCGGCTGACCGCGTCCGCGAGGCGCGGGTAGACGCCCGCCGCGTCGCCCGCGAACTGCGTGACCGTGTCGCGCCCATACTTCGCCTCGTACGCGTCGACGAACGCGAGCGCCGCCTGCTTCGCCGGATGGTCGGCGGGCAGCGTGCGCGCGACGACGACGGGCTGCGTCGGAAACAGCGTGCCTTCGACGTCCTTGCCCCCGAGCCGCAGGAACTCGGGCGTCGCGATCCCGTGCGTCTGGTAGATCGGCCCTTTGTAGCCGCGCTCGATCAGCGTGCGCTGCGGCAGCACGGTCGGCGTGCCCGCGCCCGCGATCAGGATCGCGTCCGGCTTCGCCGCGATCAGCTTCAAGGCCTGGCCCGTCACGCTCGCGTCAGTGCGGTTGTAGCGCTCGGTCGCGACGATCTTCAGCTTGCGCAGCTCGGCCAAGCGCGTGAATTCGTCGAGCCAGCTGTCGCCGTAGCTGTCCGCGAAGCCGATGAAGCCGACCGTCTTCACGCCGTGGCTCGCCATGTGGCGGGTCAGCACGTCGGCCATCGCGCGGTCGCTCTGCGCCATCTTGAACGCCCACACGCGATTGCCCTGCTGCGGCTCGACGATCGATCCGGAGCCGATCAGCGTGATCATCGGCGTCTGCGCGGCGGCGACGGGATCGAGCGCGGCAAGCGCCGCCGGCGTGATGTTCGGCCCGACGACGACGTCGACCTTGTCCTCCGTCACGAGCTTGCGGATGTTGCGCATGGCGATGCCCGGGTCGGACGCGTCGTCGAGCACGATCACCCGCAGCTTCTGTCCGGCGATCGTTTTCGGCCACATCAGGATCGCGTTCTTGCTGGTCTGGCCGATCGTCGCGGCGGGGCCCGTCGTCGACAGATCCACGCCGACCGTCAGATCGGCGCGCGCCGCGGCGCTGACGAGCGCGAGCGCGGCGCACGCGGCCGCGCGGCGCAACAGGCGGGTTGGCTTCATCCCGAAAGTCTCCATGCCGGTTCGAGGCGGCGCGCGAGCGCGAAGCGCCGCCGCGCTTCGCCGCCCGCGCGCCGGGCGTCACAGCTCGTAGGTTTCGGCCTCGCCCTTGAGCGCGGTCTCGACGAGCTTGCGGTTGAGCGTCGGCGACAGCAGCTCGACGAGCGTATAGATGTAGCCGCGCAGATACGCACCCTGCTTGAGCGCGACGCGCGTCACGTTGCTGCCGAACAGGTGCCCGACCGGGATCGCGCGCAGATTGCGGTCGCGCTCCGGATTGAACGCGATGTCCGCCATGATGCCGACGCCGAGCCCGAGCTCGACGTAGGTCTTGATCACGTCAGCGTCGATCGCCTCGAGCACGATGTCGGGCGTGAGGCGGTGCAGCGCGAACGCCTGGTTGATCTTCTTGCGGCCGGCGAACGCGTCGTCGTACGTGATGAGCGGGAATTGCGCGAGATCGTCGAGCGACAGCGTCTTGCGCTCGAGGAGCGGGTGGTCGGCCGGCACGACGGCCGCGTGATGCCACTGGAAGCAGGGCAGCGACACGAGCTCCTTGTAGTCGGCGATCGCCTCCGTCGCGACCGCGAGATCCGCCTGATCGTGGATCACCATTTCGGCGACCTGCGTCGGGCTGCCTTGCAGGATCGACAGGTGGACCTTCGGGAAGCGCTTCTTGAACTCGGCGATCGCGGCGGGCAGCGAATAGCGGGCCTGCGTGTGCGTGGCCGCGATCGTCAGGTTGCCCTGGTCCTGCGCGGCGTAATCTTTTCCGACCCTTTTAAGGCTTTCGACCTCCTGGAGTATCCGCTCGACCGACGCCAGGATGATCCGCCCCGGCTCGGTCAGCGAGCGCACGCGCTTGCCGTGGCGCGTGAAGATTTCGACGCCGAGCTCGTCCTCGAGCTCGATGATGGCCTTCGAGACCCCCGGCTGCGACGTGTACAGCGCCTTCGCGGCTTCCGTGAGGTTGAAATTCTGGCGGACGGCCTCGCGCACGAAACGAAATTGGTGCAGGTTCATTTATAACCCTTCCGCATATCAACAGAATTTTTTAGTCGTTTGAAATATAAAGCGAGTTTATTACGATTGCCCCGTGTTTTTCAAATATGGATATCTGTAATCGTCATTTGCAAATGACCGGCCGGGCGGATGGCCGGCTCGGCGCGGGCGGTGCAGGATTCGGGCGCGGCGTGGCTAGGACGCCGCGCGGTCATATCGAGCAAACCCTGGGGTCCCCGAATGTACCAGTACGATCAGTACGATCAAACGATCGTCGACGAGCGCGTCGCGCAGTACCGCGACCAGGTCCGCCGCCGCTTGTCAGGAGAATTGAGCGAGGACGAGTTCCGTCCGCTGCGGCTGCAGAACGGCCTGTACATGCAGCGCCACGCGTACATGCACCGCATCGCGATTCCGTACGGCAATCTCCGTAGCGACCAGCTGCGCGTGCTCGCCCGCATCGCGCGCGAGCACGACCGCGGCTACGGCCACTTCTCGACGCGCTCGAACATCCAGTTCAACTGGGTGACGCTCGAGGACACGCCCGAGATCCTCGCGAAGCTCGCGTCGGTGCAGATGCACGCGATCCAGACGTCGGGCAACTGCATCCGCAACATCACCGCCGACCAGTTCGCGGGCGTGGCGCAGGACGAGGAGATCGATCCGCGTCCGTGGGCCGAGATCCTGCGCCAATGGTCGACGTTTCATCCCGAATTCGCGTGGCTGCCGCGCAAGTTCAAGATCGCGGTGTCCGGCTCGAAGGCCGACCGCGCGGCCGTGCAGATCCACGATCTCGGCGTCTACCTGAAGAGGAACGAGGCGGGCGAAGTGGTCGCGAGCATCCTCGCGGGCGGCGGCCTCGGCCGCACGCCGATCGTCGGCGCGATCATCCGCGAGAACCTGCCGTGGCAGCACCTCATCACGTATTGCGAGGCGGTGCTGCGCGTCTACAACCGCTACGGCCGCCGCGACAACCTGTACAAGGCGCGCATCAAGATCCTCGTGAAGGCGCTGTCGCCCGCGAAGTTCGCGCAGCAGGTCGAAGAGGAGTGGCAGCATCTGAAGGACGGCCCGTCGACGCTCACGCAGGAGGAGCTCGAGCGCGTGTCGCGGTACTTCGAGCCGCCCGTCTACGAGAAGCTCGCCGACACCGACGCGTCGTTCGAGCAGCATCTGCTCGAAAACCGCGCGTTCGCGCGCTGGGTCGAGCGCAACGTCGCGCCGCACAAGGTGCCGGGCTACGCGGCCGTCACGCTGTCGCTGAAGAACCACCGCGTCGCGCCCGGCGACGCGAGCGCCGAGCAGATGGAGCAGGTCGCCGACTGGGCCGACGCGTATTCGTTCGGCGAGCTGCGCGTGTCGCACGAGCAGAACCTGATTCTCGCGAACGTGAAGAAGCGTGACCTGTTCGCGGTGTGGGAGAAGGCGAAGGCGGCCGGTTTCGCGACGCCGAACGTCGGCCTCCTGACCGACATCATCGCCTGCCCGGGCGGCGATTTCTGCTCGCTCGCGAACGCGAAGTCGATTCCGATCGCGCTCGCGATCCAGCAGCGCTTCGACGATCTCGACTACGTGCACGACCTCGGCGACGTGTCGCTCAACATCTCGGGCTGCATGAACTCGTGCGGGCACCACCACGTCGGCAACATCGGCATTCTCGGCGTCGACAAGGACGGCGCCGAGTGGTACCAGGTGTCGCTCGGCGGCGAGCAGGGCACCGGCGCGGGCGGCGCGCGTCTCGGCCGCGTGATCGGCCCGTCGTTCTCCGCGGAGGAAGTGCCGGACGTGATCTCGAAGCTGATCGACACGTTCGTCGAGTCGCGCATCGACGGCGAGCGCTTCATCGACACGTACGATCGCATCGGCATCGCGCCGTTCAAGGAGCGCGTCTACGCGGCGCGCCAGACCGCGCACGCGTAACCCAGCGTAGAGGAATCAGCAGATGGCTTTGATTATCAAGAATCGCGAAGTGGCCGACGACGCCTGGCAAGTCGTGCGCGCGGCCGAAGACGGCGCGCTGCCCGCCGTCGACGCGCTGCCGGCCGGCAAGGTGCTCGTGCCGCTCGCGTTGTGGCAGGCCGGGCGCGACGCGCTCGTCGCCGCGAAGCGCAAGGACGAGCTCGGCGTGTGGCTCGCGCCCGACAGCGAACCCGCCGACCTCGCGGCGGATTTCGACCGCATCGCGGTGATCGGCGTCGAATTCCCGCGTTTCGCGGACGGCCGCGGCTACAGCATCGCGCGCCTGTTGCGCGAGCGCCACGGCTGGACGGGCGAGCTGCGCGCGATCGGCGACGTGCTGCGCGACCAGTTGCTCTACATGTCGCGCTGCGGCTTCGATGCGTTCGCGGTGCGCGCGGACAAGGACATCCGCGACGCGCTGAACGCGTTCGGCGAGTTCTCGCAGCGCTACCAGGGCGCATTCGACGAGCCGGCGCCGCTGTTCCGCCGCCGCGCCGCGGCGGCCGACGCGAAGGTGAGCGCATGAGCGCCGCCGACGCCACGACGCTGCCCCCGGCGCTTGCCGCGAAGATCGAACGGCTCGACGCGCTGCTCGCGCAGATCGCCGAGCGCCATCCGAAGGTGAAGTTCGCGAGCAGCCTCGCGGCGGAAGACATGCTCGTCACGCACGCGATCCTGTCGAAGGGCGTGGCGATCGGCGTCTTCTCGCTGAACACGGGCCGCCTGCATGCGGAGACGCTCGACATGATCGAGCGCGTGCGCGAGCGCTACGGCTACGAGATCGAGCAGTTCCATCCGCGGCAGGACGCGGTCGACGCGTACGTCGCCGACCACGGCCTGAATGCGTTCTACGAGAGCGTCGAGCTGCGCAAGGCGTGCTGCAACATCCGCAAGGTCGAGCCGCTGAACCGCGCGCTCGCGGACGTCGACGCATGGGTAACCGGCCAGCGGCGCGAGCAGTCGGTCACGCGCGCGGAGCTGCACGAGCAAGAGCAGGACGACGCGCGCGGGATCGCGAAGTACAACCCGCTCGCCGACTGGACGGAAAGCGACGTGTGGGCGTACCTTACGGCGTTTGACGTGCCGGTGAACCCGCTGCATGCGCGCGGCTACCCGAGCATCGGCTGCGAGCCGTGCACGCGCGCGATCCGCCCCGGCGAGGATAGCCGCGCGGGCCGCTGGTGGTGGGAGTCGCGCGATACGAAGGAGTGCGGGCTGCACATTTCGATCACGCCGATTCCGGCGAGCGCCGAGGCCGGCGACGCGCACTGAGCACCTTACAAAATACTGATATTGCGCCGCCCGCGACTGCGGGCGGCCCAAACCCGGAAGAGAGAAGGACTGAAATCATGAGCACGACGCTCGAGCAATCCGCCTTTGCCCCGCCCGCCGGTGACGCCGCCCGCATGGGCCATCTCGACTGGCTCGAGGCCGAGTCGATCCACATCCTGCGCGAGCTCGTCGCCGAATGCAGCAAGCCGGCGCTGCTGTTCTCGGGCGGCAAGGATTCGGTCGTCGTGCTGCACCTCGCGCTGAAGGCGTTCGGGCTCGGCGCGAACCGCAAGACGGCGCTGCCGTTCCCGCTCGTGCACATCGACACGGGCCACAACTACGGCGAAGTGATCGACTTCCGCGATCGCCGCGCGCAGGAGATCGGCGCCGAGCTCGTGGTCGGCCACGTCGAGGATTCGATCAAGCGCGGCACCGTCGTGCTGCGCCGCGAAACCGATTCGCGCAACGCCGCGCAGGCCGTCACGCTGCTCGAGACGATCGAGCAGCACGGTTTCACCGCGATGATCGGCGGCGCGCGCCGCGACGAGGAGAAGGCGCGCGCGAAGGAGCGGATCTTCTCGTTCCGCGACGAATTCGGCCAATGGGACCCGAAGGCGCAGCGCCCGGAACTGTGGAGCCTCTACAACGCACGCCTGCACAAGGGCGAGCACCTGCGCGTGTTCCCGATCTCGAACTGGACCGAGCTCGACGTGTGGCAGTACATCGCGCGCGAGAAGCTCGAGCTGCCGTCGATCTACTACGCGCACCAGCGCGAGATCGTGCGCCGCAACGGCCTGCTCGTGCCCGTCACGCCGCTCACGCCGATGCGCGAGGGCGAGACGAGCGAAATCGCTCAAGTGCGCTTCCGCACGGTCGGCGACATTTCGTGCACGTGCCCGGTCGAGAGCGACGCGGACGACGTCGAGAAGATCATCGCCGAGACGGCCGTGACCGAGATCACCGAGCGCGGCGCGACCCGGATGGACGACCAGACGTCCGAGGCCGCGATGGAGCAGCGCAAGAAGCAGGGCTATTTCTGACGCACGCGAGGACATCCACATCATGAGCATCATCGAGAACAACGAAGACCTCGGCGTGCTGCGCTTCATCACCGCGGGCAGCGTCGATGACGGCAAGAGCACGCTGATCGGCCGCCTGCTGTACGACAGCAAGGCCGTGCTGTCCGACCAGCTTTCCGCGCTGTCGCGCGCGAAGAACAAGCGCACGGTGGGCGACGAGCTCGACCTCGCGCTCCTGACCGACGGGCTGGAAGCCGAGCGCGAGCAGGGCATCACGATCGACGTCGCGTACCGCTATTTCGCGACCGCGAAGCGCAAGTTCATCATCGCCGACACGCCGGGCCACGAGCAGTACACGCGCAACATGGTGACGGGCGCGTCGACGGCGCACGCGGCGATCATCCTGATCGACGCGACGCGTGTGACGTTCGAGGGCGGCCTCGCGCAGTTGCTGCCGCAGACCAAGCGCCACAGCGCGATCGTCAAGCTGCTCGACCTGCAGCACGTGATCGTCGCGATCAACAAGATGGATCTCGTCGACTACAGCGAGACGCGCTTCAACGAAATCCGCGACGCGTACGTGAAGCTCGCGCAGCAGCTCGGCCTGACCGACGTGCGCTTCGTGCCGGTGTCGGCGCTGAAGGGCGACAACATCGTCGCGGCGAGCGAGCGCATGCCGTGGTACGCGGACGAGCCGCTCCTGAACGTGCTCGAGGCGCTGCCCGTCGAGACGCAGGCGCACGACGCGCTGCGCTTCCCGGTGCAGTGGGTCGCGCGCCAGGACGGCAGCTCGGCCGACGATTTCCGCGGCTACATGGGCCGCATCGAAGCGGGCGAGGTGAAGGTGGGCGACGAGATCGTCGTGCTGCCGTCGAACCGCACGGCGACGATCGCCGAGATCGTCGCGCCGGTGCCGGGCGGCACGGCGGCGGTCGAGCGCGCGTTCGCGGGCCAGACGGTGACGATCCGCCTCGCGGAGGACGTCGACGTGTCGCGCGGCGACACGTTCGTGCCGCGCGGCGAGAGCGTGGAGCCGGCGAAGAAGCTCGAAGCGGATCTCTGCTGGTTCGACGACGCGCCGCTTTCGCCGCAACGCAAGTATTTGCTGAAGCAGACGACGAGCACCGTCTTCGCGAAGATCGGCGCGGTCAAGCAGGTGCTCGACGTGCACACGCTGTCGCACGCGACCGACCGCCACGACCTGAAGATGAACGACATCGGCCGCGTCGCGCTGACGCTGCAAAAGCCGATCGTCTGCGACACGTACGACGCGCATCCGGGCACGGGCGCGTTCGTGTTGATCGACGAGGCGACCCATCACACGGTCGCAGCGGGTATGATTCGTGCGTTTTCCGCGTGACGTCGCGCGCCGCATCGGCGGTGCCCGCCGGCGCGTGCGCACGAAGGGGATCGATGCAAATGGGTAAGGTGTATCTGATCGGCGCAGGGCCGGGCGCGGCGGACCTCATCACGGTGCGCGGCGCGCGCCTGCTTGCCGGCGCCGACGTCGTGCTGCACGACGCGCTCGTCGAGCCGGCGATGCTCGACTATGCGCCGCGCGCGCGCAAGATCGCGGTCGGCAAGCGCTGCGGGCAGCGCTCGAGCGCGCAGCACTTCATCAACAAGCAGATCGTCGACGCGGCGCGCGAGCACGCGGTCGTTGTGCGGCTGAAGGGCGGCGATCCGATGCTGTTCGGCCGCGCGGACGAGGAGATGCGCGCGCTCGAAGCGGCCGGCATCGATTACGAAGTGGTGCCGGGCATCACCGCGGCGCTCGCGAGCGCCGCCGCGCTCAAGCGTTCGCTGACGCTGCGCGGCGTGGCGCGCAGCGTCGCGTTCGCGACGAAAAGCCGCGCGCCGGGCAGCGACGAGATCCGCGAGCAGGTGAACGCGGATTCACTCGTCTACTACATGGGCCGCGACAGCGCGCCCGGGATCGCGCAGCAGTTGATCGACGCGGGGCGCGCGCGCGCGACGCCGGTGGCGATCGTCGAGGCGTGCAGCACGCCGCGCGAGCGCACGCTCACGCTTACGCTCGCGGAGATGGCGGCGGGCGCGGCGCAGGCGTGGCTCGATCCGGCGCAGCCGAGCCTGTTGATGATCGGCGACGCATTCGCCGAGCGCGGGCGGCTCGCGGGCGACGCATCGGACGACGATGCGCGCAAGAACGGGATGCGCGACGCGGCCTGATCTCGGCCGCGGCTGCCGCGCCGCAGCGCGGCAACGATGCGCGATGCGCGATGCGCGATGCGCGATGCGCGATGCGCGTAGACTCGTCGGCCGGGTGCTTCGTTCCGCCCGACGACGCAAGTCTCTGCATGATCCACCCGCTCGCCGGCCACAGGCGAGGCCGCGAAGAAGCCGGCCTCGTCGGCGACGCACAACCGACGACTTCGCCCGGCTACTCGTTCCGATTCGGCGCCATGTCGGCCGCGGCCGACGCCATGCGGGCCGCGGGCCGCCAGCCGATCAGTTTCGCGAGGAAATCCCACGCCATCAGCAGCGCGCCGATCGTGAACACGACGTCGCCGGGCAGGCGCATCCTGTCGGGATCGTCAGGGGGCGGCGAACGCATCAACGTCCGTCGACGGCGAACGGAACGTCGAGCCGGCATCCGAATCGATTCGGATGCGCGAACGGAGCTTGAGCGGCTTGTCCGCTGTCAAGCGGCGTTGCGGGTATCCGCCATGCGGCGGCTCGGTGATCAGGTTGGCCGGCGCATTGCCGCCACCGTGGCGTCGGTCGCCGCGTCTGAACGGGAAAGGCGGTCAGGGCGCGCGGTCGGCGCTTTGCTGCAGGCAATATCCGACGATCGCATCGAGCACCGCATCGTCCTCGCCGACCGCCGTCGCGCAGCGAATGTCGATTGCCGGATGCGCGGCGCGGCACGCGTCGATCAGTTGCGGCAGATCGCGGCGAACGTGGCCGCCCTGGCCGAAGAACACCGGGATCACGGTGATCGCGCCGCAGCCTTGCGCGGCGAGCTCGGCCGTCGCGGCGACGAGCGACGGCTCCATCAATTCGAGAAACGCGAGCACGACGGGCGCATCGGCGCCGCGCGCCGCGCGCAGCTTCGCCGCGAGGCGCTCGAACGGCTCGGCCCAGCGCGCGTCGCGCGCGCCGTGGCCGAACAGGACGATTCCGTGTTTGTTCATCGTGTTCATCGCGCTCTCCCATGACGACGCATGCGCGCGCTCAGTGCCGGTCGACCCACTTCAGCGCGAAGAGGCCGAGCGCGAGATAGATGCAGCCGGGCAGGGCGGCCGTCAGCGGCGCGGGCCACGTGTTCAGCGTGCCGATGTGCGAGAACAGCGTGTTGAAGAGCTGGAAGCTCATCCCGAGCATGATCCCGCCGAACACCTTCACGCCCACGACGCCCGCGCGCGTGTGCAGATACGCGAACGGCAGCGACAGCACGAGCATCACGAACACCGCGAACGGATACAGCAGCTTGCGCCAAAGCGCGATGTCGTAGCGCTGCGTGTCCTGCTGGTTTTCCTTCAGGTGCTGAATGTAGCGGAACAGGTTGAAGAGCGACATCCGCTCGGGCGACACGAGCAGCACCGACAGGATCTGCGGCGTCAGGTCCGAGCGCAGCGAATACTGCGGCAGCGTGACCTGCTGCGCGCGGTAGACGGGGTTCAGCGCATCGGCCGGCTGGCCGCCGCCGGCGCCCGGCAGGTTCGTGAGCTGCGTGTCGGTGACGTCCGTCAGCAGCCAGTGGCCGGGCGGCTGATAGCGGCCGCTCTTCGCGATCCGCACGTTCTGCAGGTTGAACTTCGAATCGAACTCGTAGATCCGCACGTCGCGGATCGTCGAATCGGGCGACAGCTGGCCGACGTTGACGAAGCGCGTGACGGGCTCGCCGTTGTCGCGCGCGGTCAGCGTGTCCTTCACCCAGACGCCCGACGCGAAGTTCGTCGACACCGACGAGCCGAGCGCCTCGAGCCGCACGCGCTCGGACAATTGATCCGAATACGGGCCGATGAATTCGCCGATCAGATAGGTCGCGATGACGATGGGCACGCCGATCTTCAGGAGCGAGCGCAGCGCCTGGTTCGTCGCGAGGCCGGACACGCGGAAGATCGTGAATTCCGAGTTCGCGGCCATCTGCGCGAACACGTAGATCGAGCTGATCAGCGCCGCGACCGGGATGATTTCGTAGAAGCGCGACGGCGCCTGCAGCGCGACGCGCAGCACCGCGTAGCCGAACTTGTAGTTGCCGTGGCCGACCGAGTTCAGCTCGCTGATCAGGTCGAAGAAGAAGAACAGTCCGGAGAACGCGAACAGCACGAAGATGAACGTGACGTAGATCTGCCGCGCGAAGTATCTCTCGTAGAGGCGCATCGGTCAGGCTCCCTGCGAGCGGCCGAGCGAGGCGCGCGAGAACAGTGGCCGGTTGCGCACGCGCAGCCAGAACAGGAACGCGACGACGCCGGCGGCCACGACGTGCAGCCCGACGAGCCCGACGCCGAACGGGATCTTGCCCCGTTCCATTTGCGACTGGACGACGTTCAGCAGATTCGAATAGGTGAGGTAGATCAGCACGGCCATCACGAGGTTCACCGTGCGGCCGCGGCGCGGGTTCTGGTACGCGAGCGGGATCGCGAGGATCATCAGGTTGATCGCGATGAGCGGCAGCCCCGCGCGCCACGCGAATTCGGCGAGGTTCTGGTTGGTCGGATTGCGCAGCAGGTCGGGCGTCGAGGTGCCCGTCGTGGTCGGCTGGCTGACGATCTGCTTGCTCTGGATCTTCACGCCGTAGCGCTCGAACTCCATGATCTTGAAGTTCGGCTGGCCGGGCACGCCGTCGTAGCGGCGGCCGTCCTCGAGCACGATGAAGCGGTCGCCGTTCTTCATCGTCTCGGTGTGGCCCGTCTGCGACACGACGACGTTCACCTTGCCGTGCTCGGTCGTCGTGACGAACACGTTCTGCACCTTCGCCTGGTCGGGCGACATCTTCTCGATGAAGAACACGCGATTGTTCGCGGCGGACTCGCGGAACTGGCCGGGCGCGAGGAGCGAGACTTCGTCGCGCTGCTGGAAGCGCGCCTTGATGAGCTTGCTCTGCTGGTTCGACCACGGCCAGCCGACGAACGCGAAGAAGGCGATGAGGAGCACGATCGGCGTCGCGAACACGCCGATCGGCTTGATGAGCCGCGTGAGGCTCACGCCGGACGCGAGCCAGACGACCATCTCGGAATCCTTGTACCAGCGCGTGAGCACGAACAGGATCGACACGAACAGCGTGCCGACGAGGATCATCGCGAGATAGCCGATCACGGTGAGGCCGATCAGGACCAGCACGTCCTTCGGGTTCACCTCGCCGGACGCGGCGTAGCCGACGATGCGAATCATCATCGACGTCAGCATGATCGTGAGCAGCACCATGAAGACGGCGCCGGCGGTGTACGCAAGCTCGCGCTGGAGGGAGCGTTCGAAGATCATTATTGATGCGAAGAGGGCGGGAAACAGCGCACGAGTGGGGGGCGCTCACGCCGCACGGGAAAAATAGCGGATAATTGCGGCTTTCATCCTTAGCCCAGATTTTATCCGAGGACAAGCGCGATGGACTTTAGCATAAAAGGCTGTGATTGGAGCAAAGGCGCGGCGAAGGGTTTCCTGACGGGGAAATCCGACTGCATCGTGCTCGGCGTGTTCGAGGCGCAAACCTTGTCCGGCGCGGCGCTCGACATCGACGAAGCGACGAAGGGGCTCGTCTCTCGCGTGATCAAGGCGGGCGACATGGACGGCAAGCTCGGCAAGACCTTGTTTTTGCACGAGGTTTCCGGCATCGGCGCGTCGCGCGTGCTGCTCGTCGGCCTGGGCAAGCAGGATGCTTTCAGCCAGAAAGCCTACAACGACGCAGTCAAGGCCGCGTGGCGCGCGCTCCTCGGCACGAAAGTGGTCCAGATTACTTTCACGCTCGCGCAGCTGCCCGTGCCCGATCGCGCGTCCGACTGGGGCGTGCGCGCGGCGATTCTCGCGCTGCGCAACGAGACGTACAAGTTCACGCAGATGAAGAGCAAGCCGGACGCGAGCGCGCAGCCGCTCAAGCGCGTCGTGTTCAGCGTCGATCCGGCCGCCGACAAGGCGGCGAAGGTCGCCGCGAAGCAGGCCGTCGCGCTCGCGAACGGGATGGACCTGACGCGCGATCTCGGCAACCTGCCGGGCAACGTCTGTACGCCGAGCTATCTCGCGAACACCGCGAAGAAGCTCGCGAAGGACTGGGGCCTGAAGGCCGACGTGCTCGGCCTCAAGCAGATCCAGGCGCTCAAGATGGGCTCGTTCCTGTCGGTCGCGAAGGGCTCGGTCGAGCCGCCGCAATTCATCGTGCTGCAATACCAGGGGGCGGCCGCGAAGGCGGCGCCCGTCGTGCTCGTCGGCAAGGGCATCACGTTCGACTCGGGCGGCATTTCGCTCAAGCCGGGCGAGGGCATGGACGAGATGAAGTACGACATGTGCGGCGCGGGCTCGGTGCTCGGCACGATTCGCGCGGTCGCCGAAATGGGCCTGAAGCTCAACGTCGTCGCGATCGTGCCGACCTGCGAGAACATGCCGGCCGGCAACGCGAACAAGCCGGGCGACATCGTCACGAGCATGAAGGGCCTGACGATCGAGGTGCTCAACACCGACGCGGAAGGCCGCCTCATCCTGTGCGACGCGCTCACGTACGCGGAGCGCTTCAAGCCCGCCGCGGTGATCGACGTCGCGACGCTGACGGGCGCGTGCATCATCGCGCTCGGCCATCACAACACGGGCCTCTTCTCGAAGGACGACGCGCTCGCGGGCGAGCTGCTCGACGCGTCGCGCGAGGCGGGCGATCCGGCGTGGCGCCTGCCGCTCGACGACGAATACCAGGATCAGCTGAAGTCGAACTTCGCGGATCTCGCGAACATCGGCGGGCGTCCGGCCGGCAGCGTGACGGCCGCGTGCTTCCTGTCGCGCTTCGCGGAGAACTACCCGTGGGCGCACCTCGACATCGCCGGCACCGCGTGGAAGAGCGGCGCGGCGAAGGGCGCGACGGGCCGTCCCGTGCCGCTGCTCGCGCAGTTCCTGATCGATCGCGCCGGCGCGTGATGGCGCGGGGTTCGACGATCGGCGCGGCGGGGCGCGGCGAGCGATGACGCGCATCGACTTCCATACCAACGTCGGCGATTCGCTCGCGTACGCGTGCCGGCTGCTGCGCAAGGCGTATCAGGCGGGGCAGCCCGTCGTCGTGTGCGCGGAGCCCGCGCGGCTGCGCGCGCTCGACGAGCGGCTGTGGACGTTCTCGCCGCTCGATTTCATTCCGCATTGCGCGATCGACAACGCGCACGCGGCGACCACGCCGATCGTGCTGACCGCGGATCTCGAGCGCGCGTCGCATCATGGCATCCTGCTGAACCTGGGCGCGGATGTGCCGGCGCAGTTCGCGCGCTTCGAGCGGCTGCTCGAAGTGGTCGGCAACGCGCCCGACGAGCTCGCGGCCGGACGCGAGCGGTACCGGTTCTACCGCGACCGCGGCTACGCGCTCAACAACCACAAGCAGGGCGGCTAGCCCGCGCAGACGGAGGACAACCGTGGTCGAAGCCAACGAATCGTCGATTCCCGTGCTGACCGACGTGCTCGTGCCCGGCAACCCCGCGCTCGCGCGGCCGCCCGTCGCCGGGCGCGTGCAGGCGGACGCGGCGGCCGATGCGGCGGCCGATGCAGTGGCCGGTGCGGCGGGCACCGTGGAAGAGGCCCGCGCGGCCGAGCCCGCGGCGCGCGACGCGTCGCCGAGGCTCGTCGACGAGCTGCGCGCGCCGACGCACGTCGAGCCGCCGTTCGTGCCGACGCCGGATGCGCTCGCGGCCGAGCTGCCGACCGCGTATGCGGCGCCCGCGGCGTACGCCGACGAATTGCCAGCCGCGCATTTTGCGGCGGATCTCGCGCCGCCCGCTGCACTGCCGTCGTCGACGCCCGATGCGGCGCGCGCCGCGCCGCCGTATGCCGCGCCGTCGCTCGCCGCGGACCTCGAGGCGCGGCAGATCGCCGAGCGGCTGAAGAGCCGGATGACCAACTATCTGACGGGCGAGGGGCGCGGCCTCATCG
Organism: Burkholderia sp. ABCPW 111; assembly: GCF_000773065.1. Classification (NCBI taxonomy): domain Bacteria; kingdom Pseudomonadati; phylum Pseudomonadota; class Betaproteobacteria; order Burkholderiales; family Burkholderiaceae; genus Burkholderia; species Burkholderia sp. ABCPW 111. The sequence goes on along the minus strand of NZ_JPWT01000051.1, from coordinate 31,728 downwards.
AGGCGCGATGCCGCGACGCGTTGCAGGACCATGCGGGCTGGCTCGTCGGCCAGATCGCGCGCGAAGTCGCGCTTGCGCTGGAAACCGCGGTGGCGGGCTGGGTAACGGAGGAAGTCGGCGCGGCGCTCGCCCGTCGCAACGAGCACGGCAACGGCAACGGCAACGCCGCCGCATGACGGCGGGCCGGGGCGGCTCGTCGGCCGCGCTGCGCCGCACGGGGCGTGAGAGGCGGCGCGCAGGTGACGCGCTGCGTGCGCCGCCATCGCGCAATCATGCGCGAGACGCCGTCGTCGGCGTCTTGTCTTTCCATGCGGCTTACTTGAGCGTCAGTACCCAGTGCGCGAGCGTGCCGGCCTCGGCGCTCGTCAATTGCGTGTTCGCGGGCATCGGCACGCCGCCCCACACGCCGACGCTGCCCTTGACGATCGTCTGCGCGAGATAGCCGGCGGCGTCGCCGCGCGCGGCGTACTTGTCGGCGATCGCGCGGAACGACGGCCCCATCAACGTCTTGTCGATCGCATGGCACGCCATGCAGTTCTTGCGTTGCGCGAGCGCGAGCCCGTCGGACTGCTGCGCATGCGCATTTGCGGCCGCGGCAACGAGCGCGATTGCCATCAGGCGCAAGGTCGTTCTCTTCATGCTGGTCTCCGCCGGCACAGCGTCCGGCTTGGCGGTGCGCGCATTATAAAAGGAAAGGGGGCGCGAGTACGTCGCGCCCCCTTCGTCATCTTGTCGCTTTTTGTGGTTCCGCCGTGGCGGCGCGCGCTCGCGCGTCAGCCCGTCACCGCGCCCTTGTTCGCCGGGCGGGCGAGCGCCGCATACTTCGCGAGCACGCCGCGCGTGTAACGCGGCGCCGGTTGCTTCCATGCGGCGCGGCGGCGCGCCAGCTCGGCGTCGTCGACGTTCAGTTGCAGCAGCAGCTTGTGCGCGTCGATCGTGATCGAATCGCCCTCCTGCACGAGCGCGATCGTGCCGCCGACGAACGCTTCCGGCGCGACGTGGCCGACCACCATCCCCCACGTGCCGCCCGAGAAGCGGCCGTCCGTGATGAGGCCGACCGATTCGCCGAGGCCCTTGCCGATGATCGCCGACGTCGGCGCGAGCATCTCCGGCATCCCCGGGCCGCCCTGCGGGCCGAGGTAGCGCAGCACGACCACGTCGCCCGCGTTGATCTTGTCGTCGAGGATCGCCGCGAGTGCGCTCTGCTCGTCATCGAACACGCGCGCCGGGCCGGTGATGACCGGATTCTTCAGGCCGCTGATCTTCGCGACCGCGCCGTCCTCGGCGAGGTTGCCCTTCAGGATCGCGAGATGGCCTTCCTTGTACAGCGCCTGGTCGATCGGGTAGATCACCTTCTGGTCGGCGCGCGGCGCGCTCGGCACGTCCTTCAGCTCCTCGGCGATCGTGCGGCCCGTGATCGTCGTGCAATCTCCGTGCAGCAGGCCCGCGTCGAGCAGGATCTTCATCACTTGCGGAATGCCGCCCGCCGCGTGCAGGTCGGTCGCGACGTACTGGCCCGACGGCTTCAGGTCGCAGATCACCGGCACGCGTTTGCGGATGCGCTCGAAGTCCTCGATCGACCATTCGATCTCGGCCGCGTGCGCGATCGCCAGATAGTGGAGCACCGCGTTCGTCGAGCCGCCGGTGGCCATGATCACCGACACCGCGTTCTCGATCGACTGCTTCGTGATGATGTCGCGCGGCTTCAGGTCGCGCTTCACCGCTTCGACGAGCACGCGCGCCGATTCGGCCGCCGAGTCGACCTTCTCCTGATCAGGATTGGCCATCGTCGACGAATACAGCAGCGACATGCCGAGCGCCTCGAACGACGAGCTCATCGTGTTCGCGGTGTACATGCCGCCGCACGAGCCCGTCGTCGGGCACGCGTTCTTTTCGACCCCTTCGAAATCTTCCTGCGACATGCGCCCGGCGGTGAACTCGCCGACCGCCTCGAACGACGACACGATCGTCAGGTCGCGGCCCTTCCAGTGGCCGGGGCGGATCGTGCCGCCGTACACGTAGATGCCCGGCACGTTGATTCGCGCGAGCGCGATCATGCCGCCCGGCATGTTCTTGTCGCAGCCGCCCACGACGACGACGCCGTCCATCCATTGGCCCTGCACGCAGGTCTCGATGCAGTCGGCGATCACCTCGCGCGACACGAGCGAGTACTTCATCCCTTCGGTGCCCATCGACATGCCGTCCGAGATCGTCGGCGTGCCGAAGATCTGCGGATTCGCGTCGGCGGCCTTGACGGCCGCGACGGCTGCGTCCGACAGGCGCTGCAGGCCCGCATTGCACGGCGTGATTGTCGAGTGGCCGTTGGCGATGCCGATCATCGGCTTGTCGAAATCGTCCTTCTGGTAGCCGAGCGCGTAATACATCGAGCGATTCGGCGAACGGGCCACGCCTTGCGTGATGTTCTTCGAGCGGCGGTTGTACGACATGGGGACTCCATCCATCGACTGGTTGACTGTGGGGCGGCGCGCTGCATCGGCGCGGTCCGGCTCAGGTGGGCAAGAATGCAGTTTCTCTTAGAGAATGTCCAATATATTATTCATCACTTATTAGGTCGATTTTCATATTAATCCGTCGGTCGACAAGGACGTGGAGAGCGATGTGACCCCTGATTTACGCCAATGGCGCTATTTCGTCGCCGTCGCCGACGAGCGGCACTTCGGCCGGGCCGCCGAGCGGCTCTCGATGACGCAGCCGCCGCTGTCGCAGGCGATTCGCGCGCTCGAGGACGCGCTCGGCGTCGCGCTGTTCGCGCGCACGAAGCGCTCGGTCGAGCTGACCGCGGTCGGCTCGGCGCTTTTGCCCGACGTGCGGCGGCTGATCGCCGCGGCCGACGCGCTGCCGCCTCTCGCGCAGAGCCTCGCGCGCGGCGAGGCGGGGTCGCTCGCGCTCGCGTTCGTGTCGACAGCCGACTACGGGCTGCTGCCGCAGCTGCTGCGCGAGTTCGGCGCGCGCTATCCGCACGTGCGCCTGCAACTGACCGAGGCGACGAGCGACGTGCAGATCGAGGAGCTCGTCGCGGGCCGCATCGACGCGGGGCTCGTGATTCCGCCCGTGCCGCCGCGCCATGCGGCGTCGCTGTCGTATCTGCCGGTGCTGCGCGAGCCGCTCGTCGTCGCGATGCCGGCCGACGCGAGCGAGGCGGCGGGCGACGCGCCCGTGCGGATCGCCGACATCGCGTCGCTGCCGCTCGTCATCTTCCCGCGTCGTTTGGCGCCCGGCTTTTATGACATCATTACGGGCTGCTACGGCGCGGCGGGTGTCGCGCCGCGCATCGGCCAGGAGGCGATCCAGATGCAGACGATCGTGAGCCTCGTGTCGGCGGGCATGGGCGTCGCACTGGTGCCGCAATCGCTGCGTAACCTGCGGCGCACGGGCGTCGTCTATCGCGCGCTCGCCGCTCCGGCGCCCGTCGTCGAGACGGGCCTCGTGTGGCGCACGGGCGACGTGAGCCCGGTGCTCGCGGGCTTCATCGACGTCGTGCGCGGCGACGCGCAGCGGGTGTCGCCCTCCGATCCGCCGGCCGGCGTGCCTGGCCGGGCGCGCGCGGGCAGGCTCGCGGCGCGCCCGTGAACGTTCGCGCGGCGCGCCCGTCGAACCGCGGTTGCCGCATGCGCGTCGCCTCGAACGTCGGCGTCGCCGTGCGTGCCGCATCGATTCAGAACCATCAACGCTAACTCATGATCATTCATCCGAATTTCGATCCCGTCGCGATTCACCTCGGCCCGCTCGCCGTGCGCTGGTACGGGCTCATGTATCTCGTCGGCTTCATCCTCGCGATCGTCGTCGGGCGGTTGCGCCTGAAGCTGCCGTACGTCGCCGCGCAAGGCTGGAGCGCGAAGGACATCGACGACATGATGTTCTACGGCGTGCTCGGCGTCGTGCTGGGCGGCCGGCTCGGCTATGTGCTGTTCTACAAGGCCGGCTACTACTTCTCGCATCCGCTCGACATCTTCCGGGTGTGGGAGGGCGGGATGTCGTTCCACGGCGGCTTCCTCGGCGTCACGTTGGCGATGGCGCTGTTCGCGTGGCAGCGCAAGCGCCACTGGCTCGAAGTGACCGACTTCGTCGCGCCGATGGTGCCGACGGGGCTCGCGGCCGGGCGTCTCGGCAATTTCATCAACGGCGAGCTGTGGGGCCGCGTGACGAGCCCCGACGCGCCGTGGGCGATGCTGTTCCCGGGCGCGTCGCGCGACGACGCCGCGTGGCTCGCCGCGCATCAGGATCTCGCGGCGAAGTGGGATCTGAACGAGGTGTTCCTGTCGCACCAGATGCTGCCGCGGCATCCGTCGCAGTTGTACGAAATCGCGCTCGAGGGCATTGCGCTCTTCATCGTGCTGTGGTTCTTCTCGCGCAGGCAGCGGCCGATGGGCGCGATCTCGGCGCTGTTCCTGATCGGGTATGGCCTCGCGCGCTTCACGGTCGAATTCGCGCGCGAGCCGGACGATTTCCTCGGTTTGCTGACGTTCGGGCTGTCGATGGGGCAGTGGCTGTCGCTGCCGATGATCATCGCGGGCGTGCTGATGATGGTCTGGGCGTATCGGCGCGGGGGCGTCGCGAAGACGGCCTGATCGAGCGGCGCCGCGCGGCTGCGTGCGATCGCGCGGCCGCCGGCCCGGCGCGAACGGCGTGGGCGGCGGGCCGCGCTTGCGCGTACGCTGATTGCGGCGCACGGCGCACGGCGCACGGCGCACGACGGGCACGGCAGACGGCACATGACGCGCGGCGTACGATGCGCACCGTGCCGATACGCGGAACGCCGGGCCTGCCTTTCACGCGCGCAACGTGCGGCCAGCGCTCGAGATCGTGATCGCGAGCAATCGAACAACCTGCGACATGCGATCGCAAGTTCCGACATGCACGAAGCGCAATAAAAAACGCCGGAGAGAAGCCGGCGTTTCGTCGACGGCGGGCGGCGCGCCACATTGCCGCCCGCGCCGCTTCATTTCACTTCATCTGCACCGAACCGTTCACGTTGACGGTCACGGTCGTCTTGCCGCCTTCGACGGCGATCGGCGCGCTCGCCTTCGCGCTGTCCATCGCGGGCGCGGCCATCGCGAACATCCGCGGATACGGCTGCACGTTGCGGCCGCTGCCGACGTTCACTTCACGGATCGAATAGTTGCTGTAGCCGAACGCGCGCGTCGCTTCCTCGGCGCGCGTGCGGAACGCCTTGATCGCTTCCGACGTGAGCTTTTGCTCGGCCGCGCGCTGCGCTTCGGGTGACAGCGAGAACGCGACGTTGGCCACCTGCATCATCGGGCTCAACTGGCCCGCGAGCTTCGACGCGGCCGCGAAGTCGTGCGACTCGAGCACGACCTCGGTGCGGCCGCGCCACGCGGAGATCTTGCCGTCACGGTCGATGCTCGGCGACACCGAGAATTCGCCCGTGCGCGCGGTGACGCCCGATACGCCGCGCGCCTGCGCGAGCGCCGCGTCCGCGCGCTTGTTCAGCTCGGCGGTCAGCGTGCCCGGATCTTTCGCCTGTTGTTCGTAGAACAGCGTGATGTCGACGACGTCCTGCGGAACATCGGTGCTCGCCTGCGCGGACAGCGACAGCACGCCCGCGGGCGGCTGCATCTGGCCCATGCTTTGCGCGCGCGCCGCGGACGGGGCGAGCGCGAAGGCGATCGGCAGCGCCGCCGCGAGCGTGACGGCAACGGCTAGAGCGGATTTTTTCGTCATTGTTGACTCCTTGAGCGTAAGCGCGCACGTGACATGCGGCGTGCGGGGCGCGGACGGACGCCGCGCTTCTTTCGAAACGCCCGGCGGATGCGGCACTGCATCTGTCGAGCGCCCGTTAGGCTGTCGAAAGCGGGCCGAGGTTCCGGCCGGCGCGGCTTCGCGCGCCGGGTCTGACAATGTTTGACGTGGCCGCCGCGTCACTTCATCAGGCGCTTCGTGATGAAGCGCCATTCTTCGGGCGTGACGGGCGTGATCGACAGCCGGTTGCCCTTCGCGAGCACGCGCATGTCGGCGAGTTCCTCGTGCTCGCGCAATGCGCCGAGGGAAACGAGCGGCGTCTTCTTGACGAAGCGCACGTCGACGAGCACCCAGCGCGGGGATTCCTGAGTCGACTTCGGATCGTGGTACGGACTTTGCGAATCGAATTGCGTCGGATCGGGGTAGGGCGTCGACGTGACTTCCGCGAGCCCCGCGATGCCGGGCTCGGGGCAGCTCGAGTGGTAGAACAGCACGCCGTCGCCGATCCGCATCGTGTCGCGCATGAAGTTGCGCGCCTGATAGTTGCGCACGCCGGTCCACGGCAAGGTTTGGTCGGCGGCGGCGGCGAGGTCGTCGATGCTCGCCTCGTCCGGTTCGGATTTCATCAGCCAGTAGCGCATGGATCGCAACGACTCGACGCAATGAAAAGGCTGCACAAAAGAAAACGGCATCGGGCTTTGCCCGATGCCGTCGAATAGGCCCCCGCCTTGGCCGCTAGGCCGGCATCCTGAACCTGAGGTTCAGAATTGGTCGCAGTTAGCAGCACTTCGGGTACATCAGACAGAGTGACGCGCGCGCCCGTGCTACAAATTTCCGCAACCGTGCACATGGCATTGGTTCAAGGAATATATGACCTTGGCGAACCAGGCAGGGAAGCTGACTTAACTGTTCGAATCACCTTTGAATTCAGCGGCTTGAACGCGATAGATCAAGCAGTGGCCGAACCTGGTGAAGCATTTTACTGCACCTCGTGCTGTGCGAGCACTGCACCGAGTTGTTCATTCATTTGATGCATTGTACGCCGGATTTCTTCCGCAGGGAACGCTTCTCCGTGACGCACGCTCTGTTGCAGCCTCAGCAGCTCCGATGCGAGCGACAGCGCGGCCATCACGGCGATGCGATCGGTGCCGCGCACCGAGCTGTTCGCGCGGATCTTCGACATTTCCGCATCGACGCGCGCGACCGCCTCGACGAGCGCCGCTTCGGTTTCGGGCGAGCAGGCGAGGCGATACGCCTGGCCGAGAATCGACACTTCGATCTGCTTGGTGCTCATGCCTGTTCTCCGTGGCTCGCCGTGCCTTCGGCTTCATCGCTTGCCTGCGGCGCGAGCAGGTCGAGCTGGTTTTCCGCATCCGGCACGCTTTTCGTGCGCGGCAATTTTTCGAGAATCGCGTTGAGCTTCACTTGCGCGTCGTCGATCTTCGCCGACAGCGTGTCGCGCTCCGCTGCGAGCGCGTTGCGCTCGTCGCGCAATTGCTCGAGTTCCGAGCGCAGCGTTTGCGCCTGCGTGCGCAATTGCGCGACCTGCTCCTCGAGCGCGAGCCGTTCCGCTTGATGGCGTTGATTCAGCGCGATCAGACGGCCGATGTTTTGAGATAGGGTTTCGAGTTCGTTGAGCATGTGCTGCGTCCTCTAAAGACCCAGCATTTTAGCGCGGAATAAGCGACTTTCCGATATCTGTAACGTTTCTAGACGTAACACCCCTGCTTCTCGCCGCGAAATCTCTTCGTCGTTCGTTGATGTCGATCGTGTCGACGACACACGGCGCGACGTTTCTTGCGCTGCGTCGTCGCGCTTTCTTGACGCTGCGGCGCGCGCGCTCCTAAACTGGCGCCGCCTCGGTGCTCGCGCGCTTCGCGCGCGGTTAAACGGGAAGCAGGGCGCGACGTCCGCCGGGACCGAGCCAACCTGCGCTGCCCCCGCAACGGTAAGCGATCGCATCGAATCCGATGCAAGCCGCACTCTCGATGCGTCGGCACGGCCGGCTCGGCCGGCCGCCGGCGTGGTGCCACTGCGCGTTTCGCGCGGGAAGGCGAGGCGGTGACGTCGCGAGCCCGGATACCGGCCGCGGCGGGGAGACGGGCGCGCCCGTCTCCGTGATGCAGGGCCTGCGGGGAAGCGGGCCCCGCTGTGGCTCAACAGGATGTCGTTCATGCGTACCCGTTTCGTCCGCGCAGCGCTCGCCGCTCTGTCCGGACTGCCGTGCGTCGCGCTCGCGCAAGGCGCCGCGGCTGCTCAGCCTGCTTCAGCTGATTCTTCCGTTTCTTCTTCATCGTCTGCGATTCCAGCGGACTCCTTGTCGTCCGCGGCTCCGCCGCCTTTCGCATCCGAACCGGCGTCGGCGTCGGCAACGTCAGCGACATCGGCATCGGCATCGGCATCGGCATCGGCATCGACATCGACATCGACATCGACAGCGACAGCGACAGCGACAGCGACAGCGACAGCGCCTTCGCGTTCGACGCCCGGTGCGCAGCTCGCGCCGATCGTCGTCACCGCGCAGCGCGCGCCGCAGAAGCTTGCCGACGCGATCCCGCAGACGACGCTCTTCGATGCGCAGGACATCGCCGACAGCGGCGCGACCGATCTGCCCGGCCTGCTCGCGCTCGCGCCCGGCGCGCAGATCGTGCGCAACGGCGGGCCGGGCGCGAGCGCGAGCCTTTTCCTGCGCGGCGCGCAGCCGACACAGTCGCTCGTGCTCGTCGACGGCGTGCGCGTCGATTCGGCGAGCCTCGGGCAGGCGCAGATCAGCCAGCTGCCGCTCGACCAGATCGATCGCGTCGAAGTGGTGAACGGCAACGTGTCGTCGCTGTATGGGTCCGGCGCGATCGGCGGCGTCGTGCAGGTGTTCACGAAGACGGGCGGCGATCATCCGCCGCGCTTCGATTTCTCGGCGGGCTACGGCAGCTATCACACGCAGACGCAAAGCGCGGGCGCATCGGGCCGGCTCGATGCGGACGGCCGGACGACGTTCAGCGTGTCGCTCGCGCGCTTCAAGACGGACGGCTTCTCGTCGCTCGATCCCGCGCTCAAGCCGCAGGCCAATCCGAACGCGAACGGCTATCTGAACGAAAGCGCGTCCGCGTCGCTGCGGCACCGGTTCGACGACAGGTGGGACGCCGGCGTCACGTACTTCCAGGCGAACGGCAAGGCGAGCTTCGACGACGCATACGGCGCGCCGACCGATCTGAATGATCTGTACAGCCGTGTCCAGCAGGTGTCCGCGTTCGCGAACGGCAAGCTCGCCGACTGGTGGACGACGCGCGTGAACGTGTCGAGCGGCAAGGACCGCAGCCAGTCCGCGCTGAACGGCGCATACACCGACCACTTCAATACCGACAACCGCCAGTACACGTGGCAGAACGATTTCGCGATCGCGCGCGGCCACAAGCTTCAGGCGGGCTACGAACGGCTCGACCAGTCGTTCGAATCGAACGTGTTCGCCGCGCCCGAGCGCCACGTGAATTCCGGCTGGCTCGGCTATACCGGCCGCATCGGCGACAGCCAGTTCCAGGCGAACGTGCGCCGCGATCAATACTCCGATTTCGGCGGCGCGAACAGCTACTATCTCGGCTACGGGCTCGACGTCACCGAGCGCTGGAAGGTGTCCGCGAGCTATTCGAGCGCGTTTCGCGCACCGAGCTTCAACGATCTGTACTATCCGAACGCGGGCAATCCGTCGATCCGGCCCGAGCGCAGCCATTCGGTCGAGGCGGCCGTGCAGTATGCGTCGGATGCGGCGGGCGTCGTGCGCGTGACCGCGTTCCAGACGCGCTACACGAATCTCATCGACTATCGCCCCGGCGCGAGCGGCCCGTACTATGTGGCGCAGAACGTCGGCCGCGCGAAAGTGCAGGGTGTCGAAGGATCGTGGCAGGGGCATGTCGGCAAGACCGACGTGCGCGTTGCGGCGACGCTGCAGAACCCGGTCGATGAAACCGCCGGCCAGGATCTGAACCGGCGCGCGCGGCGCTTCGCGTCGGTGTCGGCGAATCGCTCGCTCGGCGGCTGGCGCGTCGGCGGCGAGTGGCTCGTGAGCGGCCCGCGCGACGATTACGGCAATCGTCTGGGCGGATACGGCATCGTCAATCTGTCCGCGCGCTACGACATCACGAAGTCGTGGTACGTGAGCGCGCGCATCGACAATCTGTTCGACAAGGACTACGAGCTTGCATATGCATACAACACGCCGCGGCGCGGCGCCTATGTCACGCTCGGCTGGCAGCAGCGCTGACGGCCGGCCGCGGCTTCGGCGCAGTCGGTGCCGCGCGCGCCGCTCGCGCCTTCGCGCGCGGGAGGCGGCATGAGAGCCGACGCGCGCGGCGCCGGCATGCACGCCGCGCGCGCGGCCGCGATCTGGGCCGCGCTCGCGCTCGTCGCATGCGCGGCGTTCGTCGCGTCGCTCACGCTCGGCAGCGTGCCGGTGACGCCGCTTGACGCGCTCGCGGCGCTCGCTCATCGCGCGAGCGCCGATCCGCTCGCGGCCGACATCGTCCGCACGCTGCGGCTGCCGCGCGCGCTCGCGGGCTTCGGCTGCGGCGCGCTCCTCGCGCTCGCGGGCGCATTGCTGCAGGTGCTGCTGCGCAATCCGCTCGCCGAGCCTTACGTGCTCGGCGTGTCGGGCGGCGCGGCCGCGTTCGCGCTCGTCGCGATGATCGCGGGCGGCGCATGGTGGATCGTCGACGCGGCGTCGTTCGCGGGCGCGCTCGCGTCGATCGCGTTCGTGCTCGGGCTCGCACGCCGCGAGCTGTGGCGCGGCGAGCCGCGCGACGCATCGCCGCGCCTCTTGCTCACGGGCGTCGTGATCTCGGCGGGCTGGTTCGCGCTCATCACGCTGATGCTCGCGATCGCGCCCGAAGAGCGCTTGCGCGGCATCCTGTTCTGGCTGTCGGGCGACCTGAGCGGCGCGGCGTCGCCGTGGTTCGCGCTGGCGGCGCTCGCGCTCGCCGCGTTCGTCGCGTTGCCGGTCGCGCCGCAATTGAACGTGCTGCTGCGCGGCGACGCGGCGGCGGCCGCGCTCGGCGTGCCGGTCGCGCGGCTGCGTTTGCGCATCTATCTGATCGCGTCGCTCGCGGCGGCCGCGGCCGTCACGACGGCGGGCACGATCGGCTTCGTCGGGCTCGTCGTGCCGCACGCGCTGCGGCTCGCGTTCGGCAACGATCAGCGGATGCTGCTGCCCGCCTCGATGCTCGCGGGCGGCGCGGGCGTGATGGCCGCGGACCTGCTCGCGCGCACGGCGATCGCGCCCGCGCAATTGCCGGTCGGCGTGATGACCGCGCTGATCGGCGTGCCGCTGTTCCTGTGGATGCTGCTGCGGAGGGCTGCGCGATGACGACGCACCGCGCGCCGACGTCGCGCTCGGCCCGCTACGGCACGCTGCGCGTCGTGCTGAAGGCGGGCGCGCGCACGCTGCTCGACGACTTCACGCATACGTTCTATCCGGGCGAGCTGTGGTGCGTCGCCGGGCCGAACGGCGCGGGCAAGACGACGCTGATCACGACGCTCGCGGGGCTCGCGAAGCCCGCGGCGGGCCATGTCGAGGCGGACGGCGTGCCGCTCGCCGACTGGCGGCCCGAAGCGCTCGCGCGGCGGCGCGCGGTGATGGCGCAGACGCTTTACGACGCGTTCAGCGCGAGCGTGTTCGACACTGTGCTGCTTGGCCGCTTTCCGCATCTGACAGGCTGGGGCTGGGAGCGCCCCGACGATCGCGCGGCCGCGCACGCGGCGCTCGCGCGGCTCGGGCTCGAATCGTTCGCCGCGCGCGACGTGCTGTCGCTGTCGGGCGGCGAGCGGCAGCGCGTCGCGCTCGCGGCCGCGCTGTGCCAGGACGCGCCGCTGCTGCTGCTCGACGAACCGCTCGCGCACCTGGACCTGCATCATCAGATCGACTGTCTCGTCGCGCTCGCCGACTGGCTGCGCGCGGGCGAACGCACGGCGATCTTCTCGTGCCACGACCTGAATCTCGCGCGCCGCTTCGCGACGCACGCGCTGCTGCTCGACGGCAACGGCGCCGCGCACGCGGGCCCGGTGCGCGACGTGCTGACGCCCGAGCTCGCGAGCCGCGCGTTCGGCTATCCGCTCGTGCTGATCGAGCGCGACGGCCACGAGGCGCTCGTGCCCGCATGGCCCGGCGCGCCCGGCCGCATCATCTGACCGACGCGCATCGCGCGACCCATTCCACCCACGAGGCGAACCGATGACCTCCACCTACTCCCTGCCGCACATCGCCCCGCTCGACGACGCCGCGCTGCGCGCGACGCTCACGCGCACGATCGATCACAAGACGAAGCCGCCCGGCAGTCTCGGCCGCCTCGAAGCGCTCGCGCTGCAGCTCGGCCTGATCCAGCGCACCGCCGCGCCGAGCGTCGCGCGTCCCGTCATGATCGTGTTCGCGGGCGACCACGGGATCGCGGCCGAAGGCGTGAGCCCGTATCCGCAGGCGGTGACCGCGCAGATGGTCGCGAACTTCGTGGCGGGGGGCGCCGCGATCAACGCGTTTTCGGGCGTCGCGGGCCTCGCGCTCGAGATCGTCGACGCGGGCGTTGCGTCGCCGCTGCCCGAATCGCCGCAACTGGTCGGCGCGGCGATCGCGCGCGGCACGCGCAACTTCGCGCACGAGCGCGCGATGTCGCGCGACGAAGCGCTCGCCGCGCTCGCCGCGGGCGCCGCGCGCGTGCGGCATCACGCGGCGCTCGGCACCAATGTGATCGGCTTCGGCGAGATGGGGATCGCGAACACGTCGGCGGCCGCGTGCGTGATGAGCCGCCTGCTGAACGTGCCGATCGACGCGTGCGTCGGCCGCGGCACGGGGCTCGACGACGCGGGGCTCGCGCACAAGCGCGCGGTGCTCGGGCGCGCGCTCGCGCGGCACGCGGACGCGATCGAGCCGCTCGACGTGCTCGCGACGTTCGGCGGCTTCGAGATCGCGATGATGGCGGGTGCGTTCATCGAGGCGGCGCGCGCGCGAATGGCGATTCTCGTCGACGGCTTCATCGCGACCTCCGCGCTCCTCGTCGCCGACGCGCTCGCGCCCGCGGTGCGCGAATACTGCGTGTTCTCGCACGTGTCGAACGAAGCGGGGCATCGGCGCATGCTCGAGCATTTCGGCGGCGAGCCGCTGCTCGCGCTCGATCTGCGTCTCGGCGAGGGCACGGGCGCCGCGCTCGCGCTGCCGCTCGTGCGCGCGGCGGCGGCGTTCGTCAACGAGATGGCGAGCTTCGAGTCGGCGGGCGTCGCGAACCGCGATGCGTGACGCGCGATGAATCCGCTCGCCGAACTGCGCTACTTCGTCGTCGCGCTCGGGTATTTCACGCGCGTGCCGGTGCCGCGCGCGATCAGCGGCGCGGCCGTCGATCTCGCGCATGCGGCGCGTTACTTTCCGCTTGTCGGCGTGTGCGTCGGCGCGCTCGCGGCGGCCGTGCATCTCGCCGCGTCGCGCGTGTGGCCGACGGGCGTCGCTGCGCTCCTGTCGATCGCGGCGACGCTCGTCGCGACGGGCGCGCTGCACGAGGACGGCCTCGCCGACAGTTGCGACGCGTTCGGCGGCGGCTACACGCGCGACGACGTGCTGCGGATCATGCGCGATTCGCGGATCGGCACGTTCGGCGCGGCGGCGCTCGTGATCGCGCTCGCGCTGAAATGGCAGGCGCTCGCCGCGATGCCGCCCGCGCGCGCCGCGTGGACGATGATCGCCGCGCATGCGGCGAGCCGTACGCTCGCCGCGAGCCTGCTCGTCACGCTCGACTACGCGCGCGCCGAAGGCAAGGCGCAGCCGGTCGCCCATCGGATGCGCGCGAGCGCGTTGATGTTCGCGGCCGCGCTCGGTCTGCCGTGGCTGTTCTGGCCCGACTGGCGCGCGGGCGCGCTCGCGCTCGCGGTGACGCTCGCGTTGCGCGCGTGCATCGCGCGTTATCTCGACAGGCGCATCGGCGGCTACACCGGCGATTGTCTCGGCTTCGCGCAGCAGGCGTTCGAGCTCGCGATCTATCTGGTGATGCTCGGATGGATCTCGTCCTGATTCGCCATCCGGCCGTCGCCGTCGAAGCGGGCGTTTGCTACGGCAGCAGCGACGTGCCGCTCGCGGCCGACGCGGCGACGGGCGCGGCCGACGTGCTGCGCCGGCTCCGCGTGCTCGGCGCGCTCGGCGCGCTCGGCGCGGGCGCGGCGGGCAACGTGTGGTCGAGCCCGCTCGCGCGCTGCGCCGACGTCGCGCGCGTGCTCGCGCGAGAGGCCGGCGCGCCGCTCGAATGCGACGCGCGGCTGCGCGAGATCGATTTCGGCGCGTGGGAGCTGAAGCGCTGGGATGCGATCGGGCGCGACGCGCTCGATCGATGGAGCGCGGATCTGATGCATGCGCGCGAGCACGGCGGGGAGAGCGCCGCGCAGTTCGTCGCGCGCGTGCGGCCGGCGCTGGCGACGCTCGCCGATGCGGCGCGCGCGAGCTGGGCCGTCACGCATGCGGGCGTGATGCGCGCGCTGGCGTCGCACGCGCTCGATGCGCCGCTCGAAGCGATGCTCGCGCGGCCGATCGCGATGGGCGGCGTCGTGTGGCTGCGACGCGTCGGCCACGCGGGCGGCTGGCGGCTCGTGCATTGGGACGAGTGACGCGTGCGTGAGCGCGCGCCGCGCTTCGTGTTCGCAGTGGGCCAATGAGGCGCTCGACGCTTGCCGGGGCGACGGCGAGCGCATCGGTTCGGATTGGCGGATTCGACGCGGCCACGATGCGCCTGCGTTCCAGTCATGGAGAGAAGGCGGCATGCGCTTGCTGAATTGCCGGCAGACGTCGCTGCTCATCAGGAATGCCGCCCACGAAATCGCGAACACGGCGAAGAAGATTCAGTACAAACGGAGCTGCGCCATGGCAGCGCCGCGATCGGACGCGATCGGCGTCGTGCGGCGCATTGCTGCGTTCAGGCGTCGACGAACGACGTCGCGCGCGTGCGCAGGCAGATTGCGGCCGCCGTTATGGTCCGGCCTGCATGCTTGCGTGCGCAACGAGTTGCGCATGCGCTCGTATCCGGGCGACGCAGCGTGCGTCGCGCCGCGTCACGGCCTCGGCCGCCGCGCGCGCGCGACGTCGAGATCCCGGCACAGCGCTTCGGCCCCTTGCGCGATGCGCGGCGCGGGCCGCGTCAGCAGATCGCCGTCGATCGCGAACAGATTGCCCCGCGCGACCGCGGCGAGCTTCGGCCACGCGCGCCAGCGCGAGAAATCGGGCAGCGCGTCGCGCGTCGCGGTCGCGCCGGCCGCCGTCGTCACGATCGCTTCCGGATTCGCGGCGAGCACCGCTTCTTCGGTGACGGACGGCGCGACCGGCTTCAGTTGCGCGAACACGTTGCGTCCGCCGCACAGCGCGATCACGTCGCTGACGATGTGGTCGCCGTTCAGCGTGATGAGCGGCTTGTCCCACGCCTGGAAGAACACCGTAACAGGCGGCCGGTTCGCGTAACGCGCGCGCAGCTGCGCGATCCGCTGCCGGTACGCGTCGGCCGCCGCCGCCGCGCGCTCGCGCGTGCCGAGCAGCGCGCCCAGCTTGTCGAGCGACGTCGCGACGTCGTCGAGGTGCCGCGGCTCGCTGAAGTAGAGCGGGATGCCGAGCGCGCGCAGCCGCTCGGTCTCGCGCTCGGCGTTGCCGTGGCGCCAGACGACGATCAGATCCGGCTTGAGCGCCGCGATCCGTTCGAGATCGAGCGCCTTGTTCGAGCCGACGCGCGGAAGCGCCTTCGCGGCGGGCGGGTAGTCGCTGTACGACACCGCGCCGACGAGCTTCGCGCCGCCGCCCGCCGCATAGATGAGCTCGGTCACGTGCGGCGCGAGGCTGACGACTCGTTGCGCGGGCGCGGCGAGCGTGATCGTGTGGCCGGCGTCGTCGGTGACGGCGATGCTCGCGTGCGCGGCGGTGACGCAGAGCGCGCTCGCGCACGCGACGGCGATACGAAGGACAGGGGCGAGCTTGGGCATCGATTTATTGCGCCGCTCCGGCGGCGTTCGTCAACGTGGCCGGCAGCGCCGGCACGCAATCGGCGAGCGCGTGTTCGAGCCGCCGCCATTCGTTCTCGAGAGCGGGCAGCCCGATCCGCACGCTCGGCGCGTGTGCGAAGTAGCGCGTCCAGATGCCGCGCGCGGCGAGCGCCTCGTGCAGCGCATGCGCGCGCGGATCGGCGGTCCAGCTGAACAGCGGCGTCGCGTGCGCGACGAAGCCGTTCGCGCGCAGCAGCGCGGCGAGGCGCGCGCCGTCGTGAGCGAGCCGCTCGCGCGTCGCGCGCTGCCATGCGTCGTCCGCGAATGCGGCGAGCACTGCGTGGCGCGCCGGGCCGCTGACGGTCCACGCGCCGAGCGCGTCGCGCAGCCGCTCCAGCAGCGCGGGCGCGGCGAGCGCGAAGCCCGCGCGCACGCCCGCGAGACCGAAGAACTTGCCGACCGAGCGCAGCACGACGAGGCCGTCGCGATGCGTATGCGCGGCGAGCGACGCGCCCGCGTGCGCGTCGGCGTCCGCGAACGCCTCGTCGACGACGAGGGCGCCGCCGCGCGCGACGAGCTGTGCGTGCCACCGCAGCAGCCGCGCGCGATCGATGCGCTCGGCGGTCGGATTGTTCGGATTCGCGACGATCGCGTAGGTGAGCGCCGCGGGCAGCGCGTCGCTGCCGCAGTCGAGCGGCGCGCCCGCGTGGCCGTGACGCGCGAACGCGGGCGCGTACTCGCTGTATGCGAGCGGCGCGACGCCGACCGTGCCGCGCTCGAACAGCGCGGGCAGCGCGCGGATCGCCGCCTGGCTCCCCGCGACGGGCAGCACGTGCGCGGCGCTCGGCGCGCCGTAGTGGCGCGCCGCGTGCTCGGCGAGCACGCCGTCGTCCTCGGGCAGCCGGCGCCATGCGTCGGCGGGCACGGGCGGCACCGGATAGCCGTGCGGATTGATGCCCGTCGAAAGATCGAGCCACGCGTCGCGCGGGATGCCGTAGCGGAGCGCGGCCTCATGCAGGTTGCCGCCGTGCGTGATCGCCGGTGCGTCAGCCATGGTGCGTTGCAATGGTGAGCGCCGCGCCCGCGATCAGCAGCGCGAGCCAGAGAATCATCGTGCGCGCGACGAGCGACAGCGCGGCCGCGACGTGCACGGGCGCCGCGGGCTCGCCCGCGCCGAGCACCGGGCGATCCTCGAGCGCGCCGTGATAGACGGCGGGGCCGCCGATCACGACGTTCAGGCTGCCTGCGCCCGCCGCCATCACGGGGCCGGCGTTCGGGCTGTCCCAGTGGCGCGCCTGCGCGCGCCAGCAGCGCCACGCGTTCGCGGTGTCGCCGAGCAGCGCGTAGCTCGCGGCGGTGAGGCGCGCGGGCGCCCAGTTGAGCGCGTCGTCGATGCGCGCGGCCGCCCAGCCGAAGCGCGCGAAGCGCGGCGTCCGGTAGCCCCACATCGCGTCGAGCGTGTTCGCGAGCCGGAACAGCAGCGCGCCGGGGCCGCCCGCGATCACGAACCAGAAGAGCGCGCCGAAGATCGCGTCGTTGCCGTTCTCGAGCGCCGATTCGACCGCCGCGCGCGCGAGCGCGGCTTCGTCGGCGGCGCTCGTGTCGCGCGACACGATGCGCGAGGTCAGCGTGCGCGCGGCCGGAAGATCGCGGCGCAGCAGCGCGGCGGCGATCGGCGCGATGTGCTCGGCGAGGCTGCGCGCGCCGAGCGCGAACCACAGCAGCGCGACGTGCAGCGCGGCGGCGAGCGGCCACGGCAGCGCCGCGACGAGCCATGCGGCGAGCGCGACGGGCGGCGCGACGGCGGCGAGCCACGCGGCGAGGCCGGCGAGCCGGCCGCGTCGCCCGGTATTGAGTGCGCGCTCGAGCTGCGCGGCGAGCCGCCCGAATGCGACGAGCGGATGCGCGGTGCGCGGCTCGCCGACGAGCTTGTCGACGATGCAGCCGGCGACCGCGAGGATGGCGACGGCGGGCAGCGACAGCATCAGCATCGCGATTCGCCCTCGTGCTTGATCGTGACGGGCAGGCCGGCCACGCACAGCGTGACGCGTGTCGCGAGCGCCGCGACGCGCTGATTGACGCGGCCGAGCGTATCGACGAAGCGGCGCGTTTGCGCGCCGAGCGGCACGACGCCGAAGCCGATCTCGTTGCTGACGACGATCACCTGCGCGCGGCTCGCGCGCAGCGCCGCTTCGAGCTCGGCGACGCGCGCGTCGCACAGCGCGTCGTCGACGCCCGGGCCGTCGGCGGGGCAGAGCAGGTTCGTGAGCCAGAGCGTGAGGCAATCGACGAGCACGCAGGCGCGCGGGTCGTCGAGCTGCGCGATCGCGCGCGCGAGCTCGACGGGCGCTTCCACGAGCGCCCAGTCGGCCGGCCGGCGCGCGCGATGATGCGCGACGCGCTCGGCGAATTCGTCGTCGGCGACGCGGGCGGTGGCGATATACGTGACGGGCCGGCCGCCGGCGGCGGCGAGCCGTTCGGCGTGCGCGCTCTTGCCCGAGCGCGCGCCGCCGAGAACGAAGGTGAGATCGCGCGGAGTCATCGCGTGATTGTAACGGGCCGCGCGATAATGCGGCCTTCGCCATTCGTCGCGCGCCATTCGTCGCGCACTTCGCTCACGATGACCGCCAACGCCAACGCCAACGCCAACGCCAACGCCAACGCCGCCCGTCCGCGCGGCGCGCTGATGATTCAGGGCACGACGTCCGACGCGGGCAAGAGCACGCTCGTCGCCGGGCTCTGCCGGCTTGCGCGCCGCGCGGGCGTGCGCGTCGCGCCGTTCAAGCCGCAGAACATGGCGCTCAACAGCGCGGTGACGGCGGACGGCGGCGAGATCGGCCGCGCGCAGGCGCTGCAGGCGCTCGCGGCGGGCATCGACGCGCATACCGATCTGAACCCCGTGCTGCTGAAGCCGACGGGCGACCGCGGCGCGCAGGTGATCGTCCACGGCAAGGCGCGCGCGAATCTGAACGCGCGCGCCTATCACGACTACAAGCCGGTCGCGATGCGGGCGGTGCTCGAATCGTACGGCCGGCTGCGCGCCGCGTACGACGCGGTGATCGTCGAAGGGGCGGGCAGCCCCGCCGAGATCAATCTGCGCGAAGGCGACATCGCGAACATGGGGTTTGCCGAGGCGGTCGACTGTCCGGTCGTGCTCGTCGCCGACATCGATCGCGGCGGCGTGTTCGCGCATCTCGTCGGCACGCTCGCGTGCCTGTCGAACAGCGAGCGCGCGCGCGTGCGCGGCTTCGTGATCAACCGCTTTCGCGGCGATCCCGCGCTGCTCGAGCCGGGGCTGCGCTGGCTCGAAGCGCAGACGGGCAAGCCCGTGCTCGGCGTGCTGCCGTACCTGCACGGGCTCACGCTTGACGCGGAAGACATGCTGCCCGCGAGCGCGCGCACGTCGGCGTCGCGGCGCGACGCGGGCGTGCTGCGGGTGGTCGTGCCCGCGTTGCCGCGGATCAGCAACCACACCGATTTCGACGCGCTGCGCGTGCATCCGCGCGTCGATTTTACGTACTGGAAGAGCGGGCCCGTGCCCGACGCCGATCTGCTGATCCTGCCCGGCTCGAAGAACGTGCTCGCCGATCTCGCATGGCTGCGCGACGCGGGCTGGGACGCGCGGATCAAGCGCCATTTGCGCTACGGCGGCAAGGTGATCGGCGTCTGCGGCGGCATGCAGATGCTCGGCCGCGCGCTCGATGATCCGCACGGGGTGGAAGGCGCGGCGGGCGCGGCGAGCGCGGGCCTTGGCCTGCTCGACTACGCGACGACGCTCACGCCGCGGAAGACGCTCGTCAACGCGACGGGGCGGCTCGCGTTCGCGGGCGGCGCGCGCGTGTCCGGCTACGAGATCCACATGGGGCAAACGCATGGGCCGGCGCTCGCGTCGCCGGCGCTCGTGCTCGCGGGGGCGGACGGCGAGCGGCCGGACGGCGCGGTGTCGGCGGACGGGCAGATCCTCGCGACCTACTTGCACGGGCTCTTCGACACGCCCGACGCGTGCGCGGCGCTGCTCGAATGGGCGGGGCTCGGCGGCGCGGAGCCGGTTGACTATCCGGCGTTGCGCGAGGCGTCGCTCGAGCGGCTTGCGGACACGCTCGCGGCGCACCTCGATCTCGATCGCGTGTTTGCGGCGTTCGCGTGATGTCGGCGGCGGCTCGTCGGATTGCCTCGTCGTACCCTTGGCGTAATTAATTCCAAATAGGAAATAATATAAGTCTGATCAGCTGTTTTTTGCCGAATTTGGTTCGAATAAAGTGCATTCCATCCAAACTTCGACGAAAGGGAACCCCAACATGGATTCGAACCGTTTGAACGATGTCGGCGCGGCGTTGCTGCGCGTCGCGCTCGGCGTGCTGTACCTCGCGCACGTCGCGCAGAAGGTCTTCGTGTTCACGCTGCCCGGCACCGCGCAGTTCTTCGCGTCGCTCGGCCTGCCGGGCTGGCTCGCCTACGTGACGACGGTCGTCGAGCTCGTCGGCGGCCTCGCGCTTCTCGCAGGCGTGCGGGTGCGGCTCGCGTCGCTCGTGCTGCTGCCGTTCATGCTCGGCGCGACGATGACGCACTTGCCGAACGGCTGGAGCTTCGCCGCGCCGCACGGCGGCTGGGAATATCCGGCGTTCTGGGCGCTCACGCTCGTCGTCCAGGCGCTGCTCGGGGCCGGCGCGTTCGCGCTCGGCGGCGCGCGCGGCTTGGCCGGCAGGGCCGCGTAAGCGGCGTTCCGGCTGCTGCGGCCGCCCGTTCGCGGCGGCTTGGAGCGGCCGTCCGCGCCGGGGGCCGTGGCGGCGCGGCGAGCGTCGTTTGGGCCGCGCGAGCGCCGCTTCGCCGTCGTCCGTTCGCCCAAGTGCGGACGAACCCGTTTCGGTGCAGGCGCATTTGCCGATATCATCGCTCCCTGTATCCGCATTTTTCGCGGCGCGGCGCCTGTGCCAGGCGTCGCGCCGCGCGGCTTCTTCGGGGGAATTCATGACGGTGATCGTGGTGGCGAATCCGAAGGGCGGCGTCGGCAAGAGCACGCTGTCCACCAATCTGGCTGGGTATTTCGCGGCGCAGGGCGCATGGGCCGCGCTCGCCGATCTCGACCGGCAGCAGTCCGCGCACGCGTGGCTCGATCTGCGGCCGGCCGCGCTGCCCGCGATCGAGACCTGGGCGCTCGATCCCGATTCGCCGTCGAAGCCGCCGCGCGGTCTCGAATACGCGATCGTCGATACGCCGGCCGGCCTGCACGGCAACCGGATGAACGTCGCGCTCGAGTTCGCCGACAAGGTGATCGTGCCGCTGCAGCCGTCGATGTTCGATATCCTCGCGACCCAGCAATTCCTCCAGCGCCTCGCGAGCGAGAAGGCCGTGAAGAAGGGCGCGATCGAGGTGGGGATCGTCGGGATGCGGGTCGACGCGCGCACGCGTTCGGCCGAGCAGTTGCACCGCTTCGTCGAAGGGCTCGATCTGCCGGTGCTCGGCTATCTGCGCGACACGCAGAACTACGTGCAGCTCGCCGCGCACGGCCTCACGCTGTGGGACGTCGCGAAAAGCCGCGTCGAGAAGGATCTCGAGCAGTGGGAGCCGATCGTCGAGTGGGCGTTGAAGGCGTAGCGTGCCGGCGGCGGTGGCGCGCCGGGAGCGGCGGCTGACGGCGTCGCACGCGGCTTGCGCGCGGCTTGCGCGCGTCGCGCGTTCGCGGCGGCATCTCGAGGCAACATCTCGAGGCGACATACCGGGCCGAGACGGGCGATCGGCCCGTATTCGATAGTCGGGGAAAGGGCGGCCGGAATGGCGGGGGCGTTGCATGTCGCGTGCCGCATCTCGCATGTCGGATGCGTTGCCGAGCCGCTTCGTGCACGCGCCGGCATCGGCTTCGCGCAAACCGTCCGTGTCGAAACGCCGGCGGCGTCGGCAGCAATCGCGAGTGCCGGCACCATGGAAGTCGCGCGAAGCGCCGCACCGGGATTTCGGCGCGACACGCCTCGATTGCGCCGCCGTGCGCCGCGCCCCGGATTCGTCATACCAGCGGCGCGGCCCGTGCGATACCGCCTACGCCGCCATACCGTCACCGGCTACACGGCTACACGGCCACACGGCCACACGGCCACACGGCCACACGGCCACACGGCCACACGGCCACACGGCCACATGGCCACATGGCCTACGCCGCCTGACACCGCCTGATACCGTCCGAAACGGCCCGAAACGGCCCGATACCGCCCGCGCAGCCGCCCGCGCAGCCGCCCGGACGCGGTTCAGGTCCAGTTCTGCGTCGGCACGTGATCGCGGCTGCCCTTGATCTTGTTGCCGTCGCCGACGAACACGAGATTGGGCTTCCAGCCGGCCTTCAGCTCCGCCTCGTCGATCATCGCGAACGCGGCGATGATCACGAGGTCGCCGAGCTGCGCGCGGCGCGCGGCCGAGCCGTTCAGCGAGATCATTCCGCTGCCGCGCTCGCCCTTGATCGCGTACGTCGAGAAGCGCTCGCCGTTGTTGATGTTCCAGATGTCGATCCGCTCGTTCTCGACGATGTTCGCGGCTTCGAGCAGATCCTCGTCGATCGCGCACGAGCCTTCGTAATGCAGCTCGCAGTGCGTGACCGCCGCGCGGTGGATCTTCGATTTCAGCATGTGGCGCTGCATGATGGGCTCCCTTGGTGCTACCAGACGAAGAGCGGCCGGCTGCGTGGCCGGCCGTCAGATTTCCAGATTGTCGATGAGGCGCGTCGGGCCGAGTTTCGCGGCCGTGAGCACGACGAGCGGCTCGCCCGCCTCGGTTTGCGCCGCAGTCGGCGCGACGAGGTTCGCGCGCCGGCGGATCGACACGTAGTCGGGCTTCCAGCCGCGCGCGGCGAGGTGGCCGAGCGCGCGTTTCTCGATCGCCGCGAGGTCGCGCTCGCCGCCCAGCACCGCGTCGCGCACTCGCGCGAGCGTCTTCGCGAGCTCGGGCGCCTCCGCGCGCTCGGCCTCGCTCAGATAGCGGTTGCGCGACGACAGCGCGAGGCCGTCGGCGTCGCGCACGGTTTCGGCGGCGACGATGTCGACGGGCAGCGCGAGCTGCTGGCACATCCGGCGCACGATCATCAACTGCTGATAGTCCTTCTTGCCGAACACGGCGACGCGCGGCTGCACGCACGCCATCAGCTTCGTGACGACCGTGCACACGCCGGTGAAGAAGCCCGGGCGAAACTCGCCTTCGAGGATGTCGCCGAGATCGTGCGGCGGCTGCACGCGGTATTCCTGCGGCTCGGGGTACATGCCCTGCTCGGTCGGCGCGAACAGCACGTAGACGTTTTCCTTCTGCAGCTTCTCGATGTCTTCCTGCAGCGTGCGCGGGTACTTGTCGAAGTCCTCGTTCGGGCCGAACTGGAGCCGGTTCACGAAGATGCTCGCGACGACCGGGTCGCCGTGCTGGCGCGCGAGCCGCATCAGCGACAGGTGGCCTTCGTGCAGGTTGCCCATCGTCGGCACGAACGCCGTGCGGTTCTGGCCGCGCAACTGGTCGCGCAGTTCCTGGATCGAGCTGATGACTTTCATGAGTGGGCGGTTCCTCGCGCGGCGGGCGCGTTGGCCGCGCGGAGGCGGCGTGGTCGGGATCGTCGTGGCCGGAACGCCGCGCAGGGCGTCGAGCGTCGGCGATTGTAGAGGATTTGCCGCTTTAGCGCATCGATAAAAGCACGATCGTTCACTTTAATCGGCGAACACGGGGCGCGGGCGCGTGGATCAAATGGGGGAAGCCGAATTGGCGGCGGCGGTGCGGCTTCGCCAAGGTCGGCGGCGGAATCGAATTCGCGCATCCGCAGACGCGGAACCCACGCATCCGCCGTACGCCGGCGCGCGTCACCGCTTCGACGGCCTGCACGGCATTGATCTTCACGCGTCGTCACGTATCGTTACATGTCGGCGTGCGGTTGGCCGCCGTTACACGTGACGCCTGGAATCGTCGGATGAAATGGCGCGGCGCGCGCGCCGGCACGCGCGAACACGGTTGATTTCGCGCCATGTCCGCGCGCGCGACGAACCGAAGCGACGACGCGGAAGAAGAGGGGGGCGCACGGCAAGCGCATCCGCGCCCGGCCGCGGCGTTTGCGCGCAGCGCCGGGCGCCGCGCGAAACGCGCTCAAGCCGGCAGATAAGCGAGCCGCACGTAGATCGGCGCGAACGGTTCGGCCTGCGTGATTTCGACGAGCGATTCGCGCGCGAGCTCGAGCATCGCGATGAAGTTGACGACGACGACGGGCACGCCGCGCGACGTGTCGAACAAATCGGCGAACTCCATGAAGCGCGCGTTCTGCAGCTTGCGCAGGATGAGGCTCATGTGCTCGCGCACCGACAGCTCCTCGCGCGAGATCTTGTGATGCTGGACGAGCTTCGCGCGCTTGAGCACGTCGGCCCACGCGGCGCGCAGGTCGTCCGAGTTCACGTCGGGGAAGCGCGGCGTGATGCTCTGCTCGATGTACACCTCGGCGCGCAGGAAGTCGCGGCCGAGCTGCGGCAGCCGGTCGAGACGCTGCGCGGCGAGCTTCATCTGCTCGTATTCGAGCAGGCGCCGCACGAGCTCGGCGCGCGGGTCCTCCGCGTCCTCGCCCGTGTCCACCTTCTTCACGGGCAGCAGCATCCGCGACTTGATCTCGATCAGCATCGCCGCCATCAGCAGGTACTCGGCCGCGAGCTCCAGATTCGATTCGCGGATCTGGTCGACGTAGCCGAGATACTGCGCGGTGACTTCCGCCATCGGAATGTCGAGCACGTTGAAGTTCTGCTTGCGGATCAGGTACAGCAGCAGATCGAGCGGGCCTTCGAACGTTTCGAGAAAGACTTCGAGCGCGTCCGGCGGAATGTACAGATCCTGCGGCAGCTTGAAGAGCGGCTCGCCGTACAGGCGCGCGAACGCCGCGACGCCGTCGACCGTGTCGGGCGTCGAATCGGCGCCGGCGGGCGCGGCGATCGCGTCTTCGGGCTGCGCGCTGGCGCTGGCCTCGTCGGCGGCGCTCACGGCGTCAGAAGTTCTGATAGTAGACGTACGAAGTCTGGCGCACGCGCGATTGCCGCTGCGCGTCGCGCTCCTCGAGGTCGATCGGCTGCTTGTCCCACAGCAGCGAACGGCCCTTGCGCTGTTCTTCTTCGAGCGTCGGCTTCTGCTGCTTCAACTGATTCAGGAATTGCGTGATGTCGGACTGGTACGGCATGGCTTGGCTTTCCGTTCTGAGCCGGGCGCGGCGCGCCCGCGGGTTCGATCGACGAGATTTTACCGCAACGCCGGGAACAGCCGGCGGTAAAGCGGCGTCGAATGCGCGGGCGCCATGCGTCGGCGTGGTCGAACGCGCGTTCTGCGCGCATCGCACTGTGTTCAAATGACGGCTTTGGTCCGACGAAATTCTTACAGCGGAGGTCTTGTTTGGCAGGGCGGGCACCACGACAGCATGCATCCACGCGCGCCGCGCGCGGCGCGCCGAGCCGCTCGCCCGGATGGCGCGCATTTGCGCGGCGCGGCCTGCGCGCGTTGCTCGCCGGCTGCGCGGCCGCGCTTGCCGCGCCCGCGTTCGCGAAGTACGCGGTCGAGATCGACGCGCCGCGCGCGGTCAGGAGCCTCCTCAAGCAGCATCTCGACATCGCCCGCTTCGCGAAGCGCGAAGACCTGAGCGAGGACCAGTTCGACTTCCTCGTGACAGCGACGCCGCAGCAGGTGCGCGAGCTCGCCGCGACGGCCGGCTACTTCTCGCCCGTCGTGCGTACCGACGTGCGCACGACGGGCGGCGAGCGCCGCGTGACGGTGTCGGTCGATCCGGGCGCGCAGACGGTGGTGTCAGCGGTCGATCTGAAATTCGACGGCCCGGTCGAGAGCGAGGACCCGAAGCAGGAGACCGCGACGCGCCTCGCGTTCTCGCTGAAGCCGGGCGACGCGTTCACGCAGTCCGGCTGGGACGACGCGAAGAACGCGGCGCTCAGGCAACTGCAGTCGCGCCGTTATCTCGGCGCGAAGATCACCGCGTCGGAGGCGCGCATCGATCCGCGCACGCGCGAGGCGACGCTCGCGGTGACGTTCGCCAGCGGGCCGACGTTTACGATCGGCGAGCTTAACGTGTCCGGCACGCGCCGCTATCCGGAGAAGATCGTGCGCAACGTGAATCCGCTGTCGCCGGGCGAGATCTACGACGCGAAGCGCATCGCCGAGCTGCAGCGCCAGTTGCAGAACACGCCGTATTACGCGAGCGTCGCGATCGACGTGTCCGACGACGCCGCGCGCCCGCTCGACACGCCCGTGCACGTGAAGGTCAGCGAATACCAGTACAACAGCGTGCGCGGCGGGATCGGCTACGCGACCGACACGGGGCCGCACATCCAGGGCTCGTACACGTATCTCGACACGTTCGGCGCCGCGTGGCCGCTGTCGGTGTCGGGGCGGGTCGACCAGATCCAGCAGTACGGGCAGGTGCAGCTGTCGATGCCGCCCGGCTCGCGCGCGTGGACCAACAGCATCCTCGCGTCGTACACGAACACGAACGTGTCGGACACGCGGATCTACAGCGCGCGCGTGGGCGCGCAGCGCACGCGCAACGCCCAGTTCATCGATTATTCGTATTCGCTGATGCTCTATCAGGACCGGCTCGACCAGAACGGCGCCGGCCCGACCACGAGCCGCGCGCTCGTGCCGCAATGGGCGTGGACGCGCCGCAACGTCGACGATCCGCTGTTCCCGCGCTCGGGCAACCTGATCCACGCGGAAGCCAGCTTCGCGGTGAAGGGCGTGCTGACCGACCAGACGTTCATCCGCGGCTACGCGCGCGGCCAGCAGTACGTGCCGATCGGCAAGCGCGACCTGTTCGTGTTTCGCGCGGAGCTGGGCGGCGTGTTCACGAGCGGCAGCTCCTCGGGCGTGCCTGCGTCGCTGCTGTTCCGCGCGGGCGGCTCGAACTCGGTGCGCGGCTACGGCTATCAGAGCATCGGCAACTCGGTCGACGGCTCGGTGCTGCCGACCAAATACCTCGTGTCGGGCACGGCCGAATACCAGCACTGGTTCAATCGCGACTGGGGCGCGGCGACCTTCTTCGACATCGGCACCGCGACCGACGCGTGGGGCGAGAAGGTGTTCTATCCGGGCGCTGGGCTCGGCGTGCGCTGGCGCAGCCCGGTCGGCCCGGTCAATTTCGATCTCGCTTACGGCTTGAAGAACAAGAGCGTGCGTCCGTATCTGACGCTCGGCATCGCATTCTGATTTTTTTCATTTGGCATGACGAAGGACGTATCCGAACCGACTCCTCCCAACGCACCGGACGGCGGCGCGCCCGGCGGCGGGCGCGCGCCCGAGCCGAAGCGGCGGCGCTCGCCCGGCCGGCGCGCGCTCGCCGCGCTCGGATGGGCGGCGCTCGTCGCCGTCGTGCTCGTCGTCGCGACGGCGGGCGCGCTCTTCGCCGCCGCGACGACCGAGCGCGGCACGCAGCTCGCGTGGCAAGCGGCGGTCAAGCTGCTCGGCGGGCGGCTCGCGGGCACGCTCGAAGGCGGCACGCTCGCGGCCGGCGTGCGGCTCGAACAACTCGCGTGGACGAGCCCCGACGGCTCGGGCACCGAAGTAAGGATCGATCGCGTCGCCGGACGCTGGGCGCTCGCGCGCGCGCCGTGGCGCTTCACGATCGCGTCGCTGCGCGCGGGCACGATCGACGTGCGCGTCGCGCCGTCGCCGCCTTCGCCGACGGTGATGCCGAAGGATCTGCAACTGCCGCTGCAACTCGCGATCGACGATCTGCGCTTCGACAAGCTGCTGATCCGCGAAGCCGGCTCCACGACCGAGCTCGACAGCCTCATCTTCCGCGGCGCGAGCGACGGCCGACATCACGACGCGACGCTCGAGCGGCTCGACACGCCGTTCGGCTCGCTCACCGCGAACGCGCGGCTCGACGGCGTGCGGCCGTTCGCGATCGAAGGCGGCGCGACCTATGCGGGCAAGTTCTCGGGCGAGCCGGTCGACGCGCGCGCGCGCGTGTCGGGTTCGCTCGAGGCGCTCGTCGCGGATCTCGACGCATCGGGGATGAAGCTCGCGGGCCGCGCGCACGTCGAGGCCGCGCCGTTTTCAGACGTGCCGCTCACGCGCGCGTCGATCGTGTTCGATCACGTGAATCCGCGCGCGCTGTCGCCGGGCGCGCCCGTCGCGGATCTCGCGGTGCGCGCGCAGCTCGAGCCCGCGACGCCCGATGCGAACACGCCGAAGGCGTTCGTCGTCGCGGGCCCGGTGTCGATCGTCAACGCGAAGCCCGGCGCGCTCGCCGACGAGTTGCTGCCGCTCGTCGACGCGCACGCGAATGTGCGGCTCGACGCGCACGCACAGCGCATCGACGCGCTCGCCGTGCGCACGATCCGCGACGGCAGCGTGACGGGCGGCGGCGCGCTCGCGAACGGCCGCGGCAAGTTCGACCTGAAGGTCGCGAATCTCGATCTGAACGCGTTCGTCGCCGCGCTGCGGCCGACGCGGCTCGCGGGCCCCGTCGGCGTCGCGCTCGAGCCGGGCGTGCAGACGATCGACTTCGACCTCGCCGACGCGAAGCTCGCGCTCGGCGCGAAGGCGAAGATCAAGCTCGATGCGAAGCAGACGACGATCGCCGACGCGCGCGTGACGGCGGGCAAGGGGCGCGTCGAGCTCGCGGGCGTGCTCGAGCACGACGCGCGCTCGACGTACGACCTGAAGGCGAGGCTCGTCGATTTCGATCCGCTCGCGCTGGCGGCGGCCGGCGCGAAGGCGGGCGGCGGCAAAGGCGCGCAGACCGCAAAGGGCGCGCAAGCCGCGAAGGGCGGCGGCGCGAAGATCGCGCAGGCCGCGGGCCCGCGTGCGGGCACGGCGCGCGTGAGCGGCACGCTCGCCGCGACGGGCGCGCTCGCGCCCGGCTTCTCGACGAAGGCGCAGTTCAAGCTCGGCGACAGCGTCTACGACGGCCTGCCGATGACGGGCGAGGGCACCGTGCAGATGGCGGGCGCGCGGATACTGCCGAGCAACGCGAATCTTTCGATCGCGGGCAACCAGGTCGATTTGCGCGGCAGCTTCGGCGCGCCCGGCGACCGATTGCGCTTCAACGTCGACGCGCCGCAGCTCGAGCGCCTCGGCTTCGGCCTCGCGGGCCTCGTGCGCGCGAACGGCGAGCTGACGGGCTCGTTCGCGCATCCGAATGTCGTCGCCGACTACACGGCGACGGGCGTCGTGTTCGGCGCGAACCGGATCGGTTCCGCGCAAGGCCGCGCGGACATTCGCGACGGCGCGAAAGGCGCGCTCGTGTTCACCGCCGACGCGAACGACATCGCGCTCGGCTCGATCAGCCTGAAGACGCTGTCCGCGCATCTGAACGGCACGCGCGCGAAGCATGCGTTCGACGCGACCGCGGTCGGTATCGCCGAAGGCCGCGTGATCAATCTCGCCGTCGCGGCGAACGGCGGCGTCGTCGAAGCGCGCGACGGGATGCGCTGGGACGGCACCGTCACGCGGCTGTCGAACCGCGGCACGCCGTCGATCTCGCTTGATTCGCCGCTCGCGATCTCGGCGGGCGCGCAGCGCTTGACGCTGAGCGCGGCGAAGCTGTCCGTCGAAGGCGCGACGCTCGATCTGAAATCGTTCGCGCTCGAGCGCGGCCGGCTGCGCACGGCGGGCGCGATCACGAACCTGTCGGTGGCACGCGCGCTCGAGATTCGCGCGGAGCTCACGGGCAAGCGTTCGCCGCTGCGTACCGACCTGATCCTCGATGGCGACTGGGACGTGACGCTCGGCGACACCGCCGCGGGCTACGCGCAGATCCGGCGCCGAAGCGGCGACGTGACGATCGAGACCGGGCGCGGCGTCGCGTCGCTCGGCATCGGCGATCTGTCGGCGCGCGCGACGTTCGTGCCGGGCAACCGGCTGAGCGCCACCGCTCACGCGAAGGCGAGCCGCATCGGCACGCTCGACGCGAACGTCACAGTGCCGTTCGCGTTGCGCGACGGCGTGTTCGGCATTGCCGAGGACGGACCGCTCACGGGCCGCGTCGACGCGGACGTGCCGGCGCTGCAATCGACGGGCGGCCTGTTCGGCCCGAGCTATCTGCTCGACGGCCGCGCCGCGCTGAAGCTGACCGTCGCGGGCACGCCCGCGAAGCCGAAGCTCTCGGGCACGCTGACGGGCGACAACCTGTCGGCGACGCTCGTCGACCAGGGCGTGCAGTTGAAGGGCGGAATCGTGCGCGTGAAGCTGACCGAGAACCTCGTCGAGTTCCAGCAGGTCGAGTTCCACGGCGGCGACGGCACGCTGCGCGCGATCGGCCGCGTGCGGCTCGACGGCAGCGAGCCGGACCTGACGGCGAGCATCGTCGCCGACAGGCTCGAGATTTTCGCCGCGCCGGACCGTAAGCTGTCGCTGTCGGGCAAGGCGGTCGTCGAGAACGACGCGCCGCGCGGCGGCATCGCGATCAACGGCAAGTTCGCCGTCGATCGCGCGCTGTTCGATTTGCCGGAAGAGGCGGCGCCGCATCTGTCGGACGACGTCGTGATCGTGCGCCCGGGCAGCCTCGAGCGCGGCGAGACGAAGACGGGTACGGCGATCGCGAAGCCCGCGCCCGCGACCGAGAAGCCCGCGCCGTCGCTCGCGCCGCGCGCGAACATCGACATCGGGCTCGGCCGCGACTTCCGCTTCAAGGGCCACGGCGCGGATTTGCGGCTCGCCGGCACGGTGACGGTGATGAGCGCGCCCGGCGTGCCGCTGCGCGCGGTCGGCAACGTGCGCGTGACGGAAGGCTCGACCTACACGTCGTTCGGCCGCAGGCTCGCGATCGAGAACGGCTTCTTCACGTTCAACGGGCCGGTGTCGAATCCGGGCATCAACATTCTCGCGATGCGACGCAACCAGGAAGTCGAGGCGGGCGTGCAAGTGACGGGCACGGTGCAGTCGCCCGCCGTCAGGCTCGTGTCCGAGCCGAACGTCAACGACAACGAGAAGCTGTCGTGGCTCCTGTTCGGCCACGGCACCGATCAGGGCAACAACCTCGGCCAGCAGAACGCGATGACGACGGCGCTCGCGCTTCTCGGCAGCGCGACCGGCAAGCGCGTCGCGCAGACGGTCGGGCTCGACGAAGTGTCGGTCGGCCGCAGCGACGTGGGCTTGACCGATCCGCAGGTCGTGCTCGTGTCGAAGGCGATCAACGAGCGCTTCGTGCTCGGCTACGAGCAGGGGCTGCAGTCGGCGAGCAACGCGTTCAAGGCGACGGTCAACCTGACCCGATTCTGGGCGATCTCCGCGTACGGCGGCACGTTCCAGGGCGTCGACCTCAACTACACGCGGCGCTTCGATCGCTGGTGGTGACGCGTGCGGCGCGGCGTTCGTCGCGCCGCCGGCGGCGTGCGATGCCGCCCCGTTGCACGACGGGCGCGATGCGTGCGCCGCTTCATGCATCGCTTGCGCGGCGCGCGCCGCCGCGTAAGCGCCCGCTTGACATTCATCGAGGAAATTAATCTTCGCATCGTTGTGTCGGCGCGTGAGGCACGCGCGACTGCGCGCGCTCGATTCGAATGCGGCGCTGGCGCAGCGTGCCGCACGGGATGTTCTATCGCGACGACAAGAGCGGGCCGCTCGCCGCCGCCGCGTACAGCCGGATGGTGATCGGCTGGACCCAGGGCGAGCAGTACACGTCGCGCGAGTTGTCGGCGATGCTGGCGGACGCGGGCTTCACGTCGATCGAGACGATTCCGGGCTTCGGATATTTGAGCTTCGTCACGAGCGTGAAGGCGAGGCACGGCAGGGGATGCCCGACGTGTGAGGCGTGACGCATGAAGCGTGAAGCGCGGCGCGCGACGTAGCCGGTGAGGCGTGAGGTGTGAGGCGTTCGGCGCTCAGCGCCGCACATGGACGTGGCGCGAAACGCGAGCGTCGAACCGCGAACGTCGAACCGCAAAACGCAAAACGCAAAACGCAAAACGCAAAACGCAAAACGCAAAACGCGATGCGCGATGCGCGATGCGCGATGCGCGATGCGCGATGCGCGATGCGCGATGCGCGATGCGCGATGCGCGATGCGCGATGCGCGATGCGCGATGC